>JAVEVA010000032.1:0-16303 GCA_034005275.1 Thauera sp. | reverse complement strand
TGGTTCATTATTTTTACGGAATACATTGCATGAAACCGATCAAAGTTGGCCTGCTTGGCATTGGCACCGTAGGCGGTGGCACCTTCACCGTCCTGAAGCGTAACGCCGAGGAAATTTCCCGTCGCGCAGGCCGACCGATTGTCATCACCACGGTGGCGGACAAGAACCTCGAACTGGCCCGTCAGGTGACTGGTGGCAGTGCCAAGCTCACTGATGACGCTTTTGCAGTGGTCGCCGATCCGGAAATCGACATCATCGTCGAGCTGATCGGCGGCTATGGCGTCGCCAGGGAACTGGTGCTGCAGGCGATCGACAACGGCAAGCATGTGGTTACTGCCAACAAGGCCCTGCTTGCGGTCCATGGCAATGAAATTTTTGCCGCAGCGCAGAAAAAAGGTGTGATGGTGGCCTTTGAAGCGGCAGTTGCAGGCGGGATTCCGATCATCAAGGCCTTGCGCGAAGGTCTGGCTGCCAACCGCATCGAGTGGATCGCCGGCATCATCAACGGCACCACCAACTTCATTCTGTCCGAGATGCGCGATCGCGGTCTGCCCTTCGAGGAAGTGCTCAGGGAAGCGCAGGCGCTCGGCTATGCTGAAGCGGATCCGACCTTCGACATCGAAGGGGTGGATGCGGCGCACAAGGCGACCATCATGAGCGCGATCGCGTTCGGCATTCCGACTCACTTCGACCAGGCGTATGTGGAAGGCATCAGCAAGCTCGATGCAGTCGACATCCACTACGCCGAACAGCTCGGTTACCGCATCAAACTGCTCGGCATTGCCCGGCGGCGTGACGAAGGCATCGAGCTGCGCGTCCATCCCACCCTCATCCCGGCCAAGCGCCTGATCGCCAATGTCGAAGGGGTGATGAATGCGGTGCTGGTGCAGGCCGATGCAGTCGATGCCACCTTGTATTACGGTCGTGGCGCCGGTGCAGAGCCGACTGCTTCAGCGGTGATTGCCGATCTGGTCGATGTTACCCGGCTGCATACTTCCGACCCCGAGCACCGGGTACCCCACCTGGCCTTCCAGCCGGATCAGCTGCGCGACCTGCCGATCCTGCCGATCGAGGACGTCATCACCTCTTACTACCTGCGCATGCGGGTCGAGGACAAGCCGGGCGTGCTGGCCGACATCACCCGTATCCTGGCCGACAATGCGATCTCGATCGAAGCGCTCATCCAGCACATGACTGCCGATGGCGAAACCCACACCGACATCATCCTGCTCACCCACCGCACCCGCGAGCGTCAGGCCAATGCGGCGATTGCCGCCATTGAAGCGCTGCCGGTGGTCGCCGGCAAGCTGACCCGCCTGCGCATGGAAAGCCTGAGCTGAAGGGAGCAGCGGTGATGCGTACCCTCATCGACCAGCTGTTTGTCGGCCGGGTGCGTCTGATGCTGCCCGAAGGCGAAGCAACTGGCATCTTCAAGGCGCCGGTCGCTGGCCGGCTGCACTTGAGCCGTACCGGACTCGCTGGCGACGAGCAGGCTGACCGGGTTCATCATGGCGGGCCGGAGAAAGCGCTGCACCATTATCCTGTCGAGCACTATCAGGTGCTGGGAGAGGAATGGCCGCAGTGCGCGGGTCTGCTCGCTGCCGGTGTGCTCGGCGAGAATCTGAGCACCTCCGGTCTCACCGAGCACGAAGTCTGCATTGGTGATGTGTTTGCCCTGGGCAGTGCGCGCATCCAGCTCAGCCAGCCGCGTTCGCCGTGCTGGAAAATCGATCTGCGGCTGAAGGTCGACAATGCTTCACGCTTTGTCGAAGCGGCAGGGGTGACCGGCTGGTATTACCGCGTGCTTGCAGAAGGCGAAATCGGCGGCGGGGATTACCTGGAACTGCTCGAACGGCCCAATCCCTGGCTGAGTGTGGCTGATTACTGGGATGCGGTGACCGCCCATCGTCCTGATCCGCAGTTACTGCAGCGTATTGCGCGGGCACCGGGACTGGCAGCCGACAAAGCCGCGCGCTGGCAGCAACGTGCCAGCTGGCTGCTGGCCAATGACGGGCAGCTTGCTGCCGATCCCACCAGTGCCGCCCGCCATCAGCCTCCGTCCGGGCGCGCGTGAGCGCCGGCAGGAGGGATGGCCGCGATGTCCCCGGGCTTGTGGTTCAAGTTGGCGGTATTCATTGCTATCCTGATCGTGGTGGCCATCGCGGGGGTGCGCGGTCAGCGTGCGGCAGAAGCCGCTTTTGAGCGCGCCCGTCAGGCTTCCGTCCCGGATTCAGGCAACCAGAATGAGCAGTCGTCCTGAGCGGGTCGTCGTCTTGGCGGATCGTCGTCCTGAGCGCTGGCGCAAGCCGCAGCAGGGCCACCCTGCAACTGCCGCCGGCAGTGCAGCGAATGTTTCATCATCAGGCAGGAGACAGCAATGACAGATCGGGTATACAAGCTGGTGGAAGTGGTCGGCACTTCGTCCGAGAGCAGCGATGCGGCAATTCGCAATGCCATCGAAGTGGCATCAAAATCGCTGCGTCACATCGACTGGTTCGAAGTGCTTCAAAACCGTGGCCATGTCGTCGATGGCAAAGTGGCTCATTTTCAGGTCACGCTGAAAATCGGCTTCCGCCTTGAGGATTGAGAAACCTTGCGCATTGATCTGCAGAAGGAGGGGAATCCCTTCCTTCTGCAGATCCTCCGTTCGGCGCCCATCTTTTTCCCTTGCATGACTGATCGTAACGACTTCGTAGCCCGGATAAGCGTCAGCGCATCCGGGAAAGTCGCTCGCTTCCGCAGGTGCGCACATTTTCCCGGAGTACTGGAAGGCCACTGTTTTTTCGGGAGTTTTTCGTTCTCTCCAGGCCTGAACCCCGGATGCGCTTACGCTTATCCGGGCTACGCGTTGTGCTGGCAACCATGCGCCGACCGACGGCGGGTGAAAGTGCTTCGTGGACTGAAGCAGCTTCACCCGCCGATGTGTTTCGATTGAGCGGTCTCAACCTCAACCTCAGCCTCAGGTGCTGACGCCGGTGAGTTGATGCAGGCGGCTGACGGTCGCCGGATCCAGTCCGAGCCCCTGGGCAAGCTGGCGCAGGTAGGCGTATTCGGCTTCGTTGTCGAGCTCGATGGCCAGCAGGGAAGCGGCATAGACTTGTGCGGCGACTGCTTCATTGGGCACTGCGGCGATCAGGCCGGGCAGATCAAGCGGGCTTTGCAGTTCGTTGACGAGGAACTGCTTTTCCTCGGCGCTGAGGCCATCTTCAGCCAGCCGCCCGACGATGCGCTGCAGTTCATCCTCATCGACCACGCCATCGGCTTTGGCCGCCGAAATCATTGCCCGCAGCATCAGCTCTTCCAACTCGGCGCTGCTCAGGCGGGAAAACTGTTCCGCATCGAAATCGCTGTCGACGCTGACGCTCATCAGCCCCACGGCGGAGCTGCCGGCCTTGCCGCCTTGCCAGTTTTTCAAGGCAGCCATCGCCAGCGAAGCCAGAATGGCCATGCCCGCACCATTGCTGCGCCCGCTGCCGCCAGACTGACCACCGCCGAGCATGCTGCCGAGCAGGCCACCCAAGCCTCCGCCCAGTCCCCCACCAGCACTGCTGCCGCCGCGCCCACCGCCGGCGAGCATGCCACCGAGGATCGCCCCCAGATCAGCGCCACCGCTGCGGGCAGCGCCACCCTGGGCCACGCCACCCTGACCGCCCAGCACGCTGCCGAGAATCTGTCCCAGCGCCCCCCCCGCGCCTTCTGCCTGAGCGCCACCTGCCGTCTGACCACCGCCTGCGCCCAGTACCTGGCCAAGCAGACCGCCAAGGCCGGCATCCCCCAGACTGTGATTCACACGCGCCTGGCCGCGCTGGTTCATGCCCTGCTGAAGGACTTGTCCGATGAGCTTGCCAAAATCCATGCCTGACTCCGATGTGGCTGCAAAACGCGCATTGTAGCCCCCGCATTCGTTAGAATCGCCTCTTTGCTTCCTTTGATTGCAGCCGTCCTGCCGGCACGGCGCCTGCTCCACGCTCAGTCCGGGGTTTTCTCCGGAGTTTTCTCCGAGGTTTTTCGTGAAATACATCTCCACCCGCGGCCATGCGGCCCAGCCCGAGTTCTGCGACATCCTGCTTGGCGGTCTTGCGCCTGATGGCGGCCTTTATCTGCCGGAATCCTATCCCCGGATCAGCCGTGCCGAACTGGATCAGTGGCGGGGACTGTCGTATGCCGAGCTGGCCTTCGCCATCCTGTCGAAATTCATCACCGACATTCCGGCCGACGATCTGCGCGCAATCTGCGCCCGGACCTACACCGCTGAGGTTTATCCGCATGCGCGCGACGCGGCGCAGGCGGCCGCAATCACCCCGGTGCATTGGCTGCAGCCCGGCCGGCTGGGCTTGCTCGAACTGTCCAACGGGCCGACGCTGGCTTTCAAGGACATGGCGATGCAGCTGCTTGGCAACCTGTTCGAATACGTGCTCGCCAAACGCGGTGAACAGATCAACATTCTCGGCGCCACTTCGGGTGACACCGGCTCGGCGGCGGAATACGCGATGCGCGGCAAGCAGGGCGTGCGCGTCTTCATGCTGTCGCCACATGGCAAGATGAGCGCTTTCCAGCGCGCGCAGATGTATTCGCTGCAGGACGACAACATTTTCAACATCGCCGTCGAAGGCATGTTTGATGACGCCCAGGACATCGTCAAGGCAGTGTCGAACGATCACGCTTTCAAGGCTGCGTACAAGATCGGTGCGGTGAACTCGATCAACTGGGCGCGGGTGGCAGCGCAGATCGTTTATTACTTCAAAGGCTATTTTGCTGCCACGCGCAGCAATGACGAGCAGGTCGCTTTCTGCGTGCCTTCCGGCAATTTCGGCAACATCTGTGCCGGCCACATTGCCCGCCAGATGGGGCTGCCGGTGGCGAAACTGATCCTCGCCACCAACGAGAACGATGTGCTCGACGAGTTCTTCCGCACCGGCATCTATCGTCCGCGCAAGGCGGTGGAAACAGCCGTCACTTCCAGCCCGTCGATGGATATTTCCAAGGCGTCGAACTTCGAGCGTTTCGTGTTCGATCTCGTTGGCCGCGATCCGGCCCGCGTCGCCGCGCTGTGGGCGGAAGTCGATGGCGGGCGCGCTTTTGATCTGTCGGCGAGTGACGAATTTGCCCGCATCGGTGATTTCGGTTTCGTCTCCGGCGTCAGTACTCATGCTGACCGCCTGGCGACCATCCGCCAGGCGTTTGCAGCGTATGGCTGCATCATCGACACCCACACTGCCGACGGGCTGAAAGTGGCGCTGGAACAACTGGATGCGCTGCCGGCCGAAGTGCCGCTGCTGGTGCTGGAAACTGCCCAGCCGGCCAAGTTCGCTGAAACCATTGTCGAAGCGCTTGATCGTGAGCCGCCGCGTCCGGCTGACCTGGCCGGGATCGAGCAACTGCCGCAGCGCGTCGAGGTGATGGCACCGGACGTCGCGGCAGTGAAAGCCTACATTGCCGCGCGCGTCGAGCGCTGAGCTGCGAGGTCTGCGCGTTGCCCGGCAGCGCGCAGCAGAAGGTCCGGTTTCAATCGTCCCCTGCTCAGTCCCGATAACGTCCCAACCAGTGCGCGTAAGGCGTCGGCAGCACGCTGCTGGCCGCTTCATGACCAAGGACGCGGGCCGCATGATAAGGCCAGTGCGGATTGGCCAGATGAGAGCGGGCGATCATCACCAGATCGAGTTGCTGCTGCTGCAGTGCCTGCTCGGCCAGCTGCGGGTCGCCAAAGCCCCAGGCAGAGGCGATCGGCATTCCGGTCGCCGCGCGCACGCGGGCAGCGTAAGGCGCCAGAAAACCCGGTTTCCAGGGAATCCTGGCGTCGACGGTGGAGAAACCGGCGCTCACGCTGAGCAGATCAAGGCCACCATCCCTGAGCTGACCGCTGAGTTCGATGGCTTCGGCCAGCGTTTCTTCGTCGTGGCCATCAAATTCCACCACGCCGAAGCGTGCAGTGAGCGGCTGGTGTTCCGGCCAGCGCTCGCGTACCGCCGCGAGCGTTTCGCGCAGGAAGCGGCCGCGGCGCGGCGCATCGCCGCCGTAGTCATCCTGGCGCTGATTGGCGTGGCGCGAGAAAAAGCTCTGGCCAAGATAACCATGGGCAAAGTGCAGTTCCAGCCATTCGAAACCGGCTTCGCGTGCCCGTGTTGCTGCGGCAGCGAAGTCGGCCTGCACGCGGGCGATGTCGGCCACGGTCATTGCCTGCGGAACCCGATCGAGCTGGCCGCCAAAGGGAATCGCTGACGGCGAAATTGTCGGCCAGCTGCGCGGATCATCGCTGGCGATGTGATCATCGCCTTCCCAGGGACGGTTGGCGCTCGCCTTGCGCCCGGCGTGGGCGAGCTGAATGCCGGGAATCGCGCCTGCGGCCTTGATGGCCGCTGCGATCGGGGCGAGCGCCGCTGCCTGCGCCTCGTTCCACAGGCCGAGACAGCCGGGAGTGATCCGTCCTTCGGGCGACACGGCGGTGGCTTCAACAATCACCAGCGCTGCACCGCCCCGCGCCATGCCGGGATAATGAACCTGGTGCCAGGCGGTGGCCACGCCGTCTTCGGCCATGTACTGACACATCGGTGCCACCGCAATGCGATTGCGCAGACGGGCATCCTTGAGTTGCAAAGGCTGGAACAGGGCAAGCTTGCTCATGCGGGGCTCCTTGGGGATTGGAAAAGGCTCAGGATACGCCTTGTCCGACCGGAAGAGGGCAGGCTTACAGCAGCGCTTCGATGTCGGCGACCAGCGCTTCCGGAGCGGTGGTGGGCGCATAGCGCTTGATGGTCTGGCGGTCGCGGCTGAGGAGGAACTTGGCGAAATTCCACTTGATCTCGGTGCCGCCATCTTCATCGGCCGCTGCGGCTTTCAACAGCTGGTAGAGCGGATGAGTGGCCGGCCCGTTGACGGCGATTTTTTCGCTGAGCGGAAAGCTGATGCCGTAATTGCTCGCGCAGAAGCTGACGATCTGCTGGGCATCGCCGGGTTCCTGGGCGCCGAACTGGTTGCAGGGCAGGCCGAGTACCAGCAGGCCGCGCTCGCGGTAATTCTGCTGCAGTTGTTCGAGACCGGCGTATTGCGGCGTCAGCCCGCATTCGCTGGCGGTGTTGACGATCAGTACCACTTTGTCAGCGTGTTCGCCGAGCGTGAGCGTGCTGCCGTCGAGCAGCTTGATTTCGACAGTATTGATGCTTGAATCCATCAGGAGTCTCCGTGGTTCTCAGGGTAGGGAAGTGGTATGCCTGATCGAGTGTATGGGCAAGCGGCGGTCTGATCCAGTGCGGCTGAGGGGGAGGAGGGCAGCGCAGGCAGGCAGAATTGGTCCGAAGACGAGGGGGTTGCGACAAAAAACAAAACGTCAGATCAACAAATCTAAAAAAATATGTATCGTTATTAAATATGTCATATGGAATTACGATATATATAAATTGTTGTGAAAATTATCAATAAATAATTCAATATCAAAGTCTTAAAATATTCTATCCTTATTTTTGTGGTGCTTGATTGTTTGATTTTAGTGTTTTGTTTGGTGATTTTTTTGTCAAGTGATACGAAAAATACTTGATTTATGAATTCATAAGTATCATTATTCATCTCGCGCCACGGCTGTGGCGGATGATGGCGTCAATCCCGCCAAACCAAACCCGAAGAGGAGTGAGACATGGCAGCAAGCAAGGAAAAATTTGCCGACAAGATGGAGTTCCCACCTGCGACCGAGCAGCCCAACGTGTACCCCTTGTCCTGGGAGTCGCATACCAAGAAGCTGCAGGAGATCTGGGAAGCTTCGCGTCGAGAAGACTGGGATCCGGAAAAGCTGCCGTGGGATACGCTCGATGTTGAAAGCTACAGCTGGGAAGAGCGTGAAGCGATTGCCTACTGGTGGACGCTGTTGTCGGTGTTTGACGCTTCCGCGCCGCCGGTGTTTGCCGAAGCGCTGATCAAGACCTATGAAGTGCATGAAGAAGATCCGGTACGCAAGTGCTTCTTCTCCGTGCAGCGTGACGAACAGAACCACGAAATCATGTGCGGTCTGGCGATTACCAGATTCCTCGGCCATCCCGATCCGATCACCTATGAGCCGAAGACCGAACTCGGCAAGCGGCTGCAGAAGAACGCCAAGTGGCTGTACTTCAACGGCGGCCGTTACTGGAGCGGCTACAAGACAGCCGTGCCCAAGTACGACCTCGCCGTGCTGTTCAGTTCCTTCCTGATGGGCGAGATCGCCGCAGCGACGATCTTCAAGCAGATGTTCGAGAACTCGCGGGAAGCGGTGTTCAAGGAAGCGTTCCGCAACATCGGTCGTGACGAAGGTCGTCACATGGCGATCTGCATGGCAGTGATGGAGCGCGACTATCCCAAGCTCGGCCCGGAGAACCGCGCCATCGTCACCAAGCAGATCCGCGCTGGCTATCTGTTCCTGTCCGCCGTGCTGTTCGAGCCGCCGATGGATTTCTGGGATCTGCCGGCTGATTTCATCGACAACCAGCGTGAGGCGGAAGAAGTGGCCCGCACTGCCGGCTTCGGCATCCCCACTTACGAAGCCAAGAAGGAAAACTGGCGCAATGCGATCCTCAACCTGAAGGGGGTGCTTGATCGCTACAACATTCCGTTCCCGGCGATTCCTGAAGTGGGCATCAGTGGCGAGGAAATCAGCGACATCGACATGGATGACATCATCCCGGTGTTCTGACCTGGCCGGATGAAGTCCTGCCGCGCAGCGCGTGACCTGACCGTTCGTCCGGTCACGCGCTGCGTTGCATTCGAGCTGCGAATTTTCAACCTCAACGGAAGAAACAGATATGACTCGCATCATCATGCAGCCTTCGGGAAAGTCGGTGGAGTGCGGCTACGGTGACACCGTGCTCGGTGCGCTGGAAAAAGCCGGCTATGCCTTGCCCAACAACTGTCGTGCCGGTGCCTGTGGCGAATGCAAGGTCAAGGTGCTCGATGGTCAGTTCGACCAGGGCATGGTGCTCGACATGGCCTTGTCGCCGGAAGAGCGTCGTCAGGGTTTCGGTCTGATGTGCATGGCCAAGCCGCTGTCGGAAGAGCTCACCATCGAATGGGGCACCGAAGACGCCAAACCCAAGTTGTTTCCGCCGCGCGAAGATGCGCTGTTTGTGGTGGTCGACAAGCGCCAGGTGGCGGCGCGGGTCGTCGAACTGCGTCTGCGTCCGGTCGGTCAGCCGATCCGCTACTGGCCCGGGCAGTATGTCACCGTGAGCAATGCGCGCGAGCACATCCCGCCGCGCGCCTATTCGGTGGCCAATGCACCGCGCCCCGATGGCGAGATCGTGCTGCAGGTCGCACGTCAGGATGACGGCTGCACCAGCATCTGGGTGCATGACAAGCTCAATATCGGTGACAGCATCAAGGTTTCCGGCGCCTACGGCACCTTCATCGGTGATCCGTCGGTCGATACGCCGGTACTCTGTCTGGCGGCAGGCACCGGGCTGGCGCCGATCCTCGCGCTGGCCGAAGCGGCGCTGCGCCGTGGCTACAAGCGCCCGGTAGCGATGGTGTTCTCGGCACGCACGCAGGCCGACGCTTACAGTCAGGGCATGATGGCCTGGTGGCGTACCAAGCACCGCAACTTCGATTACAAGATCACCCTCACTCAGGAAGAAGCGGAAGGCTTTCTCAGCGGTCGCATCGACAAGGTGTTGCCGGGGCTGTATCCGGATCTGTCGAAGCACAGTGTCTTCATTGCCGGCAGCACCGGCTTTGTCGATCACTGCGTCGAAACGGTGAAAAAGCTGGGTGCCCAGCCGGAGCTGATTCACACCGAAGGCTTTTTCTCGCAGCAGCTTGCCGAGCAGCAGGGCGAGGACGATCCGTTCAAGCTGCCGTTCTGAGTCGAGCCGCAGCGCCGCTGATCCGGGGTCTCAAAGAGGGCGCGCAAGGGCAGGGGAGCGTTTAGAATGTGCGCCCTATCATGGATGGCGCGCATTGCGGCCGTCCATCATCCTGCCAACCCTCTCCGGAGAATGCTGTGCTCCCATCGAGCCGGGCGCTGCTGGTGGTGTTGCTGGCGCTGCTGTTATTGCCCGTCGCGAAGGCGGACGACTGGTTTTACCGGGTGCAGCGTGGTGACACCTTGTTCGACATCGGTGCTGCCTATCTGCGTCTGCCGCATGACTGGCCGGCCTTGCAGCGGCTGAACCGGGTCGATGACCCTTATCGCCTGCAGCCCGGCACTGCGCTGCGCATTCCGGTCAACTGGCTGGCGCAGGGCAGCGCCCGGGCGACGGTCATTCATGCGCGCGGACGGGTTTTCGTTCGCCGTGCGGGGGAAGAGCGCGAGCAGCCGCTGCAAGCCGGCGATCAGCTGGAGGCCGGCAGTGTGTTGCGCAGCGAAGCCGACAGCAATGCCAGTCTGCGTTTTGTCGATGGCAGCCGCCTGCTGCTGAGCAGCGACAGCGAACTCGAACTGAAGGAAATGAAGCATTACGGCCGCAGCGGCATGGCGGCAACCCGCCTGCGCGTGCAGCACGGCGAGGTCGAAAGCCGGGTGCGGCCTTTGCGCCAGCCGGCTTCCCGCTTCCGGATCGAGACGGACAGTATCCAGTTGGGCGTGCGCGGCACCCATTTCCGTCTTGCCGCAGCAGCGGCCAGCGCTGGCGGTACTGAAGTCGTGCGCGGCGAAGTCGAGAGCGGGCGGGTGAGCCTGCAGCGCGGTCGGCAGCAAGCCGAATTGAGCGCGGGAGAAGGGCTGCTCAGTGCTGCGGTGGGCGAACTGGGCGCCCGGCGTGCGCTGCTGCCGGCCCCGGTGCTCGATGCGCTCGCCGCTGAGCTCCACGCCTTGCCGCTCGCTTTCCAGTGGCCGGCGGGCGAGGGCGCCAGCCGCTGGCGGGCGCAGGTGTTTGCCCGCGGGAAGAATGAGGGCAAGGACCGGGGCAAGGACCATGGCGTGGCGGGTGAGGATGAAGAAATCCTGCTGTTTGACCGCCTGCTTGCCCAGCCGAAGCTTACCGAGCTGGATCTGCCCGATGGCCGCTGGCGTTTGCGCGTGCGTGCGATCGCAGCGGACGGCCTCGAAGGGCGGGATGCCAGCCATGACTTCGTGCTCGCGGCGCGACCGGCGCCGCCGCTGCCGCTCGCGCCGCTGGCCGACAGCACGGTGCATGGCGGGCAGCTGCGTCTGCGCTGGGCCTTGCCGCTGGATGGCGTGCGCTTCCGTCTGCAGCTTGCCGGACGGGGTGAGCACAGCAGCCCTGATGCTCAGGATGCGGACCCGCTCTTGCATGAGCTGCTGCTCGAAGGCAGCGAACACACCATCCGTCTGCCGGCGGGTGCGTATCGCTGGCGCCTGGCCAGTCTGCGTGCCGATGGCCATCAAGGCCCTTTTGGCCCCTGGCAGGATTTCAGTCTGGCAGCGGTTCCGGCCGCACCTCAAATCAGTGAATCTCGCGATGAGCAAGGCAGTATCGAGCTGCGCTGGTTGCAGGGCGTGGCAGGCCTTGATCACCGTCTGCAGCTGGCCCGTGATCCGGCGTTCGAACAACTGCTGATTGATCAGCGGGTGGCCGGCTCGCGCTTCGAGCTGCCAGCGCTGGCGGCAGGATCTTATTGGCTGCGTCTGCAGGTGCTGGGTGAACAAGGTGAGGCCGGCGCTTTTGGCGTCGCCCAGCAACTGCAGATTGATTCGTCGCGGCCGTTGTGGCCGGCACTGCTGCTTTTGCTGCCCTTGCTGCTGTGAGGCTGGCGATGAAAGCGCTGCCTCCTGTGTCCGACACGAGGTTTGACCTTGCCACCGCCCCGGCTGCACCAGGCTGGCGCTTGAGCCTGCTGGCGGTGTTGTTCAATTGCCTGTTGGCTTTTGGTCTGCTCCACGGCAGCACGGTTGGCCAGCGAGTCGATCTGTGGCTGCAGGACGGCGTGATCCGGGCGCTGTATCCCGCGCCGCACATCAGCACCGATGCGCTGGTGCTCGAAATTGATGAGACCTCGCTGCAAAGCCTCCAGCCTGTGCTCGGCAGCTGGCCGTTTTCGCGTGAGGTGTATGCCATCATGCTTGACTACCTGTTCGAGCATGGCGCCGATGCGGTGCTGATCGATCTGTTGTTCGCCGATCCGCGCGAAGGCGATCAGGCGCTGGCCGCTGCAATGGCCCGCCACCCGCGTACCGTGCTGGTGGGCGCTGCGCTCAGTGCGGGCAGGGTGGAAGAGCGCCGGCGGCCGCAACTCGACCGATCGCTGACGGCGCTGAGCTGGGCAGCCAGTGGCGATACGGCCGCCTCCGCCGAGCTGCCGGCACGCCAGGTCGAGCAGTTGCAGCTGCCCACTGCGCAGCTGGTCGACCAGCTTGCGGCCGGTCAGCTCGGGCTGATCAGCGTCAGTCTTGATGTCGATGGCCTGCTGCGGCGTTTTCCCTTGCTTTACCAGATCGATGCGCATTACCTGCCCGCAGCCGCTTTGCAACTGCTGCATCCCGGGCGTTTGCCGCAGTCGTTCCGCAGCGAAGCTCAGCAGCTGCAACTGGGCAAGCAGCGCTGGCAGGTCGACCAGGAAGGGCGGATCGGCCTGCGCTATCCGCCGGAAGAGGTGCTGCCGCAGCGGATCTCGTTTGGTGAGCTGATGATGGCGGCGCTCGGTGACCGGGCGGGGAACTTCGATCCGAGAATATTGCAGGGACGGACGATTCTGCTCGGTAACACCGCCTTGCTGGGAGAGCATGTCAATACGCCGGTCGGCGGCCTGAGCGGCGTTGATCTGCTGGCTTTGCTGTGGTCGGCACTCAAGCTGGGCAACTGGCAGGTGAGCGCTGCCCTGCCGTGGCAGCTGGCAATCACCGTGCTGGGAGCCTTGCCCCTGTTGTGTGCCGCCGCCCGGCCCCGGCGCTGGTCGCAGCGCTGTGGGTACGAAGTCGTCTGCAGTGCCCTGGTCTTGCTGCTGATCTTCGCTGTTCATGGTCTGGCCCTCCATGCCCACTGGCAGCTGGCGCTGGGCGCGCCCTTGCTGGCCTGGTTGCTGAGCGTGCTGCTGCTCGGCTTCCATCATTGGCGCAGTCGCTGGGTGATGCGGCATGAGCTGATGCACGCCGAGCTTGCCGACCACAAGCGGGTGGTGGCGATGGTTTCGCACGAGCTGAAGACGCCGCTGGCAAGCATCGACCTGGCCTTGCAGAACCTGGCCCGCGAGCAGAATCTGCCGGTCGAAGTGAGCGTCCGTCATCAGCGCATCCGGCGCGCGAGCAAGACCTTGCTGCGGTTGATCGAAGAAAATCTGGTCGCTGATCGTCTGCAGGGCAAAGGTCTGAAACGTGAGCGCTTCCTGCTGAGCAGCCTGCTTGCCCGCGTGCTCAATGCCAGCGAGTTGAGCGGAATTCTCATCGACAATCAGGTGACGAAGGAACGCAGGCTCGAAGCCGATCAGGAAATGCTGGCGATTGCGCTGGGCAATGTGCTCGCCAATGCCGGCAAATATGCCGCTGGTCACGGGCCGATCAAGCTGCGCTGCACCGAAGAAGACGGCTGGCTGAGCTTGTGCGTGATCGATCAGGGGCCGGGCATTCCGCCCGGGCAGCTTGCACATCTGTTCGAACCTTATTCACGACTGCCGGGTGCCAGGAGCGGTGGGGTCGCCGGCACTGGTCTCGGGCTGGCGCTGGTACAGCAGATTGTCGTTCGCCACGGCGGCCGGGTCAGTGTGGACAGCGTCGAAGGCGAAGGCAGCTGCTTTTGCCTGCATCTGCCCGTGTACAGCGCGGAGCGGTGAGTCGGCAGGAGGGTGGGGGTGATTTTTGTGGGCTCGGGGCCATGCTCCGAGCAAGGGCCTGTTGCCGCGCCAGCACCTGCAAGCCGGGGCATGGCCCCGGCGCCACAACAAAAAACCGCGTTTGAGCTGCGTGCACGGAAGCATTCATGCGCTCGCCCTGGCGCTTTCCGCCGGATGCTGGCACGAGCAGCCGGCTTTGTGAAATAATCAAGCTCTTTTTTTGCGCGCAGACGATATTCACGATGGCAGCCCAAACCCTGTATGAAAAGCTCTGGTCGAGCCATGTTGTGCACGAAGAAGCCGATGGCACCGCCCTGATCTACATTGATCGCCACCTGATTCACGAAGTCACCAGTCCGCAGGCTTTCGAAGGTCTCAAGCTTGCTGGGCGTCAACCATGGCGCATCGGTTCGATCGTCGCCACCGCCGATCACAACACACCGACCGATCACTGGGAGCAGGGCATTCTTGACCCGGTGTCACGCCAGCAGGTCGAAACCCTCGATGCCAACATCCGTGCAGTGGGGGCGTTGGCCTATTTCCCGTTCAGGGACGAGCGCCAGGGCATCGTGCACGTCATCGGCCCGGAAAACGGCGCCACCCTGCCGGGGATGACCGTGGTCTGTGGTGACTCGCATACCTCGACCCACGGTGCTTTTGGCTGTCTGGCTCATGGCATCGGCACTTCCGAAGTCGAGCACGTGCTCGCCACCCAGTGCCTGCTGCAGAAGAAATCGAAGACGATGCTGATCCGCGTCGATGGCCAACTTGGTCAGGGCGTGACCGCCAAGGACATCGTGCTGGCGATCATCGGCAAGATCGGCACTGCCGGTGGCACCGGCTACGCGATGGAGTTTGGCGGCAGCGCAATTCGTGCGCTGTCGATGGAAGGGCGGATGACGATCTGTAACATGGCGATCGAAGCGGGCGCCCGTGCCGGCATGGTCGGCGTCGATGAAACCACCATCGCCTATCTCAAGGATCGTCCGTTCTCGCCGCGTGGTGAGCAATGGGATGCGGCAGTGGCCTACTGGCGCACCCTGCACAGCGATGACGGCGCGCAGTTCGACCAGGTGGTCGAACTGAAAGCCGAAGACATCCAGCCACAGGTGACCTGGGGCACTTCGCCGGAAATGGTCACCACCATCGATGGCCGCGTGCCGGATCCGGCAGCCGAGTCCGATGCCGTGCGTCGTGAAGGCATGGTGCGCGCGCTCAAGTACATGGGACTCGAAGCCAACACGCCGATCAGCGAGATCGCGGTCGATCAGGTGTTCATCGGTTCGTGCACCAATTCGCGCATCGAGGACTTGCGCGAAGCGGCAGCGGTGGCCAAAGGTCGTCACAAGGCCGCCAGCGTCAAGCGCGTGCTGGTGGTGCCGGGCTCTGGGCTGGTCAAGCGCCAGGCGGAAGAGGAAGGCCTGGATCAGATCTTCCGTGCTGCCGGCTTTGAATGGCGCGAGCCGGGCTGTTCGATGTGTCTGGCGATGAACGCCGACCGTCTCGAACCGGGCGAGCGTTGCGCGTCGACGTCCAACCGCAACTTCGAAGGCCGGCAAGGTGCGGGAGGCCGCACCCATCTGGTCAGTCCGGCGATGGCCGCTGCAGCAGCGGTCACCGGTCATTTCACCGACGTGCGCCGCTTGGGCTGAATGCAGCTCGCTTTCCATCCGGCACAGTGGGCGGGCACCGTTCGCCGCTGCCGGGCAGAACATCCATTGCGTGGCCGCGCCACGCCAAGGTCAGTCACACCATGAAGGCATTTACCACTCTCGATGGTCTGGTGGCGCCGCTTGATCGCGCCAACGTCGATACCGACGCCATCATCCCCAAGCAGTTTCTCAAGTCGATCAAGCGCAGCGGCTTCGGCCCCAATGCTTTTGACGAATGGCGTTATCTCGACGTCGGCGAGCCGGGACAGGACAACAGCAAGCGCCCGCTCAATCCCGACTTCGTCCTCAATCAGCCGCGCTATCAGGGCGCGCAGATCCTGCTCACCCGTGACAACTTCGGTTGCGGCAGTTCGCGCGAACACGCGCCCTGGGCGCTGGAAGACTACGGCTTTCGCGTGCTGATCGGCCCGAGCTACGCCGACATCTTCTTCAACAACAGCTTCAAGAACGGCCTGCTGCCGATCAAGCTGGCGGAAGCGGAAGTCGATGAGCTGTTCCGTCAGTGTGAAGCCAACGAGGGCTATCGACTGACCGTCGATCTCGCCGCGCAGACCATCACCCGTCCGGATGGCAAGCAGATCGCCTTCGACATCGACCCTTTCCGCAAGGAATGCCTGCTCAACGGCTGGGACGATATCGGTCTCACTTTGCGCCATGCTGACAAGATCCGCGCGTTCGAAGATCAGCGTCGCCAGAATCATCCGTATTACTACGCCTGAACCAGGCCGGCATTACACTCGAATTACAGCCGGACAGCGCCCTGTCCGGCATTGCATTGACTGAATACAAGGAAAAATCTCGATGAAGATCTGCGTCCTCCCCGGCGACGGCATTGGCCCCGAAATCATGGCGCAAGCGGTGCGCGTGCTGCGTACCGTCGAACCGAAGTTCGAAATCGAACAAGCGCTCATCGGCGGCTGCGCGGTGGATGCTGCCGGCACGCCCTA
>JAVEVA010000110.1:0-7115 GCA_034005275.1 Thauera sp. | reverse complement strand
GGGGATACCAGACATCAAACCCCTGTTGCTGCTCATGGCGTGGCGCGCCGGGGCGGAAATGCGGCTTCCAGCGCCGCAGAATTTTCTGCAGCGGAAACCAGGGCGTCGGCGCCACCACTGCGAGCGGCAGATGCTGGCCAACACGAAACATGCGCTCGCGCACGAAAGGGCCGGCTCCGGGCTGAACCTTGCTTGGGAACAGGCTGCTGAGCACGACAATGGCAGGCTTTCGATCCGGGTCTGACATCAGCGTTGACGTCCCTTGCCGGTCAGACGCTCATACACCGCCACATAATTCGCCACGCTGTTCCTCCAGTTGCGCACTTCTTCGACGAAATGGCGTCCGGCAGCACGCATTGCCGGCCAGCGCTCGCGGTGATCCAGCATCTCGCGAATGGCGCTCGCCAGTGCGGCTGCGCTGCCGGCCGTAAACAGCTTGCCGGTTTCGCCATCGCGGATGAGCTCCTTGTGACCGCCGACATCCGAAGCGACGAACAGACGTCCCTGGGCCATCGCTTCCAGCGGCTTCAAGGGCGTGACCAGTTCGGTGAGCCGCATCGAATGACGCGGATAAGCGAGCAAGTCGATCTGATCGTAGTAGCGGCTGACTTCGCTGTGCGGCACGCGACCGGTGAATACGATCTTGCCCGCCAGACCAAGACGGCTGGCCTGGGCTTTGAGGTTTTCCTCCTGCGGGCCGCCGCCGACCAGCAGCAGGCGCAGTTCGGGACGCTCGGCGGCCAGAGTGCGGAAAGCATCGAGTAGCAGATCGAGGCCTTCGTAGGCGTAGAAGGAGCCGACAAAGCCGATGGTGGTGCAGTCGCTCAGCCCCAGTTCGGCGCGCAACACCGGATCGGCCTCACCGGAAAGCTGGAAGCTATCCACATCGACGGCATTGGGGATGACGGTGACTTTGCTGGCAGGAATACCACGGGCAACAATGTCGGCCCGCAAGCCTTCGCAGATGGTGAACGCGTGATCAACCCGCTTCAGTGCCCAGGTTTCCAGCGCACGGGTGGCGCGATAACGCAGGCTGCCTTCATTGGTGGTGCCGTGATCCACTGCGGCATCTTCCCAGAACGCACGGATTTCATAGACGACCGGAAGACCCAATCGGCGCCCGACGCGCAGCGCCGGGATGGCATTGAGCACTGGCGAGTGGGCATGGAGCACATCCGGCTTCAGCTCACGCGCCAACGCTTCAAGGCGGGCTTCAGTCGCCTGCATCTGTCGCCATTCATTGATCAGCGGCGGCCCCGCTGGCGGCACTCTGCTGCGATAAAAACGCAGGCCATCGACCTCTTCAAGCTCAGCACTGCAAGCACCCTGCTTGGGCGAAGTCAGATGAAAGGTTTCCCAGCCCAGGGCGCGCTGCTCACGCAGCAAGGCAGCAGTACGAAAAGTATAGCCGCTGTGCAAGGGGATGGAATGATCAAGAATATGGAGAGTACGCATGGTTCAGGTGTTTCATTTCTGCTGCAGGAAGGTGCCGGCCAAGGCCTGAGTCACGCCGGCCCGGTGCCGACATCACGATCGAGACTGCGCATGAAGCCCTCAAACATCAGCAAAGTCCACAACGATGCACTGTAATCACGCACCCCGTTCTGATGCGCGTCAACCAGGTGCTCAAGATAGTTGCGGTTGAAGATGCCGGTGGCGGCCAGCGTTTCACCGAGCACCGCTTCGCGCACACGCGTTTTGAGCGGCCCGCGGAACCAGCGGGAGAGCGGGACCGAGAAGCCCATTTTGGGTCGGTAGAGCACATCGTGCGGCAGGTGCGGCTCCATCGCTTTCTTGAACAGGTATTTGCCTTCGTTGCCGCTGATCTTGAGGCTCGACGGCAGGCTGCACAGCCAGTCGACCAGCTCGGTATCCATCAGCGGCGCGCGTACCAGCAAGGAGTTGGCCATGCTGGCGCGGTCGACCTTGGTGTTGGTGTCGCCCGGCCCGTAGGCATGGAGATCGAGATACTGGATCAGCGCCAGCGGGTCGTCGGTGCCGGCGGTGGCAGCATGACGACGGAAAACTTCGAGCGCTTCATAGCCGCCGAGCTGCTGCTTGAAGCTGGCGCTGAACAGCTGTTCACGCATTTCGCCGCGCACGATCGACACACTGTGGAAGTAGGCCGCCACCGCATCACGTGCCATGGCCTGGAAAGTGGTCTTGGCGCGAAACATGCGCGGTGCCCAATCCGCTTTCGGGTAAATGCGGCCGAGCAGGCCAAACAGCGGCTGACGCAGGCTCAGTGGCAGCGCCGAACGCATGCGCTCTTCCATCAGATGCATGCGGTAGCGGCGATAACCACCCATCAGTTCGTCACCGCCATCACCGGACAGCGCGACACCGAGGTGCTTGCGCGCCAGTTCGCAGACACGGAAAGTCGGCAGCGCCGAGCTGTCGGCATAAGGTTCGTCGTAAATCGAAACCAGCCGGTCGATCAGGCCGAAATCGTCCGATTTGACTTCCTCGACCCGGTGCCGGGTCTGATAGCGGTCGGCAACCATGCGGGCGAATTCAGCTTCATTGAATTTGGGGTCATCGAAGGCGATCGAACAGGTGTTGACCGGGCTCGCACTCAAACCGGCCATGGTGGCGACCACGGCGCTCGAATCAACGCCACCGGAGAGGAAGGCGCCGAGCTCGACGCTGGCTTCCATGCGTTCGGCAGTGGCTTTGCGCACGCGCAGCGTGAGCTCTTCGCAAGCATCGGCAAGGCTGATCTGACGATCAAGGCTGAAGTTCAAATCCCAGTAACGCTGTTTGCGCAATCCAGGTTGATTGCGCCGGACGCAGATCAGCTCACCCGGTTCAAGCTTGAACACGCCACTGAAGATGCTGCGTGGGTCGGCCACATAGCCAAGCGCAAAATACTCTTCCACCGCCAACGGATCGATACGACGCTCGACACCTGGGTGGCGCAGCAGCGCTTTCAGTTCCGAGCCGAAAATCAAGGTGCCGTCGGCAAGCAGGCTGTAGAACAGCGGCTTCAACGCCAGCTGGTCACGCACCAGATTGAGACTGCCCTGCTCGCGGTCGTGGAGCGCAAAGGCAAACACGCCACGCAAGCGCTTGAGACAGTCTTCGCCCCAGGCCTGCCAGGCAAGCAGAATGGTTTCACCATCGCAAGGCGTGCGCGGCTGCAAACCGAGCTTGTCCAGCGCCTCAAGCAGCTCGGAGCGGTTGTAAAGCTCGCCATCGAGCACCAGCGCCAGGCGACCATCGGCGCTCAGCAAAGGTTGCGGGGCGCAGCGGGCGACGCGCAACTCGCAATGCCCCAGCGCCAGCCCGGCTTCAAGATGGCTCGCCTGGCGGTCGGGGCCACGATGACGCAAGCTGGCATTGATGCGCTCGATGAGCGTGGGATCGAAATCACGCTGGCCGCGGGTATCGAACAGACCGGCAATGGCACTCATGATGAAGTTCTCAGCAATTGATCGTAAACAGCGGTATAGCGCGCGACCATCTGGTCGAGGCTGAAGCCAGCCTCGATCCGGGCACGGCCGGCACGGGCGTGGGCCTGACGCAGGGCAGGATCACTGGCGTAGCGCAGGAGGGCAGCGGCCATCGCTGCCGGATCTTGGGCGGGGACCAGCAAACCGGTTTCGCCGTCGACCACCAGTTCGGCATTGCCGCCGACGGCGGTGGCGACGACCGGCAGGCCGCTCGCCATCGCTTCCAGAATGGTGTTGGAAATGCCTTCAGTGCGTGACGGCAAGACAAAAATATCCAGCGCCTGCATGATCGCTGGCACATCGCTGCGCGCGCCGGCCAGCCAGCACCACTCGCCCACGCCGTGGCGAGCGATTTCGGCTTCCACCTCACCGCGCTGCGGCCCATCACCGGCAATCAGCAAGCGCAGACGAGCGCCCGCTTCGCCTTGCTGGCGGGCGAGCGCGAAAGCCTGCACCAGATTGAGCTGGTCCTTCACGGTCTGCAACCGGCCGACCGTGCCAACGATGAGCGTTGCCGGATCAGCAGCAGGATCAGAAAAAGGACTGCCCGCCAGCGGCTGACGAGCTTGTGCCGGGACGAAACGCGCACTGTCGACGCCATTGCAGATGCGCTCGACCCGCGATGCGGCAATGCCGACGCGCTCGGTCAGATAGCGTTCGCTTTCACCGGACAGGGCAACGTAGCGCTGCACGAAAGGGCTGTAAGCGCGGCGCAGGCGTTGATATTTGCGCGACAACCCGTGCGGATCACTGGTATCCCAGCCATGTTCACCGTGCACGCGCACCGGTACCCGCGCGGCCCACGCCGGCACCTGGGTTTCCAGCGCTGCCAGGTTGCGCGTGTGCACAACTGCCGGGCGATGCTGACGAAAAAGACGGAACAGGCGCGGATACAGCTTGAAGCCATGGCCGGGCGGTTTGTGCAGCGAGATGAAGTCAACGTCGTCGCGCTGCACGCGTTGGCAAAAATCAGCCGCGCAGGCATTGAGTGCCACCACTGCGTGACGGAAGCGGGCGGGGTCGATGCGGTTGATCAGATTGACCACACCATTTTCCAGCCCGCCGACATCGAAGTTGTAGAGCACATGCATCACCAGCGGTCGGGAGTCTGCGCGTCCGCTCATTGCGGAATGCTCCGGGAAGCGGCATCGACGGTCTGTTCAATGGCATGCAAGTGAGCAGACATGAAGCTTTCCAGTCTTTCGCGCGCCGCTGTCAGTTCCCTGCCAGCCGGAGTGACGAGCACAACTACCGCCGACTCATCTTCCCTGCCCAGCAGTCTCTCCAGAGCAAGTCGAATTTTCATCTCGCTTTCACGATACAGGTTGCGACCATCCGAGCGATAAAACTGCCAGACTAATAACGGCCCCTGTGGCGTGGTGATGCGCCATTCGTGCACCGCCAAGCCGCTCCCGCTCTGGACTTTCTGTTGCTGGAGCAAGCCATGACCTTCTTCCCGGTTAACAGTGATGACCCCGTTACTCCAGTTGAGCATCTCGCTACCCTCCCGCTGGCCGTAGTACCACGCCAGATAGAGGCCCACTTCAGGCTGATGATCGACACGATATGCCTGATACGCTGTGGCGCGTGCCCCGTCATAACGTGGTCGATAGCTGAGTGTCTCGTCTTCACTAGGCACCCAGCCATCGGCCGGGGCCGGTAATTCAAGTGCAACTGGAAAGCTCTCCACCGGCGCATCCAGCGCGCGCAGAACAAAAGGGAAAGGCAGCAGCGAGATCCCGAGCACGAATACGGTTATCAGGGACAGCTTCCTGTGTGCTTGGTCTGGAGCACCGGCCGCTGCGGGAACAGGCAAATCAGGCTCTTGCCAACGCCCTCCAATCGCAAACAGCAAGAAAATGACAACGCCGAATAATACCCAACCATAGAACACGTGGTCAGCACCGACTCCGAGCTTGTTGTCAGTGAGATAGCCGAGCATGACAATCATGTAGGCACGCAGCCAGTTGGCGATGATCGGCACCACGGCTGCGGCAAGCATGAACCACAGCCGACGGCGCAGGCTGCGATACGTCAGATAGGCATACAGCGCCCCGATCATCAAGGAAGCCGTCAGATAACGGCTACCGCTACAGGCTTCAACCACCGACCACCGCCCGTTGGGGACCACCAGGTGCAGGCCTTCCTGATACACCGGCACCCCACTCAGGCGCAGCGCCCACACGGTGAATTCGGCGGTGTAGTGCATCAGGGTCGGCACCATGAAATCGCCGATCGGTACCGCAAAAAAGAGAAAAAGAAGCGGGAAAAGGAGGATGCGGACAGCTCGCCAGCCCAGTATGCCGACACAGAGCGCGACCAGCATCACCGCAAGCGCAAAATGCTGGGCCGCAGCGACGCTTGCCAAACCACCAAGCGTCCACAGAATGCCTCCTGCCAAAATTGGCAAACACATCGACCATTCAGGCTTGAGCTGACAGTTGGCCAAACGGGCACGTGCAGACCACACCAGCCAGGCGCTGATCGGCAGCACCACCAGCCCATGTGCATAGGTATCGGAACGCCACCAGATCCCGGCCATTTCCACCCCGGTCGGCCAGTACCACAGCAACACCCAGCCCAGCGCCAGCAACAAGGCAAGGCTGATGCGGGGGAAAGCGGAAGAAGGACTGTTCATCAGCGGTTTTCCATCATGGCCGGGGCTGCTGGCGACTGACAGCTGGCGCCAAGGCAGTCTGCCAGCAGGCGCAAATGCGCATCCCAGCTGTACTGTTCGAGCACCCGCGCACGGGCGGCCTGGCCCATGCGGGCGGCAAGCGCAGCATCATCGAGCAATGCGCTCACTCGTGCCGTCAATGCGCTGCCATCCGCGACGATCTCACACTCTTCGCCCGCTTTTGCCTGCAAGCCGCTGGCGCAGGCGGCGGTGAGCACCACCGGACGCGCCAGCGCCATCGCTTCCAGCACCTTGTTCTGAATGCCCCGGGCAATACGCAGCGGTGCGACCACCACATCGGCATGAGCAATGTAAGGGCGCACATCGGCGACCGTGCCGGTGACGCGGATGAACTCATTGGCCAGCGCCTGCACCGCCGGCGCCGGATTCATGCCGACAATCCAGAATTGCGCCTGCGGATGACGCGCCCGGATCTGCGGCAGCAGCTCATTGGCAAACCAGCACACCGCATCGACATTGGGCCAGTAATCCATCGCGCCGCTGAAGACGATGATCGGCGCGGTGTCGCCATAAGGCGAAGCGCTCGCCTGCTGCGGATCAAAGAAGCCGGCATCGACCCCGTTCTGCATCACCCGCGTACGCGAAACGGCATCGGGCACGGCGTCGGTGAACAGCTTCGCTTCTGCGGCAGTGACGAACAGACTGGCATCGCTGCGCAACGCCGCCTGGCGTTCGAAAGCCAGCAGACGCTCGCCTTCACGACGATACAGCCAGGACAAAGGCCAGCGCCGATCGGCAGCATACTGGGTCCATTTCGCCGAATCGACATCGCAGAAGTCGATGACGCGTTGTTGCAGAGCGGGCACATCAAGGTATTGCGCCATCGGCCCGGAAAAAGCCACCGCCTGACGGATGCCGGCGCGGGCTACCGTGCGTTCGATCCACTCCCGCAAGGCTGCGCTGCGGTAATACGGCAGACTGAGCGCTTCGCCGCTGAGCAGGCCGCGCAGGCTGCCGATACGCGC
>JAVEVA010000031.1:0-35139 GCA_034005275.1 Thauera sp. | reverse complement strand
GCGTTGTAATTGCCCACTGCACCATTGAATTTGGCGGTCATTGCCACCGCCGCAATGCTGGCACGCGCGCGCAGCAGGCGAGCAGCGATATTGGCCATTTCCTTGCCGAGCGTGGTCGGGCTGGCAGGCTGGCCGTGGGTGCGCGACAGCATCGGCAACTCGGCCAGCTGATGCGCCAGCGTCCGGAAACGTTCGATCACCGCATCAAGGGCCGGCAGCAGCACCTGCTCACGACCTTCCGCCAGCATCAAGGCGTGAGAAGTGTTGTTGATGTCTTCCGAAGTGCAGGCGAAGTGAATGTATTCCGACACTTTCATCACTTCGGCATTGCCAGCGAGACGCTGCTTGAGCCAGTACTCCATCGCCTTGACGTCGTGATTGGTGGTCGCTTCAATCGCTTTCACCGCTTCACCATCTGCCGGCGAAAAAGCCTGCACCAGCGCATCCAGCTCGGCAACCGTCGCCGGCGAGAACGGAGCGATTTCCGCCAGCGCCGGTTCAGCAGCCAATGCCTGCAGCCAGGCCACTTCGACCCTGATTCGATTGCGGATCAGCCCCTGCTCGGAGAAATGATCACGCAGGCCACCGACCTTGCCGTGATAACGACCATCGAGCGGCGACAGCGCGGTGAGCGGAGAGGGAAGAAGTTGTGACATGGCGGCAATTCCGGACAAAAGTGCTATTTTAACGCCTCAGCAGCCAGAAACCGAAACTGCGCCGCCGAAACTGCACCACCACCCACGGCACCACCCACTACGCTACCAACCAGGCCACCCACTGCGGCGCCAGTTACCTGCGTCTTCAGCATCCGTCGGCCACCTGTCCTGCAAGAGCCCCGTTTGCCCGTCCCATTCACCGCCTTGCGAGAAACGATCCAGTGAGCAGTCCGATCAAGCCCCCAGCATCTTCCACCCCCTCAGCCCCTCCGCCCCATCACATCGAAGTGAGCGTGCGCAGCGAATACATTCCGGCTTATTCACGTCCAGAAGATCAGCACTACGTCTTCGCTTACCACATCCGCATTCACAACAGCGGCCAGCGTGCCGCTCAGCTCATCAGCCGTCACTGGATCATCACTGACGGCAACGGCCATGCACAGGAAGTACGCGGCCAGGGCGTGATTGGCGAACAACCTTTACTCGCCCCGGGCGAGGAATTCGAATACAGCAGCGGCTGTGTGCTGGAAACTGCGGTCGGCACCATGCAGGGCAGCTACCGGATGACCAGCAGCGACGGCGAACAGTTTGACGCCGAAATTCCGCTGTTCGTGCTGGCGATGCCCGGCAGCCTGCACTGAACAGGCGGCTTACAGCGGCTCCAGCTTGGCCACCGACAGCAGCAGCCACTTCTTGCCGACATCGGCAAAGTTGATCTGGATCTTGGCATCATTGCCACTGCCTTCAGCGGCGAGCACCACACCGCTGCCGAAGCGGGCGTGGCGCACGTTCTGACCGATACGAAAGCCTGCCGGCAAGCTGTTGCCACCGGCGGCAGGCGAGCGTGCACTGCTGCGCGCGGCATTGCCGGCGCCAGCACTGGCCATACTGCCGCCACCAGCGCCACTGCGCCGGCCCTCGGCCCGAGCAGCCGCTGAATTGACCGACAGCCATTTCAGCAAACCTTCCGGCAACTCATCGAAAAAGCGCGAGCGCAGGTGATAACGCACCTGGCCATGGAGCATGCGGCTCTGGGCAAAAGACAGATAAAGCCGTTCGCGCGCGCGGGTGATGGCGACGTACATCAGCCGGCGCTCCTCTTCCAGCCCACCACGTTCGTACAGGCTGTTTTCGTGCGGGAACAGACCTTCCTCCAGTCCCGAGACAAACACGGCATTGAACTCCAGCCCCTTGGCAGCATGCACGGTCATCAACTGCACCGCATCGGCGCCCTGGTCGGCCTGGTGATCACCCGCTTCGAGCGAAGCATGCGCAAGAAAATCTGCCAGTTCGCCATGCGGCTCTTCACGGCCAGCTTCGCTGCGCGCCTCATCGGAGGAACTCTCACTGGTGAAGCTCGTCGCCGCATTGACCAGTTCGGCAAGGTTTTCCAGTCGTTCCTGCCCTTCTTTGTCCGCTTGATAATGGGCGCGCAGCCCGCTCATCTCGACGACATGGTCGATCACTTCCGCCAGCGGCAGACCCGTGGTGTCACGCCGCATGTCCTCGATCAGCGCGACAAACTGGCCGATCACCGTCCGCGGCTTGCCGCTCAGGTGGGACACGCTGGCATACAGACTGCCATGCCAGCCGTGGGCCGCATCCGCCAGCACTTCAAGACTGCGGGCACCGATCCCCCGAGTGGGGAAATTCACCACCCGCATGAAAGCGGTATCGTCGTCAGGGTTGGCAATCAGGCGCAGATAGGCGAGCGCGTGCTTGATCTCCTGGCGTTCAAAAAAGCGCAGCCCGCCGTAGACCCGATAAGGAATCCCGGCTGAAAACAGCTGATGCTCCAGCACGCGGGACTGGGCATTGGCACGATACAGCAGGGCAATCTCGCTGCGCAGGCTGCCTTCGCGCACCAGACTCTGAATTTCCTCGACCATCCAGCGCGCTTCATCGTTGTCCGAATAGGCTTCGAACACCCGGATCGGCTCTCCCGAACCTTGCGCGGTCCACAGATTCTTGCCCAGTCGCTCGCTGTTGTGGCGGATGAGCGCATTGGCCGCATCGAGAATGTTGCCGCCAGAACGATAGTTCTGCTCCAGGCGGATCACCGCTGCAACCGCAAACTCACGTTCGAAATCGCGCATATTGCCCACTTCTGCGCCACGGAAGCGGTAAATGCTCTGATCGTCATCGCCAACACAGAACATGCTGGCGCCACCTGCCCGCCCTTCATCGGCAAACTGCTTCAGCCAGCGGTATTGCAGGCGGTTGGTATCCTGGAACTCGTCGACCAGAATATGGCGGAAACGGCGCTGATAGTGCTGGCGCAAAGGCTCGTGCCGTTCGAGCAGTTCGTAGCTGCGCAGCAGCAGCTCGGCAAAATCGACCACTCCTTCACGCTGACACTGCGCTTCGTACTCCTGATACAGCCCGACCCGGTAGCGCGACGCTTCATCCCAGGCCTGGACCGCCTGCGGGCGCAGCCCGGCTTCCTTCTGGCCATTGATGAACTGCTGCAGTTCACGCGCCGGATGTTTGTCGTCATCGATATTGAGTGCTTTCAGCAGACGCTTGATCGCCGCCAGCTGATCCGCGCTGTCGAGAATCTGGAACAGCTGCGGCAGCCCGGCATCCCGGTAGTGGGCGCGCAGCAGGCGGTTGGCGAGACCGTGAAAAGTGCCGATCCACATGCCGCGCAGATTGAGCGGCAGCAAGGCGCCCAGCCTGGCCTGCATCTCCTTCGCCGCCTTGTTGGTGAAGGTGACGGCAAGAATGCCTTGCGGCGTGCATTGTCCGCTTTGCAACAGCCAGGCAATGCGGGTGGTGAGCACCCGGGTCTTGCCCGAACCGGCGCCAGCCAGAATGAGGGCGTGTTGCGGCGGCAAGCTGACGGCAGCAAGTTGTTCCGTATTGAGATTTTCCAGCAAGGCGGACATGTGAACTCCTCTGAAGGAGCTTCATTGTATGAAAAACCAGCCCTTCCCGGCCAGCAAGCCTGCATCGGACGCCATTGTTGCGCCGCAACAACAATTCACCAATCAGCACTTGAAAAACCCGTTAACAAGCCTTAATTTCCACTTGTGCAATGCAAAACAGACTGCTTTCAAAACTGGAAGGCAGCAAATCGACAAGAGCTCGGCACACGATGCTGAACCACTTTTTCAGTGCCTGACCCCGGCACTCAGGAGAACAACAGATGAGAACACCAAAACTGCTGCCCTGGCACGCACGCCGCGCCGGCATCCCGCTTGAACGCGCCGAAACACTGTGGCGCGAGGCGGTTGAACGCGCGACCTCCGACACCGGCTGGGTAGGCAACACCGCCTACTGGGGCGCCTGCGAAAAGCACTTCCTCGCCCTGCTCGAAGACGAGCGCCAGCTCACCCGCAGCGGCCAGTTTGGCGTCCTGCTGCGCGCCCAGCACCGCATCGGCCGCCTGCCACTGCTCGGCATGGAAGACATCTTCACCCGCTTGCGCGCCCACAGCCAGGAACGGCAGATCGCACTCCAGTAGGGGTGACCCTGGTGGTCACCCGACCTGAGCTGACGACGGCGCCAGGGCAGGCACAAGGCCTGCCCCTACGCTCGGGGATCGAGTCTGCATTACCGCTCATTGCCGCACACCGCGACCCGACGCTGTTGCCGGCGCGCGCCTGCAAGCGCCGGGCAGTGCTGCTTCGCGCTATAATTTCCTGTTTGCCAAGCCTTGCGCCTGGCTTTGTCATACCGCCCCATGCACATGCAGGACATCATGCAGGAAAAATACCAGCCCGCCGCCGTTGAAACCGCCGCCCAGCAATACTGGGAGTCCCGCGACGCTTTCCGCGTCCCCGAAGATCGCAGCAAGCCGAAGTATTACTGCCTGTCGATGTTCCCTTATCCGTCGGGCAAGCTGCACATGGGCCATGTGCGCAACTACACCATTGGCGACGTACTGGCGCGTTTTCACCGCATGAAAGGTTTCAATGTGTTGCAGCCGATGGGCTGGGACGCGTTTGGCATGCCGGCGGAAAACGCCGCCATCCAGAACAATGTTGCGCCGGCGAAATGGACCTACGCCAACATCGACTACATGAAGACCCAGCTCAAGCGGCTGGGCTTCGCCATCGACTGGTCGCGCGAACTGGCAACCTGCACGCCGGAGTATTACCGCTGGGAACAATGGCTGTTCACCCGTCTTTATGAAAAAGGCCTGATCTACAAGAAGCTCGGCACGGTCAACTGGGATCCGGTCGATGAGACGGTACTCGCCAACGAGCAGGTCATCGACGGCCGCGGCTGGCGTTCGGGCGCGCTGGTGGAAAAGCGCGAAATCCCGATGTATTACATGAAGATCACCGCCTACGCCGACGAGCTGCTGAGCGCGCTGGATGATCTGCCGCACTGGCCTGAGCAGGTCAAGCTGATGCAGAAGAACTGGATCGGCCGCTCCGAAGGGGTGGAGATCAGCTTCCCTTACCACGTTGCCAGCATCGGCCATGAAGGCGCACTCAAGGTGTTCACCACCCGCGCGGACACCTTGATGGGCGCGACCTATGTCGCGGTCGCGGCCGAGCACCCGCTCGCCCTGCAGGCGGCGGCCAGCAATCCCGCCCTCGCCCAGTTCATCGAAGAATGCAAGCTGGGCGGCGTCGATGAAGCCGAGCTTGCCACCATGGACAAGAAAGGCATGGCCACCGGCCTCAAGGTCTGCCATCCCTTGTCCGGCGAATTGCTCGATGTCTGGGTCGCCAACTACGTGTTGATGGGCTACGGCGAAGGCGCGGTGATGGCGGTGCCCGCCCACGACGAGCGCGATTTCGCCTTTGCCAGCCAGTACGGTCTGCCGATCCGCATGGTGGTTACCTCGGCTGACAGCGCCTACCAGGACACCACTGCCCCCTGGCAGGATGCGTATGCCGAACACGGCAAACTGGTCAATTCAGGCAAATACGATGGCCTCGACTTTGCTGCGGCGGTCGCCGCCATTGCTGCCGATCTGGAAGCGAAAGGTCTCGGCACCAAGCGAGTCCAGTTCCGCTTGCGCGACTGGGGCATTTCGCGCCAGCGCTACTGGGGTTGCCCGATCCCGATGGTGCATTGCGAACACTGCGGCGATGTTCCAGTGCCCGATGCGCAACTGCCGGTGGTGCTGCCGGAAAACGTCGAACTCACCGGCCGCGGCTCACCGCTGGCCAAGATGCCTGAGTTCTACCAGTGCGACTGCCCGCAGTGCGGCCGGCCGGCGCGGCGCGAAACCGACACCATGGACACTTTTGTCGAGTCGTCGTGGTATTTCCTGCGTTACGCCTGCCCGGACAACAGCAGCGCGATGGTCGATGAACGCGTTGATTACTGGGCGCCGGTCGATCAGTACATCGGCGGCATCGAACACGCCATTCTTCACCTGCTCTATTCGCGCTTTTTCACCCGCGCGATGCGCGATCTCGGCCTCACCCAGGTTTCCGAACCGTTCTCTGCCCTGCTCACCCAGGGCATGGTGGTCGCTGACACGTATTATCGCGAACAGGAAAACGGCGCCAAGCAGTGGTTCAACCCGGCTGAAGTCACCGTCGATTGCGATGAGCGCGGCCGCGTGCAGGCGGCGCGGCTGAGCAGCGACGGCCAGCCGGTGGAAATCGGCGGCACCGAGAAAATGTCGAAGTCGAAGAACAACGGCGTTGATCCGCAATCGCTGATCGAGCAGTACGGCGCCGATACCGCCCGCCTGTTCACCATCTTCGCCGCTCCGCCCGACCAGCAGCTCGAATGGTCGGATGCCGGCGTCGAAGGCGCGACCCGCTTCCTGCGCCGGCTGTGGAGCCATGCCCACAGCTATGCCAGCAACACCCGCGCCCAGCTGCCCGCCACTTCAAGTCTGGACACCGGCGAGCTGCCGGCCGCAGTGGCCGAACTGCGCCGTGAAATCCATCTGCACCTCAAGCAGGCGAGCTACGATTTCGGCAAACACCAGTTCAACACGGTGGTCTCGGCCGGGATGAAAATCCTCAACGCCCTCGACAAAGGCCAGAAAGAGCTGAGCACCGACCCAGCCACTCACGCCGCGCATGCCGAAGTCGCCGCCGAAGGGCTGTCCATCCTGCTGCGGGTGCTCGCGCCGATCACCCCTCACATCTGCCACGCGCTATGGCAGGACTGCGGTTTCGGCGCCGACATCCTCGACGCCAGCTGGCCGGAAGTCTCCGCCCAGGCTCTTGCGCAGGATGAAATCGAGCTCATGCTGCAGGTCAACGGCAAGCTGCGCGGCAGCATTCGGGTCGCTGCCGATGCTGCAAAAGCAGACATCGAAGCCATCGCCCTCGCCAGCGAAGCTGCACAGAAATTCACCGAAGGCCGGCCGCCGAAGAAAGTGGTCGTCGTCCCCGGCCGCCTGGTCAATATCGTCGCCTGAGGAAACCACCATGCCGGCTGCTTTCCAAGCTCTTCGCGCCGCCCTGCATCCTGCCTCGCAGGGCGCGCCGCGCCGCCAGCGTCGGCTGCTGATCGGCGCGCTTGCCGCCAGCCTGCTGATCAGCGGTTGCGGCTTCCAGCTGCGCGGCAATCAGGCGCTTAACTTTGCCAGCGTGCACCTCAACATGCCGGCGTCCAGCCCGCTCGGCAGCAAGCTGCGCCAGCTGATCAGTGCCAACTCCAGCACGCGCATCGTTGAAGATCCGGCAGCCGCTGAAGTGCGGCTCCAGATCCTCGCCAATGAACGTGGCCGCGAGATTCTCAGCCTCACCGGCGCCGGCAAGGTGCGCGAGTACCAGCTTTCCCAGCACTTGCGCTATCAGCTGCTCGACACTGCCGGCAACAGCTTGCTTGATCCCGCCACCCTGAGTGCGACGCGGGAATACACTTTTGACGACTCGCTGATTCTCGGCAAGGAGCAGGAAGAAGAGCTGCTCTACCGCGACATGGAAGAGGACTTGCTGCAACAGCTGCTGCGTCGCCTTGCCCGCTTCCAGCGCCAGCCCTGAGCAAACCGGTGCGGCATGGATCTGCGCCCTGATCAGCTCAGCGCCCAGCTCGGCAAGCCACTCGCACCCTTGTGGGTGGTGCACGGCAACGCTCCGCTGCTGAGCCTTGAGGCGGCCGATGCGATCCGCGCTGCTGCCCGCGCCCAGGGTTTTGACGAGCGCGAAACACTGGTCGTCGATCGCAGCTTCAAATGGTCGCAACTGGCGCTGGCCGGCGGCAATCTGTCGCTGTTTGGCGGCGCGAAGCTGATTGACCTGCGCATCCCCGGCGGCAAACCTGGCCGCGAAGGCGGCGAAGCGCTGCAGGCTTATGTCGCCAATCCGCCGGCCAACACCCTCACCCTGATCAGTTTCCCCGAGCTTGACTGGCCCAGCCGCAAGACGGTCTGGTTCAAGGCGCTCAGTGCCGCCGCCTGCTGCATCGAATGCAACAGCCCCGAGCGCGCCGGGCTGCCACAATGGATCCGCCAGCGCCTGGCCCAGCAGCAGCTCGACATCGAAGCGGATGCACTTGAGTTTCTCTGCGATCACGTCGAAGGCAATCTGCTCGCCGCTCATCAGGAAATTCTCAAGCTCGCCTTGCTTCATCCTGGCGCCCGCCTCAATCTCGACCAGATCCGCGATGCGGTACTCAGTGTCAGCCGTTATCGCATCGAAGACTTGCGCGACGCGATCCTCAGCGGTGACAGCGTGCGCTGCCTGCGCCTGCTCGAAGGCCTGCGCGACGAAGCTGCGCCGCCACCGCTGCTATTGTGGTCACTGAGCAACGAGCTGCGCATCCTCAACCGCCTCAGCCAGGGCCAGGCTGCGGGTCAGCCGCTCAATGCCTTGCTGCGCAGCGAGCGCATTTTCGACGCCCAGCGTCAGCGCCAGCTCGGCAGCGCACTGCAACGCCTGAGCCTGCCGCGACTGCGCCGCGCGCTGCTCGAAGCAGCGCGCCTCGACCGCATCCTCAAAGGCGTCCACAATGGCGAGTTCTGGGAAGAAACCTTGCTGCTCGCACTCAGCCTGGCACGCAGCGCCCGTCCAGCATCCGGCTGAAGCGAGTCACACCTCCCATTTCACCTCCAATCCGATTCGAGACGCCATGAATATCCAGGACTACATGCACCAGCTTGGCCGTCAGGCCCGTGCTGCCTCGCGCCAGCTTGCTGCCGCCTCGACCGCCAGCAAGAACGCTGCCCTCAACGCGATGGCCGCCGAAATCCGCCGCCGGCGCAGCGAACTGCTCGCCGCCAACGGCGCAGATCTCACCGCCGCACGCACGGCCGGCCTCGAAGCCGCCCTGCTCGACCGCCTCAGCCTGGACGACAAGGCCATCGAAGCGATGGCGCTCGGTCTGGAGCAGATCGCCGCCCTGCCCGATCCGATCGGCGAAATGACCGACATCAAGCGCCGCCCTTCCGGCATCCAGCTCGGCAAGATGCGCGTGCCGCTGGGGGTGATCGGCATCATCTATGAAGCCCGGCCCAACGTCACCGCCGATGCTGCCGCGCTGTGCCTGAAAGCAGGCAATGCCTGCATCCTGCGTGGCGGCAAGGAAGCGATCGAAGCCAACCGCCTCATCGCCGAGTGCGTGCGCAGCGGCCTGATTGCTGCCGGCCTGCCCGAACACGCAGTGCAAGTGGTCGACACCACGGATCGTGCGGCGGTCGGCGAACTGGTGACGATGAGCGAATTCGTCGACGTGATCGTGCCGCGCGGCGGCAAAGGTCTGATCGAACGCATCAGCGCTGAAGCTCGCGTGCCGGTGATCAAACATCTTGACGGCAACTGCCACGTCTATGTCGATGATGAAGCCGATCCGGCCAAAGTGCTGCCCATCGTCCTCAACGCCAAGACCCAGCGTTACGGTACCTGCAACACCGCCGAATCACTGCTGGTGGCACGCGGTGTCGCCGATATTTATCTGCCCGCGCTCGGCCGTGCGCTGGCTGAAAAGCAGGTGCAGCTGCGCTGCTGCGCCGAATCGCTTGCGCTGCTGCAGGCAGCCGGCGTCGCCACTGAACTGCTCAGCGCCGCCAGCGAAGCGGACTGGAGCGAGGAATATCTCGCCCCCATCCTGGCAGTGAAAATCGTCGCCGGTCTTGATGAGGCGATCGCCCACATCAACCGCTACAGCTCAGGCCACACCGAAGCGATCATCAGTGAAAACTACAGTCACGCGATGCGCTTCCTGCGCGAAGTCGATTCGTCATCGGTGATGATCAATGCTTCGACCCGCTTTGCCGATGGCTTCGAATATGGCCTGGGGGCGGAAATCGGCATTTCCACCGACAAGATCCACGCCCGTGGTCCAGTCGGCCTCGAAGGACTCACCAGCCAGAAATGGATCGTGTTCGGCAATGGTGAAATCCGCAGCTGAAGCGACGGCGGCCCTGCCGCCACTGGATGCTGCCCACACTGCCGAACTCGACCGTTTCAGCGACAGCCTGTGGCTGGAACACGGGCTGGCGCGCAACACCTTGCTCGGCTATCGCAATGACCTGCAGCGCTTCGCGCGCTGGCTGCAGCAGCGCGGCGGCCGTCTTGAAGCGGCCAGTGCCCAGCAGTTGAGCGCCTACCTGGCCGACTTCAGCCGCCACGCCCGCGTCACCAGCCAGCGCCGTTTGCTGGCAGCCTGGCGGCGCTATTACCGCGACCTGCTCGGCAGGCGGCTGATCGACCACGACCCGACGCTCAAGCTCGACTCTCCGCTGTCCACCCCGCGCAATCCACACACGCTGAGCGAAGCCCAGGTTGAAGCCTTGCTCGCCAGCCCGGACACCAGCACGGTATTCGGCCAGCGCGACCGCTGCATGCTCGAAGTGCTCTACGCTGCCGGCCTGCGGGTGAGCGAACTGCTGGAGCTCAAACTGTTTGCCCTCGGCCTCGACGAAGGCGTGGTGCGCATCCTCGGCAAGGGCAGCAAGGAACGGCTGGTCCCGCTTGGCGAACACGCCCTCTCCTGGCTGCAATCCTATCTGGCAGAAGCGCGTCCGCAATTGCTTGCCGGGCGCACTTGCGATCATGTCTTTGTCACCCGCCTGGGCAGCAGCATGACCCGGCAGATGTTCTGGCGGATCATCAAGCAATACGCCCTGCAGGCCGGCATCCATCCAGCGCTGATTTCACCCCATACCGTGCGCCACGCTTTTGCCACGCATCTGCTCAATCACGGCGCTGATCTGCGCGTGGTGCAATTGCTGCTCGGTCATGCCGACATTTCCACCACTCAGATCTATACCCATATTGCCCGCGAGCGCCTGCAGGCATTGCATGCACGCCATCATCCACGCGCCTGAGCAATTCATTCTTTCCTTATTTCATTGATCATGAGCCGCAAAGATTCATCCGCACCGGAAACACCGGCCACTCGCTTTCTCCGCCAGCACAAGATTGCTTTCAGCGCCCACCATTACGACTATGTCGAACATGGCGGTACCGCAGTGGCCGCCCAGGCACTCGGTGTCGATGAACACTGCGTGGTGAAAACCCTGATCATGGAAGACGAGCGCCAACAGCCCTTGGTGGTATTGATGCACGGCGACCGCAACGTGTCGACCAAGGAGCTCGCTCGCCAGAGCGGCCACAAACGCATCGAAGCCTGCAAACCGGAAGTCGCCAATCGCCACAGCGGCTACCTGATTGGCGGCACTTCGCCTTTCGGTCTGCGCAAGGCCATGCCGGTGTATGTCGAAACTTCGATCATGGATCTCGATAAAATCTATCTCAATGGCGGCCGGCGCGGACTGTTGCTTGGAATAGACCCCGCAATTCTGCCGAATTTGATCCCCATCAAGCTGATCAATGCAGCAAATTGAATACAAGCAATAAAAACAATGGCACAATGGGCGGGCTGAATTTCCAGTGATGTGCTTTCAATCGTGAGCATGACCGCGCGCCTCAATCGCTCCGGCAATGGTTACAGAATGTATTGCGCACCGATTACCATCAGGGCCGCCATTGCGCTTCAAACCGTGGTGCAGCCCGCCAGTCCGGAATAGGCACAGTCTCCGCACTGTGCTCCCACTCCTCCTCACTTCCCATTCACCAGGAGTCAAGCACCCATGGATCTATCCACGCTCAGCCTGCCCGAATTGCGCCGCCTGCAAGGCCGGGTCGAAACCGAAATCCGCCGCCGCAGCGACACCACTCGCCGCAGCCTGCTCAAGCAGGTGCAGAAAATGGCTGCCGAACAAGGCATGACGCTCGAAGACCTGCTCGATCAGCCCGAAGCCGCTCCGAGCAAGCCCGCCGCCAAGCCCGGCCGCCCCAAAGGCTCTGCAGCGCCCAAAAAGCCCAGCGTGATCAAATACCGCCATCCGACCGAAGTCGGCAAAGGCTGGAGTGGCCACGGTCGCCGTCCGCAATGGATTCTCGACTGGCAGGCACAAGGCAAGGATATCGAAGAGCTGGCCGTCTGAGCATCACGATCGCCCTGCAGGCCCGGACTGCTGATCCGGGCTTGCTCCTTACTGCGGCGCCCGGCTGCGGCTCATCACTACACCCACGCCGCCGACATCCTTCATCACGCCGATCTTGCGCAAGCGCAGCTTGACCCAAGGTGCGGAAAAATCATCGATGATCATGCCGGCAATCCATTCGCCGAGCGTCTCGATCAGATTGAAATGCCGCTCCGCCAGTTCGGCGCGAATACGTGCCACCACCACCGCATAATCAATGGTATTGGCGATCTCGTCACCCGCTGCTGCGCCTTCCGGCATGCCGATTTCGAGATCAAGCTCGATGGTCTGCCGCGCCAGTTTCTCGCGTGCATATATGCCGACCCAAGCCTTGACCCGCAAAGCCTCGATGAAGATGAAATCCATGCTGTTTCCCGTTTAGAATCGGGGCAATTTTATCCCGCAACTGCAGCGGCCGCCCACCCATCCTTGCAGGCGGACGGATTCTCCCCTTGCACGCCACACCCCACATCCCACTCCAGCCATTCATCATTCAAGCCGATTCCCGCCAATGAGCTCCCTGCCTTCACTTCTGGTTCTGATCGCCGCCGCCTACCTGATCGGCTCGATTCCTTTTGCCGTCCTCACCAGCAAGCTGTTCGGCCTGCAAGATCCGCGCCACTACGGCTCGGGCAATCCAGGCGCAACCAATGTGCTGCGCAGTGGCAACAAGTTCGCCGCAGTGCTCACCCTGCTCGGCGATGGCGCGAAAGGCTGGTTTGCCGTCTGGCTGGCGGGCAAGCTCGGCTTTGGTGGGCTCGAAGCAGCACTCGCCGGCCTGGCCGCTTTTCTCGGCCATGCCTATTCGATTTTCCTGCGTTTCAACGGCGGCAAAGGCGTGGCGACTGCACTCGGCGTGCTGATCGGCGTCCAGGCCCAGATCGCCGTATTCTGCGCAATCATCTGGCTGGCAATGGCTTACACCATGCGCTACTCCTCGCTGGCTGCCCTGTGCGCCGCAATTGCCGCACCGGTCGGCGGCCTGCTGTTCATCGGCCCCAGCCCGGTGGTCATCGTGCTGGCCGCGATGGCCGCCGTGCTGATCTGGCGCCACCGCGCCAACATCGCCCGCCTGCGTGCTGGCACCGAAGGCCGGATCGGCGGCAAATAAACGTCAAATGGGCGGCAAATAAGCGGCAGAAAAACTGCAAAAAGCGACTTGCCCAGAGCTGCTCACGCCCCCTGAGGCGGTTTCAGTTCAGCCAACGGCCAGCGCGGGCGCACCTTCACCCCCTGCCCCGGCAGCGGGCGCTCACCGGCCTGCAGTCGCAGCGCGCCGGCAAAGGCAATCATCGCGCCATTGTCGGTGCACAACACCGGCTCGGGATAGAACACCTTGCCACCGCGCTTGCCGACCGCCGCATCAAGCACTGCGCGCAAATGGCGGTTGGCACCCACCCCGCCGGCCACCACCAGACTTTTCAAGCCGGTTTTCTTCATCGCCTGCAACGCTTTGGCGCACAGCACATCGGCGACCGCATGCTCGAACTCGGCCGCCAGATCGGCCGCCGCACTGTCTTCCCAATCCGGCGCCGACACCACATTCAGCACTGCGGTCTTGAGTCCGCTGAAACTGAAATCAAGGTCGCCGGAATGCAGCATCGGCCGCGGCAGCCGCACGCGACCGGCCTGACCGCTTTCCGCCAGCCGGGCGATCTGCGGCCCACCCGGATAAGGCAGACCGAGCAGCTTGGCAGTCTTGTCGAAGGCTTCGCCCGCCGCATCGTCGACCGACTCGCCCAGCAAAGCGTAATCGCCCACGCCGCGTACCCGCATCAGCTGGGTGTGGCCACCCGAAACCAGCAGCGCAACAAAGGGAAAGCCCGGCGGATTGGTCGACAACAGCGGCGACAGCAGATGCCCTTCGAGGTGATGAACCGGCAAGGCCGGAATGCCGCGTGCAAAGGCGAAGGACTCCGCGACGCTCGCACCCACCAGCAAGGCACCGGCCAGTCCGGGGCCAGCGGTATAGGCCACCGCGTCGAGATCACCGATCTCCAGCGCCGCCATGCGCAGCACTTCGCGTAACAGCAGCGGCAAGCGGCGGATGTGATCACGCGAAGCGAGTTCAGGCACCACACCGCCATATTCGGCATGCAGCGCGATCTGCGAATGCAGGCAATGAGCCAGCAAGCCGGCTTCAGTGTCGTAGACCGCCAGCCCGGTTTCATCACAGGAAGTTTCGATGCCGAGTACTTTCATCACCTGCCCACGCTTTCAACAAGAATCGCAAAGATGACCATTCTAACGTCCGGCGCGGCCCCTTCCGTTCTCTGCAGACAGGAACCCCAAGCAAAACACAGACAAGTGCGCAAGTACGCAGTTGCGTAAATGCGTACTTGCGCAAAACCTGAAAAATGGTTTATAGTCGCCCCTTTATTTTCACCCGAACAACCAAGGAAGTCCGCAATGCCCGGTATCCGTGTCAAGGAAAATGAGCCGTTTGAAGTGGCCATCCGCCGTTTCAAGCGCACCATCGAAAAAACCGGTGTGCTGACCGAACTGCGCTCGCGCGAGTTCTACGAGAAGCCCACCGCAGAACGCAAGCGCAAGCTGGCTGCTGCCGTCAAGCGCAATCTGAAGCGCCTGCGCAGCCAGACCCTGCCGCCGAAGATGTACTGATCAGCACCGCTTCGCGGTTCGCTGCACACACATCGACGCACGCCGGTCCGGGCCCATGGCCTGACCGGCGTGTTGCATTTCAGCTGCTCCAACTGTTGTTCCAGCTGCATTTCAGGCCCTTCCGGCAATGATCCCGCAAAGCTTCATTCAGGAACTGCTGTCCCGCGTCGACATTGTCGACGTCATCGAGCGCCACCTGCCGCTGAAAAAAAGCGGCGCGAATTACTTTGCCTGCTGTCCTTTCCACGGCGAAAAATCGGCCTCATTCTCAGTCAGTCCCAGCAAGCAGTTCTACCACTGCTTCGGCTGCGGCGTACATGGCAGCGCACTCGGCTTCCTGATGGAGTACAGCGGCCTCGGCTTTGTCGACGCCGTCAAGGAGCTCGCCAGCCAGGTTGGCATGGCGGTGCCGGAAGTGCGCGACACCACCGCTCCAGCAGCCGACCAGAGCGCCCCGCTCTATCATGCGCTCGAAAGCACCGCCAACTTCTACCACCACCAGCTCAAGCATTCGCCTGCCGCCCGCAGCTACCTGCAGCAGCGCGACCTCAGCCCGGCAACCATCGAACGTTTCGGACTGGGCTATGCGCCGGAGGGCTGGCAGGCGCTGGCGGAGATCTTTCCCGCCTACGACAGCGAGACCCTGGTCAGTGCCGGCCTGGTGATCGTCAATGAACAGGGACGGCGCTACGACCGCTTCCGCGATCGCCTCATTTTCCCGATCCACGACCGGCGTGGCCGCATCATCGCCTTTGGCGGCCGGGTGCTCGGCAAAGGCGAGCCGAAATATCTCAACTCGCCGGAAACACCACTGTTCGAGAAAGGCCGCGAGCTGTACGGCCTGCATCTTGCCCGTCAGGCGATCCGCAGCGAAGGCCACGTGCTGGTCGTCGAAGGCTATATGGACGTGGTCACCCTCGCCCAGCATGGCCTCGAGAATGTGGTCGCCACCCTGGGCACCGCCACCACCGCCGAGCACATTCACCGCCTGCTGCGCCAGACTGATCACATCGTGTTCTGCTTCGACGGCGACGCAGCAGGCCGACGCGCCGCCTGGCGCGCCCTCGAGAACGCACTCGGCAGCCTGCGCGATGATGCCCGCCTCAGCTTTCTGCTGCTCACTGCCGAACACGACCCTGATTCCTTCCTGCGCAGTGAAGGCGCGGCCGCCTTGCGCGCGGCCGCCAAAGCCGCTCAGCCGCTCACCAGCTTTCTGGTGGACGAATTGTGCCACCGTCACGCCGTCGACAGCGCCGAAGGCCGCGCCAGCCTGGTGCATGAAGCACTGCCGCTGCTCAGCCGGGTGAGCGCGCCTTTGCTGCAGCTGCAGATGATCAAGGCAATCGCCGAAGTCAGCAGCTTCACCCAGAGCGAGCTCGAACTGGCGCTGGAAAGCGTGCTCCACAGCACCAATGCGCGCACCAACGCCACCAGCAGCCCCCGAACAACCAGCACAGCTTCGCCGAGCAGCGCGGCGGCCGACAGTCCGCACTTCAGCGGCCGCAGCGGCCCACGCCGTCCCCAGGCGCGGCCGCGCCCCGGACTTGCGCTGCGCGGCCGCCGGCAGCCGCCTTCCACCGCCGCCACCTTGCTGCGCCTGATCATGCAGCACCCGACCCTCGCCATCCGCCTGCCGATCGAGCTGGTGCCTGATCACAGCGCCGAAGGTCTCGCTCTCGTCGCGCTCATCGACCACTTCAGCCTTGGCGACAGCATGCCGGCCAGCGGGCTGGGCGGACTGATCGAGAAATTCCGCGACACGCCTCATGCGCCCACCCTCGCCCGCGTTGCGGCTGCCCTGGTCGACAGCGAATTCGACGAGACTGTGGTCGACACCCTGTTCGAAGACAGCCTGGCCAAACTGCAGGCAGACAGCCTCGGCAGCGAGATCACGGCCTTGCTCGAACTCGATCGCAGCCGGGGACTCGACCAGGACGGCCGTCTGCGCCTGGCTGCCCTGCTCAGCGAGAAAAGCCGGCTTGGCCGCCGCTGAACAGCTTGCCGCGCAGCGCCTGACCGGCAAGCTGTGCAGCTGCAACAATTCAAGCTAAGTCAAAGAATTTATAGTACAATTCTCTGTTTACCATTTTCACGTCCCCTCACCTGAGGAGCCCCATGGCAAGCGAAAAAGTCAAGGAAACACCGCGCAAGGCCGCACCCAAGGCCAAAGCCGCGCCCAAGGCACGCAGCAGCAAAGCGAAGGACAAGGCCGCGCCGGCAGTGGAAAGTCCGGCGGTTGCGCCGCTCGACGCCGAAGTGCGCCGCACCCGCCTGAAGACCTTGATCACCCTCGGCAAGGAACGCGGTTACCTGACCTATGCCGAAATCAGCGACCATCTGCCGGATGACGTCGCCGATGCCGAACAGATCGAAGGCATCATCGGCACCTTCAGCAACATGGGCATCCAGGTCTACGACGTCGCGCCAGCGGCCGAAGACCTGCTCATGTCGGACAGCGTCGCCAACAACGTCGACGAGGACGTTGCCGAAGAAGAAGCCGAACAGGCGCTGTCCTCGGTGGACTCCGAGTTCGGCCGCACCACCGACCCGGTGCGCATGTACATGCGCGAAATGGGCACCGTCGAACTGCTCACCCGCGAAGGCGAAATCGAAATCGCCAAGCGCATCGAGGACGGCCTCAAGCACATGATTCAGGCCATTTCGGCCTGCCCGACCACCATTGCCGAAATCCTCGCCATCGCCGAACGCATCGCGGCCGACGAAGTGAAGATCGACGAACTGGTCGACGGCCTGGTCGACCCGGAAACCAACGAGGACATGGAGCCCGAGGACCCGGACGAAGAGACCAGCGAAGACAGCGACGATGCCGAAGGCGACGACGACGCTGAAAGCGATGACGAAGCGGAGGAAGAAGACGAAGAGGACAGCGCCGAAAGCGCCGAGCGTGCCAATGCCGCTTCGATGCTGCAACTCAAGAATGACGTACTCGCCCGCTTCGCTTCGATTCGCGAACACTATGCTCAAAAAGTCGCCGCCCTCGAAACCCGCGGTTCTCAGGATGAAGAATTCCTCCGCCTGCAGCAGCAGATCTCGGACGAGATGCTCAGCATCCGCTTCACTGCCAAGTCAATCGAACGTCTGTGCGATTCAGTGCGCGAGATGATCGACCAGGTCCGTGGTCATGAGCGCCAGATCCTGCGCCTGTGCGTCGACCGCGCCGGCATGCCGCGCACTCACTTCATCAAGCACTTCCCCGGCAACGAAGTGAATCTCGAGTGGCTGGACAAGCAGATTGCCAGCGCCAAAGGCTATGGCGAGCCGCTGTCCCGCGTCCACCCGGCAGTGCTCGAAGAGCAGCAGAAGCTGATCGACATCGAGCAGCGCATCGGCCTGCCGCTGAAAGAGCTGAAAGACATCAACCGCCAGATGTCCACTGGCGAAGCGAAGATGCGTCGTGCCAAGCGCGAGATGACCGAAGCCAACCTGCGTCTGGTGATCTCGATCGCCAAAAAATACACCAACCGCGGTCTGCAATTCCTCGACCTCATCCAGGAAGGCAACATCGGCCTGATGAAAGCAGTGGACAAGTTCGAATACCGTCGCGGTTACAAATTCTCGACCTACGCCACCTGGTGGATCCGCCAGGCGATCACGCGCTCGATTGCCGATCAGGCCCGCACCATCCGCATCCCGGTGCACATGATCGAAACCATCAACAAGATGAATCGCATCAGCCGTCAGATCCTGCAGGAAACCGGCGCCGAGCCGGATCCCGCCACCTTGGCCGAACGCATGGAAATGCCCGAGGACAAGATCCGCAAGATCATGAAGATCTCCAAGGAACCGATCTCGATGGAAACGCCGATTGGCGACGACGACGACTCCCACCTCGGCGATTTCATCGAGGATACCGCCACCCTGGCCCCGGCCGAAGCGGCGATGTACTCCGGCCTGCGTGACGCCACCGGCGAAGTGCTCGACTCGCTCACCCCGCGCGAAGCCAAGGTGCTGCGCATGCGTTTCGGCATCGAAATGAACACCGACCACACCCTCGAAGAAGTCGGCAAGCAGTTCGACGTCACCCGCGAACGCATCCGCCAGATCGAAGCCAAGGCCCTGCGCAAACTGCGCCACCCCAGCCGCTCGGAGAAACTGCGCAGCTTCCTCGACAGCGACCAATAAAACGTTTTCCGGGCCTATAGCTCAGTTGGTCAGAGCAGGCGACTCATAATCGCTTGGTCGCAGGTTCAAGTCCTGCTGGGCCCACCATCCAAAGCCCCGTGCCGCAAGGTTACGGGGCTTTTTCTTTGCCTGATTCGCAGGGTCAAAAGTCGGTTACACGGCGCGTACATGTGTCCGAAAATGTAAGGCGACGCGCTGTTTGGCCTAACTTCGCGCATTTTTTGGCATAGCGCGCAGAGGCGAATTTCTTCCTTCGTTAGCCCATGAGCTGCTCATGAGTCTGCGGGATAATGTCACCGTGCTCTTGCGCCCTATGAGTAACTGGCCTGCATAATATGTATCACTTATTTTTGCAGCGGTGGCCACTGCCGGGCAGTATGCACGACATTCAGTATTCGCACCTGCGTTTCCACGATGTCATACACGACCATGTAGCTACTGTGAACGACCAGCTCAAAGGTGTCCGGCACCTTTCCGGTCCGGCCCATTCTTGGGAAGCCCTGAAGCACTGCTGTCTTTTCTGCTATCAGATCATCAAGTGCCAAGGCAGCAAATGGGTTGTCTTCCTCGATGTAGCCGTAAATACCTTCCCGATCCTGAATGGCTTCTGGCGTCCATAGCAGTTCCATCATTCAGGGGCAGCCATGCGGGCGCGAGTCGCTGCGCGGCGGGCGGCAAAGCGGGCTTCGACATCAGACGCGGGAATCAGGTTGCCCGCCTCCGCAGACGCCCGCGACTGCTCAACCTTCTTCGCTAGCCAAGCGTCATATTGCTGCGTTTCTTCCTGCTGCGCCACATAACTGCGCATGAAATCGCGCAGCAGCTGGGCGCCGGTACGATCATGAGCTTTGGCGGCATTGGCAAACTCGACCTTCAGACCGTCATCGACTCGAAAAGTAAAAGTAGCATCGCTCATGGCATTACCCTAATGTGTTACAGGCAATATACAGTGTAGCACTCCGCACAGACTGCCTCCACTAGATTGGCGCCGAATAGGGGGAGCCCCGCTGTACCGAGATCAGCTGTGCCAGAGGTACACACGAAAAATCTGTTCTCTTGCGCCAAATTGCGCATAAACTACTGATGCATAAGTACTTTACACTTATTTCAATTGCGCTCGTATACGCTTGATTTTGCTAGACTTAGCGCATCAGCGGCAAACTCATAATCCGTTGGTGCTGGGTTCGACTCCCAGCGGGGCCACCAGCAAAATCAAGCACTTGCGCCAGCCTTTCAGGGCTGGCGTTTTTGTTTCCGTTCAGACCCTCCCGGATCAGGAAATCCCCTATTCGTCAGCGCCAGTCTGTGGCCACGGAATGGAGGCAAGTTGTGCAGAAACGCCGCCATCCACCACCAGGGTCGTGCCATTGATATAACTGGCATCATCGCTGGCGAGGAAGCTGACCGCCTTTGCCACTTCCTGCGGGTCGCCCATCCGCCGGTTGAGCATTCGGCTTTCGGCACGCTGGCGGCCTCCGGGGAGATTGTCCAGCCAGGCCAGCAGAGGGGCGGTGGCAATGGTACCGGGCACGACGCAGTTGATGCGCGTCCTGCTCGCCGCATTTTCGACGGCGGCGGTCTTGGTCAGATGAATCATCGCCGCTTTGGCAGCACCATAAGCGCCCATGCCCGGTGAGCCATTGAGACCCGCGCCGGAGCTGATATTGATGATGCTGCCCCCGGTGGTTTGCATGCATTTCAATGCCGCTCGCAGGCCGTAGAAGGCGGAAGAAAGATTCAGGTCGAGCATCTGTTGCCAGGTCTGGTCGCTGGTATCACTCAGCGTGCCGGAGATGGAGACACCGACGTTGTTGACCAGGACGTCCAGTCGGCCATGGCGTGCCACCACCGAGCGAACCAGTGCGTCAAATGCCCCGGCATCCGCCACATCACACTGAAACGCTTCGACTTTTCCGGATAATTTCTGCAGAGCCTGCAGGGCATCGAGGTCAATATCGAGGGCAATTACCGCGCGAGCGCCCTCGGCGAGAAAATCCTGCACACAGGCTGCTCCGATGCCGGAGCCGGCTCCAGTGATCAGGCAGACCTTGTTGTCCAGACGAGCCATACAGTGTTCTCCTTGCGAGATCGTTCAGGTGGAAATGCTTGCAAGCCATTCATTTTCACTGATCATGATAACAATCCGCAGAGCGCAATATTGTATTCAGCAGATTTATAAGTCCTTGGCACCGAGCTCGACAAGCAGAGAATCAGCAGGCAAATCAAATGCCTGTCCAATCTTTGGGGACTGACGCCATCGACTTCAGCTCCCGTGCATGCGACTTGCCTTTCAGCCAAAATTGTAGCAACGTAACCACGACAACGTTGACTCCGGAGAAACACCATGACGATTACCACGCTATCGAGCCGAGAGTTGAACCACGACGTGGCGCGAGCAAAGAAGGCGACCCGAAGCGGCCCGGTATTCATCACCGATCGTGGCAAACCGGCTCACGTGCTGTTGAGCTTCGAGGACTATCAGCGGCTGACCGGACAGCGGCGAAACATCGCCGATGCGCTGGCAATGCCGGGTGTTGCCGACGTTGAGTTTGAGCCGCCGCAAGTACGTATTGAAGCGCAAGCTGCTGACTTCTCATGATGTACCTGCTCGACACCAACGTCCTGTCCGAGTTGCGCAAGGTACGGTCCGGCAAGGCCGATCCGGCTGTCGCGACGTGGACCGAAAGCATCGACGCCGCCGAACTCTTCGTATCGACCATCACCATCATGGAACTGGAGCTCGGTGTTCTGGCGATTGAGCGCAAGGATCCTACTCAGGGTGCCATACTGCGTTCATGGCTGGAGCACCACCTGCTCCCGGAGTTCTCCGAGCGCACCTTGCCGGTCGACACTGCGGTGGCGCTGCGCTGTGCGCGGTTGCACGTGCCAGACAGGCGCGGTGAGCGTGACGCGCTCATCGCGGCTACAGCGCTGGTGCACGGCATGACGGTCGTCACCCGCAACGTGGCCGATTTCAAGCCGACAGGCGTGAGCATCGTCAATCCGTGGGCAGCAACACCATGAAGCCGATACACCAGCTCCTGCCTCTCATCCGCACATCTCCAGCGAATCCCTGCCATGCTGAGCTATCGTCACGCCTTCCATGCCGGCAACCATGCCGATGTACTCAAGCACACCATCCTGCTCGAAACCCTGTCCTACCTAAAGCGCAAGGACAAAGGCTGGTATTACCTCGACACCCATGCCGGTGCCGGCTGCTACAGCCTGGCAAGCGACACCAGCGCGGGACAGCTGGCCGAATACCAGGCGGGCGCCGCGCGGATCTGGACGGCGGACGATCTTCCGGAAGCGCTCGCCGCTTACCGTGAGGCACTGCTGCCGTTCAATCCCGATGGTGAACTAGAAGTCTATCCAGGCTCGCCAGCACTGGCGATGCAGGCAGCGCGTCCGCAGGACAGGCTGCGGCTGTTTGAACTGCATCCGGCCGATTTTCAGGCGCTGGGCGAAACCTTTGCCAATGACACCGCTCGGGTGCAGTGCCGGCGCAGCGACGGCTTCCAGGGCCTCACTGCGCTGCTGCCGCCACCGACGCGGCGAGCGGTGGTGCTGATTGATCCGTCCTATGAAGTGAAGGACGATTATCGGCGGGTGGTTGACAGCCTGCACGAAGCGCTCGAACGTTTTCCGCAAGGCAGCTATCTGCTGTGGTATCCCCTGCTCGACCGACCGGAAGTGCGCCAGCTCGGCAGCCAGTTGCAGAAACTCGCCCAGGATCTGCCAGCCTCGCTGCATGCCAGACTTCAAGTAAGGCAGGCCCGGCGCGGGCAATATGGCATGTACGGCAGCGGCATGTTCGTCATCAATCCGCCGTGGGTCCTGCCAGCGCGGCTGGAAGCTGCCCTCGCCTGGCTGGCGAAGGAGCTGGGCGAGGATGAAGGCGCAGGTTTCGAGCTCGAACATCAGATCCGCTGAATCACTGGGTCTGGCCAAACCAGACCCAATCCACCCTAACCGGAGCGCTCAGTATTCGAGCAAAGTTTGGCAATCCTCCTCACGTCCGGTGATGCGGCCAAAGCGATCAAGCTGCTGGCGAACGAAAGCATCGGGAACACGCCGGTTGGCACACAGTTCGCGGAGGTTCATCGCGTGAGCAAGATTCTGCAGATCGGCGGTGGTCTGGGCGATGGCCTGGAAGCGGTAACCGGCAGTGCTGCGCCACTCAGGAATCTGCGGCTGCGCTGGAGCGGGATCGCTTGCTGCTGCCTGAGTCGCAGCGGCGTCGTTCTGCTGGGCAAAAGTGGCCAGCGGCAGCAGCACGAGGCACAGCAACAGGAGCAGAAAACGAGGACAGGACATGGCCACAAAAAGACGGCGGGCCGTCAGCAAGGGATGACGCCCCTGCTAACGGCCCGCCGCGGGCAAACTTGAGACGGGCTTGATGCCTGCTGCCCGTCTCAGACCAGTATCAGCCTTCCATCGCCTTGACGTTGCTGATCACTTCGCCGATCGCTTCCTGCGCGCTGCCATACAGCATGCGGCAATTGTCGCGGTAGAACAGCGCGTTTTCGATGCCGGAATAGCCTGCACCCTTGCCGCGCTTGACGACAATGACGTTGTGCGCCATGTCGACGTTGAGAATCGGCATGCCGTAGATCGGGCTGCTCTTGTCGGTACGTGCCACCGGGTTCACCACGTCGTTGGCACCGATCACCAGCGCCACATCGGCTTGCGGGAAGTCGGCATTGATCTCTTCAAGGTCGAAGATCTTGTCGTAGGGAACACCGGCTTCGGCGAGCAGCACGTTCATGTGGCCCGGCATCCGTCCGGCCACCGGGTGGATGGCGAACACCACTTCGACGCCAGCTTCTTCAAGCAGCTGGGCCATTTCCCACACCTTGTGCTGGGCACCGGCCACCGCCATGCCGTAACCAGGAACGATGATGACCTTGCCGGCATAGCGCATCACTGATGCGGCATCCAGCGCCGACATTTCCTTCATCGAACCTTCGATCGCTTCGCCGCCGCCGCTGGCTTCACCCGTAATCGGGGTGAAAATCACGTTGGCAATCGGGCGGTTCATCGCCTTCGCCATCAGCTGGGTGAGCAGGCTGCCGGCCGCACCGACCACGATACCGGCCACGATCAGCGCCGGATTGCCGAGCACATAGCCTTCAAAACCAACGGCCAGACCGGTGAAAGCGTTGAGCAGCGAAATCACCACCGGCATGTCAGCACCGCCGATGGGCGTGGTGAGCACCACACCAAGGGCAAGCGAAACGATGAAGAACAGCACCACCAGGGTCGCCGACGGATTGTCGGAGAACACCAGCCCAAGGCCGAGCACCACTGCCAGCGCTGCCAGGCCGATATTGACCAGGTTCTGCTGACGCAGGCGGTAAGCCTTGTTCATGATTCCTTGCAGCTTGGCAAAAGCGATTGCCGAGCCGGAGAAGGCCACCGAACCGATCAGCGCGCCAAGCACGGCGAGCGCTGCCACCACCGGATCGTGGATTTCGCCACGCGCGAACTCCAGTGCGGCAATCGCTGCGGCTGCACCACCGCCCATGCCGTTGTAGATGGCAACCATCTGCGGCATGTCGGTCATCTTCACCACCTTGCCTGCCCACCAGGCACCGGCACCACCGAGGACGATGGCCAGCACCATGAGGCCGACGTTGGCCATCCCGGGCATGAAGAAGGTGACCACGGTGGCAGCAACCATCGCCGCACCGGCCCAGACGATGCCGCGGCGTGCGGTCACCGGCGAACTCATCGCCTTCAGGCCGAGGATGAACACCACGGCGACGATGAAGTAAGACGTCTGAATGAACCAGTCAGCCATTTATGCGCCTCCTTTCTTGTTGCCGGACTTGAACATCGCCAGCATGCGCTCGGTGACCACATAACCACCGGCCGCGTTGGCGGCACCGAGGAAGACGGCGATGAAGCCGATCACCAGCTGCACCGGATCTTCCGGGTCGGCATGGCCCAACACCACCATCGCCCCGACCAGCACCACGCCGTGGATGAAGTTCGAGCCCGACATCAGCGGCGTGTGGAGGATGACTGGCACCCGCGAAATGACCTCGTAGCCAGTGAAGGCCGCGAGCATGAAAATGAACAGAGCGGCAAAGCCTTCCATTGTTATTCTCCTTGCAGTCCGAGCACTTGTCGCACTCCGGCATGGCGCACTTCGCCTGCATGGGTGAGACAGGTACCGGCAACGACTTCATCTTCCCAATCGAGCTTGAGTTCGCCATCGACAATGAAAGGCGAGATGAAGTTGAACAGGTTCTTGGCGATCATCTCCGAAGCATGCACCGGCATGCGGCTGGGGATGTTGGTCGGGCCGATCAGCAGCACACCGTCACGCTCGACCGTTTCGCCCGCCACGGTGCCGTCGACGTTGCCGCCGGTTTCAGCAGCCATGTCGACCACCACTGCACCCGGCTTCATCCGCGCCACCATGTCGGCGCTGATGATGCGCGGCGCCGGCTTGCCCGGGATCGCTGCGGTGGTGATGAGCGCGTCACACTGGGCGACGGCCTTGGCCAGACGTTCGGCCTGCTGGGCTTTTTCCTCGTCGGTCAATTCACGTGCATAACCGCCGCTGCCCGCTGCCGAGACGCCAGTGTCGACGAACTTGGCACCGAGCGACTCGATCTGCTCACGAGTTTCCGGACGCACGTCATAGGCTTCGACCTGAGCACCGATACGGCGCGCGGTGGCAATTGCCTGCAGACCGGCAACGCCGGCACCGATCACCAGCGCCTTGGCCGGACGGATGGTGCCCGCGGCGTAGGTCAGCATCGGGAAGAATTTCGGGCTGTGATTGGCGGCGATCAGCGCACATTCATAACCGGCAATCGCGCCTTGCGAGGACAGGACGTCCATGCTCTGCGCACGCGAGATACGCGGCAGCAACTCCATCGCAAAAGCGGTGATCTGCACTTCGGCGAACTGTTTGGCACGTTCGGCACTGTTCCACGGTTGCAGCATGCCGATCAACACGCTACCAGGCTTCAGGCTGGCGATGACTTCCGCAGGCGGCGGCTGCACGCAGAACACGATGTCGGCTTCGGCACACAACTCTTGCGCGCTGTCGACAAAGCTCACATCAGCAAAAGCACTGTCCGGGAAATGTGCAGGCACGCCCGCACCCTTTTGCAGCACTACCCGGGCACCGAGCCCCTGGTATCTCTTCGCCACCTCGGGCACGATCGACAGACGTCGTTCGCCCGCAGCGGTCTCTGCTAGCACTCCGATTGTCAGAGGCATAGGCTGGTCCTCCTAGCTTGGGATATTGGCAACAAAATTTTGCAACAAACTGATCGTTACAAACTACACGGCCGATTGTGCCGTGTCGCAACAGTCTCAGTATCGTTCATTCAGCGTATTTCTGTCTGCAAAAACACACTGTATCGACAGTAGGGAGACAATAGCCGGATTTGCTGCACTACAGCAAGCAGGGTGAACCCGCGCTACAGAGGGGATACAGAAAACAGGAAAACCGCCATTCCGGGGCTGCCCGTCTGGGCAGAACCCGGAATCCCGACGCTGCTGACTGAATCCCCGCCTGCGCGAGGATGGCGGCCTGAAGCCTCGATCAGAACAGGTCGAGCGGGTAGTCGACGAAGATGCGCACTTCGTTGCCTTCGCTGTTGTAGCCACGTGCGTGCTCGGAAACCCGCAGCGCCGAGCCGCGCAGGCGGATGCTCAGATCCTTGGCCGCGCCATTCTGCACCGTATACGACAGCTGGTTGAACCATTCGCGCTCATTGCCACGGCTGCTGCTGCCGGCATCGATGTTGTTACCGCGAACATAGGCAATCACATAGCTCAGACCGGGTACGCCATAGCTGGCGAAGTCAATCGCATAGCTCAACTGCCAGGAGCGCTCATCCTTACCGTTGAAGTCGGACCAGAAGGAGTTGGCAAGAAAGATCGTGCTACCGCCATTGCCGATCCAGCCTTCATCCTGATAGAAGCCGTAGGGATAGCCGATATCGCCGCTGCTGCGCTGATGAGCGACGGTGACGGCATGGGCACCAGTGCTGTAGGTCGCCGCGAGGCTCCAGATCCGGTTCTTGCTCTTGTCGGCATCAAAACGCTTGTCCATGCGGGTGTTGTAAGCGTTGAAGTCGAAATTGAGCGCATCATCGGCCTGCAACGGCAAGGAGTAGTTGAGCCCGACGTACTGCTGTTTCATCACGTCATCGATGCCCGAGCCATACACTGCGACACCAATCTGCTCATTGAACTGGTAATTGCCACCGAGCACATTGATTGCCTTCAGCCGTGCGCTGTCACGACCAACATCGCTCTTGCGCGATTCGGCATGGAAGCGACCTGCATGCAGGGTCAGACCGCGCAGCTCGTTCGAAGTCAGCATGGTGCCGGTGAACGTTTCGGCGAGCAGGCGGCTGGCATCGTGGTTGAGCACCGGCAGGGTGGGACGCAGATCACCGTAGGCGAGCACGGTGTCGGAGATGCGCACTTTCAGCGCGGCGCCGCCTTTGCCGAGATCGTGACGCGGCTTGCCGTCGTTGTCGCGACGGAAAAAGTCGATCCCGCCGGCACCACTGCGACCGCGGCCGCTGTCCAGCCGCACGGCATACATCGCGTGAGCATCGACGCCGACACCGACCGTGCCCTGGGTAAAGCCGGAGCGGAAGTTGAGCGTGCCCGCCTGCCCCCATTCGGCCTTGTCTTGTGCACCTTGTTTATAATCACGGCTAATGTAGGCGTTGCGCAGGAACAGGCCGAGTGAGCTGTCTTCGACAAAGCCCTTGGCTTCACTCTGGGCCGAAGCAAAGGCCGGGCTGGCGGTAGTGAGGGCGAGCGCAAGGGCGCAGGCAAGACGGGTTGGGTACATGGAATTCCTCTGGCAGAAATCAGTTTCTACTGATGTGTTTTACTGGGCAATTGCGCAAACATTGCTGCGCGATGCTGCAAAGCAACAAGATTGCGCCGGACAGGATTCTCCCACCTCCATTTCCTCGCCCGCTGTTCAGAGCCGCATCTTGGCAAGCCAGACCGCTGTTTTGTTGCAGGTGCGCAACAAGAAGTCCGCTTTTGTCTCCTTTTTGCGCGCCCGAGCTTGCTAGATCTCCCCAGTATTAGCAGAATTCTCCCAACTTCTCGCCAGAGAGGTGAGTAGGAACGTGATCAATGTCACGGACCGAACTTCAATTTGAGGAGAAATACATGCAAAAGAAACTGATCGCGCTGGCCGTTGCCGGCCTCGTCTCGGCTCCGGCCTTCGCTCAGTCCAACGTCACCATCTATGGTGTGGCGGATGCCTACATCGGCATCGGCAAGCAGGACAATGTCAAGTTCCGCGGTATCGGTGACGGCGCCCTCAGCGGCAGCCGCCTCGGCTTCCGTGGCAGCGAAGATCTGGGCAATGGCCTGAAGGCAGTGTTCGTGCTCGAACAAGGCTTTGACATCGGCAGCGGCAACGAAATCATCAATGGCAAGGCTGAAGGCCGTCAGGCCCTGGTCGGTCTGGCTGGCGGTTTCGGCAGCGTGACCTTCGGTCGTCAGTACGCTCCGGGCTGGTATTTCAACTATGACGCCCTCGCTGCCGCCGCAGTTGGCCCCCAGTCGATCCTGTCGTCGCAGAGCGGCATGACCATCACCCCCAACAACCCGACCCGTTGGGATAACTCGATTGTCTATACCGGCAGCTTCTCCGGTCTGACCGCCCGCGCGATCTACTCGGCTCAAGGCGTCGAACTGGCCAACAAGCCCAGCGAAGACGATGCCTACGGTGCTGGCCTTGACTACAGCAACGGCGGCCTCAAGGTTGGCGCCGTGTACCAGGTCGTGAAAAACGCCGGTGCTGACAAGCAGAAGGACTGGGGTCTGGGCGGTAGCTACGACTTCGGCCCGCTGTCGCTGCATGCTTCTTACCAGAAGGCCAAGGACATCGCCGGCTTCAGCAACAACGACGCCCGCATGTGGCAAATCGGTACCGTCGTGCCGGTTGGCGCTGGCAACATCCACCTCGCCTACGGCGACCTGAAGCTCGATCGCACCGGCCGCGACCCCAAGGTCAAGTCCTACACCCTGGCTTACACCCACGCTCTGTCGAAGCGCACCACTGCGTACGCTGCGCTCAACCGCACCGACAACGACAAGGGCACCAACATGGGTCTGGTTCGCAACGCCTTTGCTAGCGACAAGAACTCCGACCTGCTCGGCGTTGGTATCCGCCACACTTTCTGATCTGTCCATCGGATAGAACAGAAAATCGAAACGGGCGCGTCAGCGCCCGTTTTGTCGTCTACGCGACCGCCCCGCCTTTCTCTCTCCCTCCCGGAACTCGTGCTCATGGCCACTTACGCCATCGGTGACCTCCAGGGTTGCTACCGTCCGCTGCAGGATCTACTCGCCCGCTGTGCCTTCGATCCTGCATCCGATCGCCTGTGGCTGGTCGGAGATCTGGTCAATCGCGGCCCTGACTCTCTCGCCGTGCTGCGCCTGCTGCACAGCCTGGGCGATGCGGTACACACCGTGCTCGGCAATCACGATCTCTACCTGCTGATGCTTGCCGCCGGGGTGCGGCCGCGTGGCGCGGATGAAGGCCTCGCAGCCATCCTGCAAGCGCCGGACCGCGACGAGCTGCTCCACTGGCTGCGCCAGCAACCGCTGCTGCGCGTCTATCCGCAGCATGTACTGGTGCACGCTGGCCTGCTGCCGCAGTGGAGCTGGCAACAGGCTGCGGCTCTCGCCGCCGAAGTCGCCACCGTGCTGCGCGCGGGTGAAATCACCGACTTCCTCCTTCAACTTGCCGGCAACAAGCCCAGACGCTGGGACGACAATCTGGTCGGCATGGAACGGCTACGCCTGGTGGTCAATGCCTGTACCCGCATGCGCTTCTGCCACGCCGACGGCAGCCTGGATTTCGACGCCAAAGGCCCGCCCAGCGCTGCCCCCAAAGGTTGCCTGCCGTGGTTTGAGCTCCCCAGCGTTCGCCCACCGACCCACACCATCGTCTGCGGTCACTGGTCCGCACTCGGCCTGCACCGTGCCCCCGGCCTGCTCGCCCTCGATACTGGCTGCGTCTGGGGCGGCCCACTCACTGCGGTGCGCATCGAAGACGGTGAAGTCATTCAGGTACCCGGCCAGGCCTGAACATCTGCCTGCACGCCCACCGCAAGGGCAACGCGAGTCACGAACAAGACAGACGGTAACGCTTGCTTTGACGTTGTCGGATCGCCGCTTGAGTAGCTCTTACTCAAGTTGCTCGCCCGATTCAACAGCTTTCGAGATCGAGCTGCACCATCCAGAACTGCTCGCCGGCCCTGATTTCGGCTTCGAGGTGGTGGCAGCTGCCCGGCGCCGAGGCCGGCACTTCAAGCATGATGAAGTTGCCGCTGTACTCTCCGCAGTCGACCTCCTGCTCCGCAAAGCGATAACGCAGACTGAAGTTGGCGACGCTGCTCAGGATCGGGATCTGCAACCAGCTGCCTGCCGGCACACGAATCGACACCGGTGCAAACTGTGCGGCCTCTGCGCTCACGATCAGCTGCGGCAGCGCCGGGGTGACGAGACGGCGACTTGCCAGCGATTGCGCCAGCGCCTCGCGCCATTGATCGACCTGTCTGTCTAGCGCACCGTCGCTCGCAGGATCGTTGTAGAACAACACTTCCGTCGGCGCGACATCCGGCAGCCAGTGCTCGCGCGGTGCTGGCCAGCCGGCGCAGACGTAAGGGGTATCGATGAAAGCGCCAGGGCGCAGCAGTTTGCCGAGGTTGAAATAGCTGCTCCATTCGTCACAACCCAGATCGGCCGTACGGCTGAAGGTCTCCTGTGCAAGTCGCTTGTTGATGATCTGCGGCTGATGGGCATTGTAGAGCCGGGTCGGGTAAGCACCTGCAGCCAGGAAAGCACTGGTTTTCCACAGTGAGACATCAAAACTGGTCGGCGCATGCAGCGCACCCAGCCAGCGCTGGCCGTCTTCGAAAAACCAGTAGGCCAGGTGCTGATCACCGCGCTGAAAAGCGGTGCGCTCAACGTCGGCTACCGCAACACAATCATCATCACAGGCGAGAAAATTGGCTTCGACGGCTTCGTGCTGATACAAGCGCTGGCGCAGCAAGGCATTGCGCTGGGCATGATCGGCAGGCAATTCGCTCAGACCAAGCTCACTTTCACGCAGCACCCGCAGTGGAAGATCAACCGCACCAGCCAGCGCAGCAATGGCCGCGTGCTGAGCATCGGCAGTAAGCACCACGACTTGCTCGATGAACGGCAGATGGCGGGCCAGCGACTGCAGCGAGCGCAGCAGCTTGGCGGGGCGAATCGAAATATAGACCGCCTGACGCAGCGGCAAGGCGAAATCGCTGCGATCGTCGAGGCTGGTGAGCACGTCGGCCAGCGCGCTGGCCGCCTCATCCCAGCGCGGCGGCCGGAAGTCACTCAACTCCGGCAAGGCCTGCTCACCAGTCAGCACCTGATTCACCAGACCTACGGCCTGGTCGAGCTCGAGCGGCACGCTCAGGGCATGACCACGTGCCACCTCCTCCATTGCGCTGCCGGCGGTGCACAGCACCGGCGCACCATAGGCCAGCGCTTCGATCGCCGGCAGGCCGAAACCTTCGTAATGCGACAGACACAGGCACAGGCGAGTGTGCTGATAGAGCCAGGCCAGCTCGTCATCACTCGCTGCTTCCAGCCAGAACAGTTGCTCACCCAGCGCAGGATGATTTTCAATCCGTGTCAATACGGCTTCGTTGTTCCAGCCCGACTTGCCAACCAGCACCAGAGCCAGCCCAGCCTGGGGCGACTCCTTGTGCAGGCGGTCAAACAGATCGAGGACGAAATCGTGATTCTTGCGCGGCTCGATCGTTCCCACCGCCAACAGGAAATCCTCCGGCAGGCGGATGGATGCTGGCGGCCGTGGTCGGGTGCCGTCCGGCAGGTCGGCACCCAGGCCACAGACCTTGCTCAGCGCCCTCCCCAGTCGCGCCTCGCAGAAGATGCGTTCCAGATCGCGTGCCACCGTCTGGGTAGTACACACCCAGTAATCGGCGTGATGCACCGCAGCAGTGAAGTTCTCCAGAAAGCGCCAGATCGTGTTGGGATGGGCCAGTTTGGGGAATAGAATCGGCACCGCATCATGGTGGAATTTCACCAGCCGGCATTCGCGCGCTTTCAGCGCCTGCCACAGCGCAGCACAATCGTAGGCATCCCACCACGAAGCATCCAGATCGAGCAGCAGATCGCCCTGCTGAAAGTGCTCGATGCCGACCTGCCTGCGCGGATGGAAAACACGGCCCTCAAGCAGCAAGGGCAGCTCCTCGACCACGTCGAGCAGGAACAGCCGCCCCTGGTCAATGACCAGCAGCTCGCAATCATGCTCGCGGGCGAGACGACTGCCCAGCTCACGCACCACACGCTGGATGCCGGTACGGGCACGAGTGTGGAAGGTATTGCTGAGATTGAGGTAACAACGACGCATCACGGGATCGATTCGATACCGACGAGCGGATAATGCTGCCGGCTTGCCGGGCTGCGAGGCGCCAGGGTCTCGAAACGCTCGCCTTTGGCCAGCGCTTCGAGCTGCAGGTTTTCCTCCATCGGGAAAGGGTATTTACCGTAGCGGGCCAGATGAAGATGGCGGACCAAGCTCCGCGCAAGCTCGAGCTCCTGCTCGACCAGCAGCGAGCGGCGCTGACGGATAGATCCAGTGCGCAGTTGAGCGATCAATTGCAGATCAAGCTCGCAGCCGGCAAGCGCAGCCAGTCGCTTTGCCCCGGCTTCGATCTCGCCCCCATGCTGCCGCAGCATGGGAGGCAAGGGCTTGCTCACCGGTGCCAGCTCGAGAAAGCTGGCAGTGAACGCGCTGAACTGATCGGGCGGCAGAGCGGCGGGCTCATCCGCCCTGCCATAACGCCCACGCTGGCTGGCAAGCTGAAACAGGCGGCGGTGCACCCTGGGTGCCCAACGCAACAGCAGGCGATTGATGCGCTCGCTGAGCTGCGGATTGCGCAGCACGCGATGAATGAGCTGGAACAGCGCGCGCCGGGCAGCTTCCTTCATGACCGCCAGCGCTGTCCAGGCTCAGTCTTCATCGCTCTCTTCCGCCATCGGCTCAACGGCACCGAGCAACGGCGCACTGGTGCAGAAAGCAACGCCCTCGGTCACCCATCCCGCGCCACTGCCAACGAAAGGCTCATTCGCCTGCACGGTATAGCGATGGTTGGGATCTTCACGTCGGCCATTGACCCATGCACCCGACTGTCGATTGAATGCACGCCAGACCGCAAACGGGACGTCATCCGCGCAATTGCCCTCAGCGTCAGGAATTGCAATCCGGAACGCATTGCCTTCGAGACGCCACGCGGTCTGCCCCACAGGAGTACGCTCGGCCAGTCCAACCAAGCCGGCACATTCATTGGCGAAGGCGGTGAAGAAATGGCTGTTGGGGCCGGCAGTCAGGTCGCCATAAAAACGGCACACCGGGTGGAGCGCAGCATTCTCACTACTGAGCGGTGCGGCAGCAAAAGCCAGTCCGGTCGGCTTCCAGCCCATCTCCGGATTGTTGATCAGCATGGCGGATTCATTGACTCCACTGGTGATGAAATAGTGATCGAGCCCGGCGTGATGGAACTCCTGCACCACCGTCTCACCCGGCAAAGGCTTGACTCCGGTCTGCACCGCCACTTCCAGGCTGTCCTCCAGTCCACCCTCGACATGGCTTGCGCGCACCAGACGCGACAGCGCAGCACGATCGCCATGGAGATGAGCATCGAGGAAAGTCAGATACCAGGCATAGGCTTCCGGCATCACTTCCGGAGTGGAACCGTGCCCCATGCCTTGCACATTGACCAGATAACGTGGGCCGACAAAGCGCTTTACCGCGCGCTTGGTCATGTCCACCGGCGCGATCTCGTCCTTGCTGCCGCTGATGCCCAGATAGGGAGTGCGAATGCCGCGCGCACCACGCTGATCACCACCAAAAGCCGGGAGCAGGCTGTGCACACCCGAATAAGGCACAAAAGTGACGATGGCCTGCAGGCGGGGTTCGTAAGTCACCTGACGGCGGTCATGTTCAAGGTTGTAGCTCAGCTCGGCACCTGCAAGCAGCAGCATGGTTTCTCCCCCCATGCTGGCACCGAAGCCACCGATACGCTCGCTATCAACGTGCGGCGCCCAGTCCGGATCCGTCAGCAGACGGTCGAGCAGGCCCTGCACCGCCAGTGGGCGGATGGCCTGCATTTCGACGATTTCCGGGAAATTGCGGAAGAAATAATTGACGTCGCTCAGATCCTCAAGGCGCACACGCGAGAAGCGCGGGTCACCATGGAATGGTGCCGCGACGATGTAGCCGTGCGAGGCGAAAGCCGCCATGGTTTCCAGATAGCTGCTCGACAGCGGGCTACCAGCCAAGCCATGGGAGTACACCAGCAAAGGCCAGCGCTGACCGTCAGTGCATTGAGCGTCCTCTTCGGCACAGGCATGCGGCAGCAGCGGCACTTCATCGCCACGCTGCATTGCCGGCACCTGGCGGCCATCGGGCAGCAGATAAGGACGGCGCGGATTGTCGGCAGTGGTCGGATAGCAGATCAGCGCGTGATACTGCACTTCAGTGTTACGGAAGTTGCGGAACAGCGTGCGGCTGTCCGGCGGCGTGATCGTATAGCTGACCGTATCCTCGCTATTCAGCAACAATTCGGTCAGGTAGCGCCGACGCTGGGAACTGCTGCCTTCACGATTGCCTTCCCAGTAGCTCGACACCGAACCCTGGGCACGACTGAAATCCTGCTCGACATTGCTGCAGGCCACCCGGTAAGGACCGAACTCGGCCGGTTCAAGTGCAATCGAAGCGGCTCCTGCGCTGCTGAACACCAACAGGCCGGTGAGCACGCCCATGATCTTGAAACCGCAGTGCGACATCAAAGGGCGGAAATTGGCTCGTGTAGAGAAAAGACTCATGGCAATGGATCAACTCGGTAAATGATCAGTGGTCGAAAGCAGCACACAAACAACCGCTTCCGCGCAGTCGCCAATTCTAACAGCCCTGGCAGCACGGCCAAAGCTGGTGGCAAGAAACGAAAAACCCACAGGGGCATCCTGTCCTGCCTGGCGCCAGCACGCTTCCCTGGCAGGGCGACCACAAGGGTCGCCCCTACCCGGCGATTTCTGTCCAGATTTCTGCGAAGGTTTGCGGCGTTCGATCTCCCCCTGGCCGGGCAATCTCTGCACGGCACTCCGGTCACGTGTGCATCACGTAGGGGCGGCCCTTGTGGCCGCCCTGCACCGCTCGGATTTCCGCTCGCTGCGGGTTGCATGGCCCGGATCGTTTTGTAGACGCGGAAACGCCCGTACAGGGTTCTGTACGGGCGTTTTCTTGTAGTCAGTCTGACGATGACCTACTTTCGCAGGGGCAAT
>JAVEVA010000030.1:0-35384 GCA_034005275.1 Thauera sp. | reverse complement strand
ACCACATCGCCTTCGCCGAGACGTACGGTGGCAGTAATCCGCACCGGATGGCCGAAATGCTGGCCGGCGAGCTCGACCACCACCAGACCGTTGATCTGGCCGGCACGCTCGCCCATGGTGGAAATCAGCGTCGTGCCTTCGAGGATCGATTCCAGCACCCGGCTCGGATAGCGGTTGTGGCGACGGGCGCGGGCGGCGAGCGCGGTCTCGATGTGACTACGCTCGCAGCTCTCCGCCTGCGCGGCGCGGGCAAAATGATCGGCTTCCCGCATCAGGTCGGACAGCGCACGCGTATTGAGCGACAGCCGGCCGGCATCTTCGGCAAGCCGGGCAGCCTGCTCGACCAAGCGCGCCACGCCGCTGCGATGCACCGGCAACAGCTGTGCCTTGTCGGCCAGCAGGCCGATGAGTCGCGCATATTGCAGCTCATTGGCCGGAGTGCGCAGCAGATCATCCTCGAAATCAGCGGCGATCTTGAACAGATCGGCAAACTCGGGATCATGGTCCATCAGCAGGTAGTACATCTCGCGCTCGCCGATCAACACCAGCTTGATCGAACACGGCACCGCTTCCGGCTCGAGGGTGAGCGCCCCGCTCCAGTTCTGCGCTTCAGCCGGTGGTTCGATGCGGATTTCACCGGCGCGCAGGCAGCGCTTCACCCCTTCCCAGGCAAAAGGCTGGGTGAGCAAGCGCTCGGCATCGAGCACCAGATAACCGCCGTTGGCACGATGCAGCGCGCCAGCGCGGATGAGCTTGAAATGGGTGAGCTGGTTGCCCTGCTGCACCGTGTGCTCAATGCGGCCGATCAGGTTGCCATAGCCAGGGTTGTTCTCGAACACCACCGGCGCGCCGCTCGACTCACTGTGATCGACCAGCAACCTGACCTGATAACGCTGGTAACGCAGCGCTTCTTCCGGCTCGACCGCTTCCTCGTCCTCATCTTCCAGCAGCAGGCCACGAATCGCCTTGTCGAGCACGTCCTCATCGACCGCATCAAGAAAGGCAAGCACTTCAGGCAGATCCTGATGCGCTTCACGCAAAGGTTTCATCAGATGAGCGAGCGCCGGTGCCAGCACTTCCTTTTCGGCCCGTTCGACCGCATCACGCAATTCCTTGCGCCAGCCGGGAAAGTCATTGAGCAGTTCTTCGAGTCGATTGCTCCACTCACCCACCTGGGTTTCAATCGCTGCCCGCTCCTCGTCGGCGAGCGCTTCAAACGCTTCCGGCGACATCGGCTCGCCATCACGGGTTGGCGCAAAAACAAAACCTTCCGGCGTCTGCAGCAGGGAGATGCCTTCACCGCCACAGCTTTCGCCCAGCTCGCGCAAGGCAGCCTCTTCACGCGCCTTGTGATTGTCCTGCAAGGCTTCAACGCGCTCGACGTGGGCATCGTTATTGAGCGCTGCCGCCAACGCCGGCCCCAGTTCGCGCACGAAGCTCTGCATCAGGCTGCACAGCTGACTGCCACGGCCCGCCGGCAAGCTGAGCAGTTGCGGCTTGAGCGCATCGCTGAAGTTATGCACATAGCACAGATCAGGCGGCACGGCTTCCGCCGCCGCACGTTCATTGAGCAGCCGGAAAGTGGTGGCATGCTTGCCGCTGCCGGCTTCACCAAGCACGAACAGGTGATAACCACCGTGATCCATCGCCAGACCAAAGCGGATCGCCTCCACCGCACGCGCCTGGCCGAGATCCCCGGCATGCGCTGCAGCGGGATCGGCCAGCTCGGCGGTGGTGGCAAAACTGAAACTGTCAGGATCACAGCCACTGCGCAACTGCGCTGCAGCCAGGGCCAGAGGTGCGGCCATGTTTGTCATTCTCCAAAACCGGCTTGAGGCCGAACCAGGGGGGAGCGAATGATACACCCCCGCAGCGCTTCGCCCCTGCCCGACACCCGGGTGGCTTGCCGCGAGCGCGTGCACTGCCGATAATCATGCGATGAGCAAGCCCGTCTCTTCTTCCCGCTCGCCCCGACCTGTCGAGCAGCAAGCAGCTCCAGTGCTGCTTGACCGTCGCGGCCGCAGCTTGCGTGACCTGCGCATTTCGGTCACCGACCGCTGCAACTTCCGCTGCGTATACTGCATGCCGCGCGAACGCTTTGGCAGTGATCACCGCTTCCTGCCGCGCAAGGAACTGCTCAGCTTCGAAGAGATTTTCCGGCTCGCCCGCCTCTTTCATGCCCGGGGGGTGCGCAAGGTCCGCATCACTGGCGGCGAACCGCTGCTGCGCAAGGATCTCGACCAGCTGATCGGCATGCTGGCCTCCCTCGAGGACATCGACATCGCCCTCACCACCAACGGCGTGCTGTTGCCCGAACTGGCGCCCCGGCTGCGCGCAGCCGGACTGAAGCGGATCACCGTCAGCCTGGATGCGCTGGATGACGAGATTTTTCGCCGCATGAGCGATGCCGACTGGCCGGTGGCCAAAGTGCTTGCCGGCATCGAAGCGGCCGCCGCTGCCGGACTTGGCCCGGTGAAGGTCAATATGGTGGTCAAGCGCGGCAGCAATGATGAGCAGATCCTGCCGATGGCAGAGTATTTCCGTCATCGCGGTCACATCCTGCGTTTCATCGAATTCATGGATGTCGGCAGCAGCAATGGCTGGAACATGGACGAAGTCCTGCCTTCTGCCCAGCTCATCGAACGCATTCAGCACAGTTTTCCGCTCGAAGCGATTGATCCCAATTATGCGGGTGAAGTGGCCGAACGCTGGCGCTACCGCGACGGCGGCGGTGAAATCGGCGTCATTTCGTCGGTAACCCGTGCATTTTGCCAACAATGCACGCGCCTGCGGCTATCAACTGACGGTAAACTCTACACCTGCCTGTTTACCAGCCAAGGCCATGACTTGCGCGCCCTGTTGCGCGCAGACGCCGGGCATGCCGCCGATGATGCGGCACTCGACGCCTTCATTGCCACGGTCTGGCAGCAGCGAGAAGACCGTTATTCAGAAATTCGCACCGCTCATACGCTCAGACAACACAAAATCGAAATGTCCTACATCGGCGGCTGAGCCCAAGCCCCTGTCCCCGCCAGTCCCTTGATCCCCCACTGGCCGCAGCGGACATGGACGCCCCACCCCTGACCATCAGCGCAGCGCCCGACCCGGTGCTCGCAACGGAGAGAATAATCAATGCGCCAAGCAGAACGCGCCATCTTTGACCTCAGACGCAGTCTTCCCATCCTGATCCGCGATGGCCAGCAATACACCCTCATCCAGGCGGTCGAAGGCCTGAATGAGGCCGCCCGTGCCCGCTTTGTCGACGGCGACGGCAGTGCCCCCGTACTGCTGCTGTCCAGCCACCGCATGCGCGCACTCGGCTACCACGACATCGAATCACCGACCGCACTCAGTTTTGCCAGCCTGCCAGCCACCGAGCAGCTGCACGAACTGGCTGCCGCGCGCAACGCCCGCCTGCCGACCGATGCCCGCCATCAGGCTGCTGACCGCATGCAAAGAGCGGCCATCCGTCTGCTCACCCACTCCCTGCTGCTGCCGGCGGCGCTGGCCAGCAGCTTCGATGGCGCAGCGGCCGCAGCGATCAAGGCCGACATCGACAGCGGTGAGCTGCTGGTGGTCGATGCCGAACTGGCCCTCACGCTCGGCCGCGCCGGCCCCGGCGCGCTCAACCGCATCAGCGAAGCTCGCGTGCCGCTGGCCGAGGCGGACCACACCCGCTTCGTGCTGTTCCGCGAAGCGGACGGCGTTCATGAGCACGTGGCGATCGTCATTGGCGAACCGGACGACTGGCCGGCAGATGTACCCGTGCGGCTGCACTCTTCCTGTCTCACCGGCGATCTGTTCGGCAGCCTGCGTTGCGACTGTGGCGAACAGCTGCGCCGCGGCGTGGCGGCCATCCGTGCCCAGGGCGGCGGCGTGCTGCTCTACCTGTCGCAGGAAGGTCGCGGCATCGGTCTGGCCAACAAGCTGCGTGCCTACACTTTGCAGGATCAGGGGCTGGACACCATCGATGCCGACCAGACCATCGGCTTTTCCAAGGACGAACGCAATTTCCGCGTCGCCCATGAAATGCTCGAACAACTGGGGGTCAAGCAGATCCTGCTGCTGACCAACAATCCGGCCAAGGTCGAAGCCTTGCAACGCGCCGGCATCCGGGTCAATGCCCGTCAGGCGATCTTCGGTGACGTGACGCCGCAGAACGAGCGCTATCTGAGCACCAAGGCCAGACGTCACGGCCACCTGCTCGAAGACCTGCTCCACAACCAGGATGATGCCGCCACCGAAGCGGCTGCCGATCTTCCCTCAGCCGACACTGCAAACAGCCACTGAGTGCGCTGACATGCCCGGCAAAGCCGCCCCCTCCTCCCCGCTTCCCTGTCCGGGTCCGGATCTGCCGGGGGCACGCCCCCGACCTCTGCCAGGCAACGGCTTCTCCTGGTTGCGCAAGGCGGTCGGCTTTGGCTGCGCACTGGTGATCGCGGCAATCTGGCTGATCACCCTGCAACGCATCGATGCCGAACGCGAACAGGCCTTGTCGGCCGCCGAGCGTTCCAATTCAAATCTCGCCATTGCCCTGGAAGAACAATTGCAGCGCATTCTCGGCAGCACCGAACTGCTGGCCGCCTTCGTCCGCGAAGCTTATCTGCGTGAAGGCGAAGCACTCGATCTGCCCGCCCTCGCCAGTCAGCGGGTGTTTGCCGAGCACGCCTTCCTGCTCATCAGCGTCATCAATGAAGAAGGCAAGCTGATCCTCAGCTCGGCGCCCAGACTCAATCTCACCCGCGATTACCGCCAGCACCCCGGCTTCGTCAGCCAACAGCAGGACGGCAGCGATCAGCTGATGATCAGCCCGGTCGAGCTCGGCGGCGATCCGCCAACCTGGCGAATCCCGCTCAGCCTGCCGATCAAGGGCGATGATGGCCGCTTTGCCGGGGTGGTGGTGATCTCGCTGCCCCCTGCGAGCCTGAGCAGCTTCTACCAGGAAGCCGACCTGGGGCAGGAATTCCTGCTCGAAGTCAGCAGCCTCGACGGCACGGTGTTCACCCGCAAGCTCGCGACGGGAGAATTCAGTGGTCATGAAGCCCGCCCGCTGTCGTGGAACGACCACCAGCCGCTGGAGGAAGCCGGAAAGTTCATCGACGATGGCCGTACGATCGACGGCACCAGCCGTCTGCTCAGTTATCGCAAACTGGACGCCTATCCCTTGCTGGTGAGCATCGGCAGTGGCGAACAGGAAACGCTCGCCGCCTTCAGCCAGCTCAAGAAAATCTATCTGCTGATGGCAGCTGCCGGCAGCCTCGGCTTCATCCTCGCCGGCAGCCTGCTCATCCGTTCGCTGCAGCAACAGGAACATGCCAGCGCCGCCCTCGGCCTCAGCGAAGCAGTGTTCCGTGCGACCTTCAATCAGGCAGCGATGGGCATTGCCCACATCACCCACAGCGGCAAAATTCTCAACGCCAACCAGAAATTGTGCGAGCTGCTGGGTTTGCCACTCAATGAGTTGCGTGGTCACAAACTGCCCGAATTCCGCGATCCGGAGATCAACACACCAAACGCTACACTCAAGCCGGATCAGTATCCGACCGCCGCCCGTGAAGTCGCCTACCGGCGCCCGGACAAGTCCTTGCAGTGGGTCCTGGAAGCGCACAGCCTCGTTCGGGGCCAGCAAGACGAAGAAGATTTCCTCGTCGTGGTGATGTATGACATCAACCCGCGCAAGGAGCTCGAAGCCCGCCTGTCGCACGCCGCCCTGCACGACACCCTCACCGGCCTGCCCAATCGCCGTCTATTCACCCAACGCCTGGAGGCAGAGCTGTCCGAAGCCAGACGTCACGGCAAGCAGCTCGGCATCCTGTTCATCGACCTGGACGGCTTCAAATCAGTCAATGACAGCCTCGGCCATGCGGCAGGTGACGAAGTGCTGATCCGCACCGCACAACGCCTGCGGGCCTGTGTCCGCAAGGAAGACATCGCCGCCCGCTTTGGTGGCGACGAGTTCGGCATGCTCATCGTGGCGCCGACGCATGCCAACGACGCTGAAGCTGTCGCCAGAAAAATCATCCATGCCCTCGCCCAGCCGCTGGAAATCGGTCGCCAGCGCGTGATCGTTTCGGCGAGCGTCGGCATTGCCAGCTATCCCACCCACGGCAACGATCCGGAAGCACTGCTCAAGCTGGCCGATGCGGCAATGTATGCAGCCAAGAACACCGGCAAAAACCAGTTCCGCTGGTCGCCTCCACCGACTGCCTACCGCGAGCGCTGAAGATTTCTCTCAGCCTCAGAACTGCTCCGACACTTCTCCCTCCTGCAGGTAGCGATACAGCAAGGTCTTGCAGCTCGCGCATGACACGATGCGCTTGAGATCGGCACCCGAATCCAGCCCTTCATCCTTCAGCTCGCTGCTGGCACAGGCGTGACAGACTGCCGTCTCGCCGCCGTGCTGCCCGGCGTAGAGCTCACGTTCGGGTAAAGCACGCTTGGCATCTTCGCGCTGATAATGGCTGTGCATCACCCACCAGGCAGTGATGAACAACATGACGATGAAAATGGTCGGGATGGCAACTTCCATGGCATTGACTCCGAAAAGGTTCCGAAAATGGCTCCGGAAAATTCATTGATTGCGCAGCGTGAGCAGCGGCGATTGTGACAGCAAATGACGCACCCCCAGCCACCCCGCTCCCAGGACTGCGGCAGTGGCGAGGACTACGGTCAGCGACAGCGGCAGCCAGGCCGGCAGATAGACCAGCTCGAACAGGCGCTGCGCCAGCACCCCGGCAATCAGGGTCGCGCCCAGCACCGCCAGTGTCCCGGCCAGCAGACCCAGCACACCAAGTTCGACCAGCAGCGTCTGTCGCAACTGGACGCTGCGCGCGCCCAGCGTACGCAGCAGGGCAATTTCATGCTGGCGCTCGTCATGACTGGCCTGCAAGGCAGCGAGCAGCACCACCAGCCCGGCAAGCACCGCAAAGCCAAACACTGCCTGGACGATGAAAATCAGCTTGCCGGCCATTTCCTGTACCTGGGCGAGCACCGCAGTGACATCAATCACGGTCAGATTGGGAAATGCTGCGATCAGCTGCGCATTGAAAGCGCTCTGTCCCGGCGGCAGATGAAAGCTGGTGATCAGGCTGGCCGGATACGCTTCGATCATCCCCGGCGCAGCAATGAAGAAAAAATTGACCCGCATCGAATCCCAGTCGAGCGTGCGCACACTGGTGATTGGCGCTTCCACCCGCTCACCGGCGATCTCGAAGGCGACATGGTCACCGAGCTTCAGTGCGAAAGTCTGCGCCAGACCCTGTTCAACCGAAAACTGTGCTCCCGCAACGCCAGCGCCATCGTCATTACCTGCGCCATGCCAGCGCCCGGCGACCACCTCGTTGCCACCGGGCAACTCGCTGGCCCACGACAGGTTGAATTCACGCTCGACCAGCCGACGTGTGCGCTCATCCGCATAGTTTTCCGCTTTCACCGCTTCGCCATTGATCGCCAGCAGGCGACCACGGATCATCGGTTCGATCAACGGCGGCGGCAGACCATGGTCAACAAAAAATTCGCCCAACGGCTGGCGCTGATCCGGTTGGATATTGATCACAAAACGGTTGGGCGCTTCCGGCGGCGCCATCGCCTGCCAGTTGGCCAGCAGATCGCCGCGCAGCAAGCCAAGCAGCAGCAAAGTGGTCACGCCGATGCCGAGCGCCGCGACCTGCAGCACACTCGACTGGCGCCGCCGGCCAAGCGCGGCCAGACCTTGCCGCCAGCCGACCCCAAACCCTGCTCCCAAACCGGCGCCCCAGCGCACCACGGCTGCCAGCAACAGCCAGGCTGCACCGGCATACACCGCCAATGCCAGCGCAAAGGCGAGCACGACGATGATCCCCAGGCGCAGATCAGCTGCGATCCACAGCACCAGCGCCACCAGCGCCAGCCCGCCCAGCAGCCAGGCCAGCATGCTGCGCTGCTCGAACACGTCCAGCTCACGCCGCAGCACGCGCAAAGTGCTCACCCGGCTCAGGCGCAGCAACTGAGGCAACACGAAGCCGATCAGCAACACCATGCCGACCAGCACGCCATGGGCGAGCGGCAGCAAGGAAGGCTGCGGCAGCTCGCTGCCGATCAGGCCGGAAAGGCTGCCAACCAGTACCGCCTGCACCAGCGCGCCGACCGCACTGCCCAAGGCCACCATCAGCAGGCCAAAAAGCACGAATTCGCCCACCACCACGGTCAGCACCTGAGCCTGGCTCGCTCCCAGGGTGCGCATCACCGCACAGCCATCGAAATGGCGGGCCAGAAAACGACGCGCACAAAGACCGATTGCCACCGCCGCCAGCACCACGGCCAGCATCGCCGCCAGTCGCAGGAAGCGTTGGGCCTGATCGAGCGCAGCACGCACTTCCGGGCGCGCATTGGCGACGGTCTCGATGCGCTGACCACGGCCGAGCTGCGGCGCGAGCCAGCGCTCATACGCCGCCACCTGCGTCATGCTGCCGGCGACATGCAAACGCCAGCTGGCACGGCTGCCTTCACCGATCAGACCACTGGCCGCCAGATCTGCGCGACTGAAAATCGCTCGCGGCAGCAAGCTGAAGATATTCGCCCCGCGATCCGCCTCAAAACTGAGCAAGGCCGCCACGCGCAGTTCAAGCTCGCCGAGCTGCACCCGGTCGCCAACTTTCAGCCCCAGTGCGGCAAACAGACGCTCGTCCAGCCAGATCTCACCCGGTCGCGGCATTGCGGCAGCATCCCGTTCAAGCTGATTGGGGCCATCGGCAATGCGCACCACGCCGCGCAGCGGGTAATCGGCATCCACCGCTTTCACGCCGGCGAGCGCCATGTCGAGCTCATTGCCGATCATGCTGGTCAACAGCACCGTCTGCGCCAAGGCCAGGCCATGTTCGGCCGCAGCGTCCAGAAAGCGTGCTTCCCACGGCCGGTCTGCAGTCAACAGCAGATCGCCACCGAGCAGCTGATTGGCTTCACGTTCCAGCGCACGACCGACGCGGTCGGCCAGAAAGCTGACGCTGGTCAGACTGGCAACGGCAATCAGCAACGCAAAACCAAGCAGATGAAGCTCCCCGGCGCGCAGATCACGTCGCATCATCCGCCAGGCCAGCGCCAGCTGCTTCAGCCAGCTCATGCCTCACCCTCATTGTTCGGCCGCCCCAGCACAGTCTGCACCAGGCTGCACCAGTAGGCGACGCCCAGACCGATGATGTCATCATTGAAATCATAGTTGGGGTTGTGCAAGGTACAACCGCCTTCGCCCGGCCCATTGCCAAGCCAGATGTAAGCCCCCGGCCGCTGCTGGAGGAAATCGGCAAAGTCTTCGGCGCCCATGCTCGGCGGCAACTTGCGCTCCACCGCCGCCTCGCCGACCAGTGCTGCCGCAGCCCGGGCACACAGCGCCGCTTCGGCAGCCGTATTGATCGTCGCCGGATAACCGCGATGAAAAGTGAATTCGACGTCTACGCCATGCGCTGCGGCAATTCCCCTGGCGAGTTGTTCGAGCTCGCTCTCCAGCTGCCTGCGCACTTGCGCATCGAAACTGCGCACCGTGCCGTTCAACAGCGCACGATCAGGAATCACGTTATACGCCTCCCCGGCATGAAACTGGGTGATTGACACCACCCCTGCCGCCAGCGGATCCAGCCGGCGACTGACCAGACTCTGCGCTGCCTGGACGAAAGCTGCCCCAGCGAGCAGTGGATCCCGCCCCAGATTGGGCATCGCCGCATGCGCGCCGACACCGAGAAAACTGATGTCGAAACGGTCGGCACTGGCCATCACTGCCGCGTCATGCACTGCAAAACTGCCTGCGGCCAGCCCCGGCCAGTTGTGCAGGCCAAACACCTGCTCGATCGGAAAGCGCTCGAACAGCCCATCGGCAATCATCGCCCCGGCACCGCCCTCACCTTCTTCGGCCGGCTGAAAAATGAACACCACCGTACCGGCAAAATCGATCCCGGCAGCGCCGCTGGCCAGCAACTGCGCGGCGCCGAGCAGCATCGTGGTATGACCGTCATGGCCGCAACCATGCATCACTCCGGGATGAGTCGAACGGTGGGCAAATTCATTGCGCTCGGTGATCGGCAAGGCATCCATGTCGGCTCGCAGGGCGATCACCGGCCCTTCGCCACGACCGCGCAACACGCCCACCACGCCGGTGCCACCAATGCCACGGTGGGTTTCAATTCCAGCCGCTTCCAGCGCCTCCGCCACCCGCTGCGCCGTACGGTGCTCGGCAAAAGCCAGCTCGGGATGGGCATGCAGGTCACGACGGAAAGCAAGCAGGTCCTGCTCAAGAGGGCGAACGGCATCAAGCAGATTCATGGCATTGAGCTCGAAATGGATCAATCGGATGACAGGCTGCGACAATGCAGCGCCGACAGTTTAACGCGGCAGTTCAGCGGACCAGCTTAACGGACCAGCTGAACGGACCAACTTGGCGAACAACCGAGCGAACAACTCAGCGAACAATTTACCGAACACTGGGCAGCGGGATTTCCTCGCTGCGCCGTGCGCCGGCGGTAAAGCGACGACAGTCGGCGAGGAATTCACGGATCACCACGCTGTGATACTTGCCGCGCTGCCAGGCAAAGCTGAAATGGCGCCGCAGATCCAGCTCCGGAGTCTCCAGCGCAACCAGACTGCCGCGGCGAAAAGCGTCACGCAAGGACAGCCGCGACAGACAACCCAGCCCCAGACCACTTTCGACCGCGCGTTTGACCGCTTCGGTGTGCTCCAGTTCAAGTCTGGGCAAAACAGCATGCGGCAGATGGCGCAAGGCAGCTTCAAAAGTATCGCGTGTACCTGAGCCACGCTCACGCAAAATCCAGGGCTCATCAACGATCTGGCTGAAATCAACCGCCACACAACCGGCAAGCGGATGTTCCGGCGCGCAGAACACCACCAGTTCATCTTCCACCCACTGCTCGGTCTCCAGTTCGGCATCGACCACCTTACCTTCGACCAGACCAAGATCGACCTCATGGCGCAACAGCAGCGCAGTGATGGTCGCCGTATTGCGCACTTCGAGCTTGATGCGGCTTTCCGGATGGCGGCGCAGAAAGTCGGCCGCAATCAGCGGCAGCAGATAATTGCCGATGGTGAGCGTCGCACCGACGCGCAAACTGCCCAGCCCTCGCTCACCACGCAACAAGGCTTCGATCTCTGCAGCACGGTCGAGCAGTTCGACTGCATGCGGCAACAGCAAGCGCCCCTGCTCGTTGAGGCGCAGACGCTTGCCATGACGGTCGAACAGTTGCTGGTCAAACTGATTCTCCAGCTCGGCGAGCGCGGCACTGGTGGCCGATTGCGACAGACTGAGCGTTTCGGCCGCCCGGGTGACGTTGTCATGACGAGCGATGGCCACGAAAGCTTCGATCTGGCGCAGACTGAATTTCATATCTAAAAAAAGAATAAGTTATATAAATTTTATCACATTTACAAATAAACAGATCGGCTTAAAATGCTGTCATCCGAGCAAGTGAAGGGAACTCTCTGCTCCCCCTGCTTTCTCAGCGTCTGTTTTTTGTCATTTCCTCAACAGCTTATCGGCGTCCCCCCGATCGCCTCCCGCCTTTCCTGCGAGCCCGACCATGAGCAATCTGCGTACCGAACAAATCCTCAGCGTCCATCACTGGAACGACTCCCTGTTCAGCTTCCGCACCACCCGCGATCCCGGCCTGCGTTTCGAGAACGGTCAGTTCGTCATGATCGGCCTCGAAGTCGATGGCAAGCCGCTCACCCGTGCCTACAGCATCGCCAGCCCCAACCACGAAGATCATCTCGAATTTTTCAGCATCAAGGTTCAGGACGGCCCGCTCACTTCCCGTCTGCAGCACCTGCGCAGCGGCGACCCGATCGTGGTCAGCAAGAAGCCCACCGGCACGCTGGTGCTGCATGACCTCAACCCCGGCAAGCGTCTCTACCTGCTGTCCACCGGCACCGGCCTCGCCCCTTTCCTCAGCGTGATTCAGGACCCGGAAACCTACGAACAGTTCGAAGAAGTGATCCTCATCCACGGCGTGCGTTTCGTTTCTGAACTCGCCTACGCCGATTTCATCACTCAGGAATTGCCGCAGCACGAATTTCTCGGCGAACTGGTGCAGGCCAAACTGCGCTACTACCCCAGCGTCACCCGCGAGCCGTTCCGCAACACCGGCCGCATCACCCATCTGGTCGAAAGTGGCAAGCTCGCCGCCGATCTTGGCGTCCCGGCGCTCAACCCGGCAGAAGACCGGGTGATGATCTGCGGCAGCCAGGCGATGATCGCCGACTGCTGCACGATGCTCGACGCCCGTGGCTTCACCATGTCACCACGCATCGGCCAGCGCGGCGACTACGTCATCGAACGCGCATTCGTCGAAAAATAAGCCGCAACAACCCAAAAATACCAAAAATCGGCAAGCACCACCGCAGCCCCCAACCCCTTCCTCCCAACCCCCGTCTCAGTTGCTCTTGCCTCTCCAAGTGCCCCAGCGCCGCCAGCACTCCGACAGCTGGCGGCGCGAATCTTCATTCGCCCCCACATAAGCCATCATGGCGGTTGCTGCGGCCCGACCCGCACATTCCTGCTGCATGGTCTGGCGCACTTTGTCATCGGCAGCGAGCAGCACGCCGCGAAGCTGCACCGGCAGCAACCCGTCCGGTTCGATCTGACTGACCGCCGCAGCAAAGACCTGCGGTGGATGGCGCAGCACGGGAAGCGGCTCAGCACTGCCGCCCGGCTCCGGCTCCCGAGGGTTGAGGTAATAAGGACGACGTGAAGAAGGCGCCCCCCTGCCAGCGCGCTCCTGCTCCGCCTGCTTTGTTGCCTGCTCCAGTCGCGCCATCACCCGGTCGTTATAGGCCTGCGCCAGCTCAGCGGTACGTTGCCGCAACGCCGCCCGCCACTGCTCATCCGGCACCACATCGGCAACGATCTGCTCCAGCATCGCCGGATCAAACGCGCCCTCCTCCATCCGCAGCGCAAAGACATTGCCCTGCAGCGCAATCGACCCCAAGCCCCCGGTCGCAATCCGCCGCGTGCTCGCTTGCCAGGCTTCACGCACCTGCTTGCCCTGGTGGACATAGCGCATCAGCAACTCACCCGCCTCCAGCTCCCTGTCGCCGACCACTTCCTCGCCTGCCGCCGCCAGTTGGCTGCGGATGCGCTGCAGTTGCTGCGGCAGCTCACGATACGCCAGCAGTTCCGCCTGCGGCCGCAAGGCATGCGCCAGCGCACGCAAGAACTCCTCCAGCCCGGCATACGGCGCCACCAGACAACCAGCAGTCAGCAAATCATCCTGCGCCGCAGCAACGTCGCTGCCGCTCGCCTGTGGATACTTCTCCGCCACCAGCCAGCCGGCAGTCGACGAGACCTCCAGTGCCGGCAAGCCACCTGGCGCCACAGCCATCAGATGCAGCTGCGCCATATCCGGCGGACAAGCGCTGTCCTCATGCCAGAACAGATCCACATCCACTTTCCAGCCGCGCGGCAGCTTCATCCGCGCAATCACCGGCGCATCCACCAGACTGCGCGTCGGATCAGGCACCGTCACCGGTACCAGCGGACCCGGCATCCCTACTGGCGGCCGGGCTTGCGCGCCCCCCATCAGGGACATGAGCAGCGCCCACCCGGCACAGCACCACCAGAACCTTTGTTTCATCATCGCTCCTATCACCCAGCAGTTTTCACTATGGACTACCGCAGCGTTTTTTGCTGATCTGGCACCAGCCCGACCAGCTTCCCGCCCCTGCGGAAAATATTTAGCGAAAAACTTTGCATTTCTCCGCGACATTGGTTATAGTTCTGTTTCTCCGACGCGGGGTGGAGCAGTTTGGCAGCTCGTCGGGCTCATAACCCGAAGGTCGCAGGTTCAAATCCTGCCCCCGCAACCATACAAGTCATCAAAGCCAATCACTTCACGGTGGTTGGCTTTTTTGCTTTCCGGATCATCGATTGGCTGTGTCGAAGTCCGCTGTCCCAAAATTATCCCGCCTCCCTGAGCTGCCGCTATGCATCCGCCCCGGCAGCGTTATGCCGTTCGCTGACTTGAGGGAACGGCATAACCGCAGCGGCGGTACCCTTGCGCAGAGTGGTCAAGCCTGCCAGCATCACACGCCTTGCTGAGCGCATCCGGGCCGAACTGGTGGTTGTGCGGCGACTGGCGCTGACGCCCAGCACCGGCACCTTGCTCCCCCGCCCCGGAACACAGCGTGGACTGGGACAACACACTCAGCGCCCGATGCCTGGCTCGGGGCTGATCGAGAGCGCGCATACGCGGTTTGTGTGCCCGCTATACTCGACTCTCGAGCGAAAAATCAGGTGGTCGAGACATGCTGCAGCTCGTGGTGTCGCCTTGGACGCTGCTGAAAACTGGCCGAGTTGACGCCCGACTACTGCGTTGCTGAAATCCGCAAATGAGCAAATCCGTAAGTGGAAAATTGATGACACTGTTCAGCAAACTTGGCTTCCGATGGGATCGAGAAGCCGTTCCAGTATCCATCCCCACTCATTCCCTGGAGCGAGTCTGTTTCCGCTTCCACCGGATGCTGCCAGAATTTGTCTGGGATGCTGCAGTCCTGGAAGGCAATCCCTTCACTTTTCCTGAAGTGAAAACCTTGCTGGATGGCATCACCGTTGGTGGGCGGAAAATTTCCGATCAGGATCAGGTGCTCAACCTGGCGGAAAGCTCGAAGCGGCTGCTGGCGATGGTCAAAAGCGGGAGCTTTTCGCTGACCAAGCCCGTCTTCACTGAGCTGCACGCCATCGTGGCTCGCAACGAAGCGCTGGAATGGGGCGTGTTTCGCGGCGAGGGTGAGGAAACGAACTACACGCCGGATGTGGGCCTTGGCGAAGTGGGACGCTATACCTCCCTGCCGACACTCGCCGGCGCACCCGAGCTGAACCAGGTCTTCAGTGATGGAGTCGCTGCGCTGCAGGAATGCGAACCCTTGGAGCGGGCACTCGTCTTTTTCCTGTTTGGAGCCCTGCAGCAATTTTTCTTCGACGGCAACAAGCGCACTTCACGCTTCATGATGAACGGCGTGCTGATGTCGCACGGCATCGACGCCATCAGCGTGCCTGCCGCCAGGATGCAGGAATTCAACGAGAAAATGGTGCGCTTCTACCTGTCCAGGGATGGCACCGAGATGATCCAGTTCCTTCTCAGTTGTGCTCCATGACGGCAAGGAACCTTGGGCGCAATCAAAGCAGCCTCTTCACGCACAGCACGGGGAAGATGGTGAACAAATTGCCCCTCAGAACAGTGCTCGCGTACTGCCCGGAAAGCGTGACCGACCACCTGGCCTCGCCCAGCTGAACCTCCCTCGCGTAAAAAATGACTCAAGCAGCCGCCCAGGCGTTCAAGCGGGTAACACCTCACCGTTGCGGTTGTCCACAAAAGCCATCGTCGGCCAGTATTCAATTTCGGGCGTACAGCCAAGCATCGAACGGAAGTTGTCGATGAAGGCTTCGCTGAAAAATCCCTCAGCGACCTCTCTCGACTCCCACAGATACACTGACAGACCCTGGCCCGTCTCAGCGTCGTAGCAGAACTGCTTGCCATGCAGGCCCGGCACCCCCTTGAACATGTTTTCGGCACCACTTCTCATCATCTGCGCGGCTTCCTCGACACTGAATTTGCGTGCCGGCTGGTACCTCACGATTGCGGTAATCATCACTTTCTCCATCGATTTGTCGTTTGAATGATTCTTGATCAGTCCGGGGGCGCAACTGCAGGCAGTTTTCCGGCCAAGTGCTCAGGATCCGGCTTGCCCATGATTCCAATCTTGCTCGATCAGCCCAGCCGCGTGCATTCCGAGGCCCATTGCCGTTGCATTGCTGATTGGCGCCAGCATCTCCGGCATGATGCTGCAGTCAGCAATCCGCAAAGCTTCCAGTCCGTGAACGCGGGTTCTGCCATCGACCACCGAGTCTTCAATTCCCTGCCCCAGCGCGCAACTGCCCACGGCGTGAAAACCGGGCATTCCCCGGTTCTGGTACAGCTTGATGATTTCCTCATCCGTCTGCGCGCAAACCGTCTCTTCCATCTCCTCCTTGATGAAGGAGGCTAGTGCCGGTTGCCGCGCAAGCTCGCGGATGGCACGGACAGCCACGACGCTAAGCTCCCGATCATCCGCAGTATCAAGGTAACGCGGCTTGATCTGCGGCGGGGCATCAGGCGCACTGTCGCTGATTCGGATCTGGCCACTGCTTTGCGGATGAATGGCATACGCCACCAGGCACACCCCCGGCTCATTGCTGAACTGATCGCCGGAACGGGAAAAAGGATTGAACATCACCATTGCACCAGCCCGCTCGCCCTGTTCTCCCCTGCCGGGGATGAAAGCCGCCGCATGGCAAAGCGACTGAGACATCGGCCCATTTTTGAACAGGGCATAACGCAGCAGATTGCCGAGCAGGCGCGCACCCCGATACTGCCGGTTCTCGGAATGCGCCCAGGAGTTAACCCGAAAATTGATACCCAGCAACAGATGCTCGCGCAGATTCTCTCCGACCTGAGGACTGTCGAGCACCGGCGTGATACCGTGACTGCGCAGACAATCCGCCGGCCCGACGCCGGAGCGCTGCAAGATCAGCGGCGTTTCCACTGTGCCAGCGCAGAGAATCACCTCTTTTGCCGCGTGCAACACAAAACTCTCACCGGCCTTGCTGCCGGAAACTGCCACCGCACGCCGGCCCTCGAACAGGACACGATCAATCTTCGCAGCAGTGATGACTCTGAAACCGGGACGTTTGCGTGCTTCAGCCAGCAGTGCATGACTGGCACTGACACGGCGCCCTTGCGGACTGATGTTGTACTGCATCAAAGCCGCACCAGGCCGGCCCAGCCCGGTTCGCCCGGAAATCGCCGGCAGGCCGAAAGACTGTGCCGCACGCACAAAAGCGTCGCTGATCGCATGTTTCTGTCGATGCGGCCCGACCGGGAACATGCCTCGCCCGTGATCACCACCATCGAGCGCATCAAAATGCTTTTCCAGCTCCGGCCATGGCCAGTAAGGCTGGCCAGCCTGCTCCATCGCCGCAAAACCTGCTGCCTGCGGCCGCATCCACAGCAGACCATTGACTGCGCTCGACCCCCCAAGGGTCTTGCCGCGCAGCCAGACTTCATCGCTCTTGTTCCGGCTCTGATTGGTGACCGGATAGCGCGCTACGTACTGATCACCCGCCAGCAGCGCACCAAAGCCTTTCGGCATCCTGATCAGCGGGCTGAGATCCTCCGGCCCCTGCTCGATCAGGCAGACCGAATGACGCCCGGAGCGGGCAAGACGCCAGGCCACCGCGCAACCGGCAGATCCGGCACCAACCACGATGAAATCAGGACGCTGGCCGTCGTCAATCATGGCAAGCTCTCACTTCCACTTCCCAAGCGCCCGCACAGGGCAGACCCCGAGCCCGATCGGAAAGCCACCGCCCTGGATCACCGCCAGTTCCGTGTCAAAAACTCTTGTCTGCATGCCCAAGCTCAGCGATCAAAGTGGTCATTTGACTTGATTCACTTCTTTAATGCAACAAAAGTTTTATTTATAGAAATTGTGCTCAAATGCCGCAGGAACAAACGGCTTGCGTAGTTTACGTAGCCCGAATAAGTGCCAACGCATCCGGGATTCAGTCCTGGCGAAAACAAAAATTTCTTGCAAGAACAGTCACCTCTGGGCCTTTTCCAGAAGTTGTGAGCGCTGACGAAAGCAGGCTTCCTCTGCCGCGCTCGTAGCGTGCAGCAATCACCTGGAAGAACAGATTCGCCTGCTCGCGCGTCATCGGCAGGTAGCCGATCTCAGCGCTACGCTGACTCTCCACTTCGAACTCTGGTAACGAAGGGAGAAATTTGCCTCTGCGCGCTATGCCAAAAAATGCGCAAACTTAGGCCAAACAGCGCGCCGCCTTACAAGGAGAGTCGCGCAAAAGTCGCGCAGCAAAAAAATAGGCCACTCCGAAGAATGGCCTAAGTCTTTGATTTAATTGGTCGGGGCGGCGGGATTCGAACTCGCGACCCCTTGCACCCCATGCAAGTGCGCTACCAGGCTGCGCTACGCCCCGACACAAGTCGCCATTATAGCAACGTTTTCAAAATTCGCCAGCTTTATTGCACTGCAAAGTGCCCTTCAAAGCAGGAAATCCTGCAAGGCACTGGCCTGCGACGCTTTCAGGCGCGCAGTTCGTCGACCACGCTGCGCAGCTCTTCGCGCACTTTGAGCAAGGCAGCCCGCAGCTCGTTGGCTTCAAGCTGATCTTCGTGCGCAGCAACTGCGCCTTCGGTGAGACGGTTGCGCGCACCGGAGATGGTGAAACCTTCCTCGTAGAGCAGATGACGGATGCGGCGGATCAGCATCACTTCGTGATGCTGATAGTAGCGCCGGTTGCCGCTGCGCTTGAGCGGCTTGAGCTGAGTGAACTCCTGCTCCCAGTAGCGCAGCACATGGGCTTTGACCCCGCACAGTTCGCTCACTTCACCGATGGTGAAGTAGCGCTTGGCCGGAATCGGCGGCAGAGCGGCCGCGCCGGGAGTGGCGCTGCCGACAGAGGAAGGGGTGACAGGGGAAGGGGTTTCAGTCTGACTGGCTTGCATGGCTCAGTTGCTCCACTGCAGCTTTGAGTTTCTGGCTGGCGTGAAAAGTGACCACTCGCCGTGCGGTGATCGGGATTTCCTCGCCGGTCTTGGGGTTTCGTCCGGGGCGCTGCGGTTTTTCGCGCAGCTGGAAGTTGCCGAAGCCGGACAACTTGACGCTGTCGCCCTGCTCCAGCGCGAGGCGGATTTCCTCAAAGAAGGCTTCCACCATGTCTTTTGCTTCACGTTTGTTGAGCCCGACTTCCTCGAACAGCAATTCGGCCAGCTCGGCCTTGGTCAACGTTGTCACCTCATGCTCCTGCACCACGCAGACGGGCACCGAGGGTGCTTTCCGCCTGCTTGACCATCGCCGTAATCGCGGCATCGACTTCAGCGTCTTCCAGCGTGCGCTGAGTATCTTGCATCACCACCCTGAAGGCAAGGCTCTTGCAATCAGACTCGATGCCTTTGCCCTGATAGACGTCGAACAGGCTCAGCTCGCGCACCAGCGCCGGTGCATGTTCGCGCAGGCAGCTGGTGAGGCGTTCGGCGCTCACCGATTCGTTCACCACCAGGGCGAGATCGCGCACCACCGCCGGCATGCGCGAGATTTCGGCATACGCCGGCAACTTGCTCGCCAGCAAGGCAGCGAGATCAAGCTCGAACACCACCGGCGCATTGATCAGCTCGTATTTCTGCACCCACAGCGGGTGAATTTCACCGATCACACCCACTTCGACGCCTTCCAGCAGCACGCGCGCTGCACGGCCGGGATGCAGTGCCGGATGCGCGCAGGCTTCAAAACGCAGGCTGCGCGGCGCGAACAAGGCTTCGACATCAGCTTTCAGATCGTAAAAATCGACGCGACGGGCTTTCTCGCCCCACTGTTCAGGCAAGGCCGGGCCGGCAGCGAGCGCAGCAAGACGCATTGGCTGATCAAAACCGGGCACCTGGACCTGCCCATCGCCACGGTCGCCACGCGCAAAAACACGCGCCACTTCAAACACCCGCACCCGTTCGATCTGGCGCTTGCGGTTGTTGTCATAGCTGGCAATCAGGCCGGGAATCAGGCTGGAGCGCATCACGCTCAGGTGGCTGGCAATCGGATTGGCGAGCTCGATCGGCGCCGCATTGGCGCAGAAATCAGCTTCCCAGCGTGCTTCGACGAAAGCGAAGTTGATCACTTCCTGGAAACCGCGTGCGGCGAGCAGATGACGCAGCTGCCAACTGCTGCGGCTGCTTTCGCTGTGCGGCAACATCATCAGGCTGCCTTGCGGCGGCAGCGCCGGGATGTTGTCGTAGCCATGCAGCCGGGCGATTTCCTCCACCAGATCGACTTCGATCTCGATGTCGAAGCGCCACGACGGCGGGGTCACCACGAGCTCGTCACCTTCGCGCTCGACCTGCAGATGAACACGTTCGAGCAGCGTCTGCATTGCCGCATCATCGAGAGCGATACCGAGCAGCTTGCGCACCCGCGCCGGACGCAGGCGCACCGGCGGACGTTGCGGCAGCTGTTCGGCAACCAGCGCCTCTTCCACCGGACCGGCTTCGCCGCCGCAGATATCGAGGATCAGCGCACTGGCACGTTCGAGCGCACGACGAGTGAGTCCGAAATCGACGCCACGCTCGAAGCGATGGGAGGCATCGGTGGCAAAACCGTAGTCGCGCGCACGCCCCGCGATCGCGGCGGGAGCAAAAAAAGCACTTTCCAGGAACACATCGCGGCTATCGAGCGTGACGCCGCTCTGCTCCCCGCCCATCACCCCGGCGAGCGCCAGCACTGCGCTTTCATCGGCGATGAGCAAAGTATCGGCTGCCGGCTCGACCGTCTGTTCATTGAGCAGTTCAAGACGCTCGCCCGCCTGCGGAAAGCGGACGTGGATCGCGCCCTGCAGCAAGGCATTGTCGAACACGTGCAGGGGCTGGCCGAGTTCGAGCATCACGTAGTTGGTGATATCGACCAGGGCGCTGATCGCCCGGATGCCGCTGCGCTGCAGCCGGCGCACCATCCAGCCGGGGGTCTGCGCGCGAGCATTGACGCCGCTGAGGATGCGGCCACAGTAGCGTGGGCAGGCTTGCGGCGCATCGAGCACGATTGCACGCTGTGCGGTGCCGGTGACCGCTACTGGATCAACGCTCACGCGCTGCAGCGGCGCAGCAGTGACCGCCGCCAGCTCGCGTGCCACCCCTTCCAGACTGAGGCAATCAGCACGGTTGGGAGTGAGCTTGATGGTGAACACCGTGTCATCGAGATCAAGCAGTTGCCGCAGATCGGCACCGATCGGCGCATCGGCGGCGAGTGCATACAGACCGCCATGATCGTCGGACAACCCCAGCTCACGCGCCGAGCACAGCATGCCGAACGACTCGACACCACGCAGCTTGGCGCGCTTGATGACGAAGTTGCCCGGCAGCACCGCGCCGACCACCGCACAAGGCACTTTCATGCCGGCCGCCGCATTGGGCGCACCACAGACGATCTGCAGCAAGCTGTCGCCGCCGACATCGACCTGACACAGGCGCAGCTTGTCGGCATCAGGATGGGGCTCGGCACTGACGATGTGGCCAACCACCACGCCGGTGAACGGCGGCGCAGCCGACTCGGCCTCCTCCACTTCCAGCCCGGCCATGGTCAGCAGCTGACCGAGCTGCTCGCTGTCGAGCTGCGGATCGACGAAAGTCCGCAGCCACTGTTCGGAAAATTGCATGATTCGATTACCCGGAAGAATGCGATGAAACGGTGTCCTGCTCAGCAGAACGGCTCAGTCAACCACTGACCCGCAACCACTGACTCATCAACCACTGACTCAGCGGAACTGGCTGAGAAAACGCAGATCACCGTCAAAGAACAGGCGCAGGTCGTTGACCCCGTAGCGCAGCATGGTGAGCCGGTCCGGCCCCATGCCGAAGGCGAAGCCGGTATAGCGCTCAGGATCGATGCCGCCAAAACGCAGCACATTGGGATGGACCATGCCGCAGCCGGCAATTTCCAGCCAGCGACCTTCGAGCGGGCCGCTCATGAACGCGACGTCGATCTCGGCACTCGGCTCGGTGAACGGGAAGAAGGACGGCCGGAAACGAACCTGCATGTCTTCACTTTCGAAGAACTTGCGCAGGAAATCGGCAATCACCCCTTTCAGGTCGGCAAAGCTGACGTTCTCGCCCACCCACAGGCCTTCGACCTGGTGGAACATCGGCGAGTGGGTGGCATCGGAGTCGACACGAAACACGCGGCCGGGCGCGATCAGGCGCAGCTCAGGCATGCTGGCTGCGTTGCGATGGCGCTCGACATGGGCAAGCATGGCACGGATCTGCACCGGACTGGTGTGGGTGCGCAACAGCACTTCATCCATCCCTTGCAGATAGAAAGTATCGTGCATCGAACGCGCCGGATGGTTTTCCGGGGTGTTGAGCGCGGTGAAATTGTGCCAGTCAGTCTCGATCTCGGGACCATCGGCCACCACAAAACCGATCGAGGCGAACAGTTGCTCGATGCGTTCCAGGGTACGGGTCACCGGATGGAGGCCACCACTGCCGTGACCACGGCCGGGCAAAGTGACATCGAGCGCTTCCGCCGCCAGCTGGGCAGCCAGTGCCGCTGCGCGCAAAGCTTCGCGGCGTGCTTCGAGCGCAGTTTCGATTGCGTTCTTGGCGACGTTGATCGCCGCACCCGCTTCACGCTTCTGTTCCGAGGCCAGCTTGCCGAGCGCTTTCATGTGCGCAGTGATGGCACCGCTCTTGCCGAGGTAGCGCGCTTTCACCTGTTCGAGCTGCACTGCATCGGCCGCAGCAGCAAAATCGTCTGCAGCCTGCTGGACCAATTGATTCAGATCTTCCATATCTCCGCCTTGGCAAGGTGCCGAGTGCTCAGAAGGGGTAAGGAAAACAGCCTGTCATGCGCAGAGCGCACTGGCAGGCCGTGATGGGATCGCAGCGATGCGATAGCAACAGCGCGCCGGCGACAGCAGAAAAAAAAGGAGGCCAGGCCTCCTTTTCTTGAGCTTCGCCTGCTCAGGCCGCGAGCTTGGCGCGTGCTTGCTCGGCAATCGCCGCAAACGCGGGCTTGTCGAACACGGCCAGATCAGCCAGCACCTTGCGGTCGACTTCGATCGCTGCCTTCTTGAGGCCGTTCATGAAGCTGCTGTAGGTCAGGCCCAGTTCGCGGGCAGCGGCGTTGATACGCACGATCCACAGGGCGCGGAACTGACGCTTGCGCTGACGACGGTCGCGGTAGGCGTACTGACCAGCTTTCATCACCGCCTGCTTGGCAACGCGGTAGACGTTTTTGCGACGGCCGCGGTAACCCTTGGCCTGAGCGAGAATCTTCTTGTGACGGGCGCGTGCGACCACGCTACGTTTTACGCGAGGCATTTACGGTCTCCTGATCAAGCGTAAGGAAGCATGGCGCGAACCAGCTTTTCATCGGCAGCATGAATCTCGGTCGTGCCGCGCAGCTGACGTTTGGCCTTGGTGGTTTTCTTGGTCAGGATGTGACGCTTGAACGCTTGGGAACGCTTGATCCCACCGCTGGAGCGGACCTTGAAGCGCTTCTTGGCGCCGCTCTTGGTTTTCATCTTGGGCATTACTAACTCCATGTTTTATTGGATGAAGTCAGGTAGCGTCGTGTCTTGCCAACGCATTTGCTCACCTGACATCACTTCTTGTCCGCCGCAGCACCGGAGTGTTGCAACGGCTTTGCCCCACAGGGCAAATTCATCTTTCAGCCAGAACTTCAGGCTTTCTTCTTCGGGGCGATGACCATCACCATCTGCCGCCCTTCCATCTTCGGCATCTGCTCGACCTGACCGATCTCTTCGAGATCCGCCTTGATGCGCTCAAGCTGGCGCATGCCGATTTCCTGATGGGCCATTTCGCGGCCACGGAAACGCAAGGTCACCTTGCACTTGTCACCATCCTCAAGGAAGCGCTTCAGGTTGCGCAGCTTGATCTGGTAGTCATTCTCGTCCGTCCCCGGCCGCAGCTTGACTTCCTTCACCTGCACCTGCTTCTGCTTGAGACGCGCTTCGTGCGCTCTTTTCTGTTCCTGATACTTGAACTTGCCGAAATCCATCAGCTTCGCCACCGGCGGCGTCGCCATCGGTGCGATTTCAACCAAGTCCAGCCCGGCTTCTTCCGCCATGTTGAGGGCCGTGTTCAGGGACACAATTCCAAGCTGTTCGCCTTCTTCGCCAACCAGCCGGAGTTCAGGCGCGTTGATCTCCCTATTTACGCGCTGCTTCTTATCTTGAGCGATGGTTCAACTCTCCACGAAAACAATAAATCAGACCGCGCCGGTCTTCGCTTCCAGTTCGCGAAGCCAGCGTTCGATCAACGAATCCAGGGACATCTGGCCAAGATCCTGGCCGCCCCGCGCACGCACGGCCACCAGGCCCGCTGCCTTTTCCTTGTCGCCGATGACGATCTGATAGGGCAGTTTCTGTACGCTATGCTCGCGGATTTTATAGTTAATCTTTTCATTGCGCAAATCTGCTTCAACCCGGAAGCCGGCTTTTTTCAGCTTTGCCGTCACTTCAGCAGCGTATTCGGCCTGCGCTTCGGAGATATTCATCACCACCGCCTGCTGCGGCGCCAGCCACAGCGGCATCGCGCCGGCATGGTTTTCGATCAGGATGCCGATAAAGCGCTCCAGCGAACCGAGCACGGCGCGGTGCAGCATCACCGGGATCTTCTTGCTGTTGTCTTCCGCAACGTATTCAGCGCCGAGGCGTTCCGGCAGGTTGAAGTCGAGCTGCAAGGTGCCGCACTGCCACACCCGGCCGAGGCTGTCCTTGAGCGAGAACTCGATCTTCGGTCCGTAAAACGCGCCTTCACCGGGCTGCAGCTCGTATTCCAGCTCCTGAGCATCCAGTGCTGCCGCCAGTGCAGCTTCCGCCGCATCCCACTGCTCGTCGGTGCCGACACGCTGTTCCGGGCGGGTCGACAACTTGACCAGCACATCGGTAAAACCAAAGTCAGTGTAGACTTTTTGCAACAGACGGATGAAAGCGGCCGATTCGGCCTGCACCTGATCTTCGGCACAGAAGATGTGAGCGTCGTCCTGGACGAAATTGCGCACCCGCATGATGCCGTGCAAGGCACCGGAAGGCTCGTTGCGGTGACAGGAACCGAACTCGGCCATCCGCAAAGGCAGCTCGCGGTAGCTTTTCAGCCCCTGATTGAAGATCTGCACGTGGCAAGGGCAGTTCATCGGTTTCACCGCGTAGTCGCGCTTCTCTGACTTGGTGGTGAACATCAGCTCGGAGTACATGCCCCAGTGACCGGACTGCTCCCACAGCGTGCGATCAACGATCTGTGGCGTGCGCACTTCCTGGTAACCATGCTCATCGAGCGTCTTGCGCATGTACTGCTCAATCTGCTGCCACAGCGTCCAGCCCTTGGCATGCCAGAACACCATGCCCGGCGCCTCGTCCTGCAGATGAAACAGGTCGAGCTGGCGGCCGAGCTTGCGGTGGTCGCGCTTTTCCGCTTCTTCGAGCATGTGCAGATAGGCAGCAAGGTCTTCCTTCTTGGTCCATGCCGTGCCGTAGATGCGCTGCAGCATCTCGTTCTTCGAATCACCGCGCCAGTAGGCACCGGCGAGCTTCATCAGCTTGAACACTTTCAGCTTGCCGGTCGACGGCACGTGCGGGCCACGGCACAGGTCGATGAAATCGCCCTGGCGATAGAGCGATACGTCCTCACCGGCCGGAATGGAAGCGATGATCTCGGCCTTGTAGTGCTCGCCGATGCTGTTGAAGAACTCGACCGCCTTGTCACGCGGCCACACTTCGCGCTGCACCGGCAGTTCGCGGCGGGCAATCTCGCTCATGCGAGTTTCGATCGCTTCCAGATCTTCCGGCGTGAACGCACGCTTGTAGGAGAAGTCGTAATAGAAACCGTTGTCGATCACCGGACCGATGGTGACCTGGGCATCAGGAAACAGCTCTTTCACTGCATGGGCAAGCAGGTGAGCGGAGGAGTGGCGGATGATTTCCAGCCCTTCGGCACTTTTGTCGGTGATGATCGCCAACTCGGCATCGCCATCAAGACAATGATCGAGATCGACCTCACGTCCACCGACCTTGCCCGCCAGCGCCGCCTTGGCCAATCCGACGCCGATCGAGGCCGCAACTTCGGCCACGGTGACCGGATGATCGAATTGACGCACTGAACCGTCAGGAAGCGTGATCGCTGGCATGTTTGGGAACCCCAGGAAACTTTGGAACTTTGGCGCAAGCGCGCCGTCGGACAACAGCGGAACGTCGGCAAAACGTGGACAAAAAAAAGCGCGATCGAGTCGCGCTTTTTCTCAGCAGAACTACAAGCGGATTCGATCTCGTTCAGTACGATGCAGTAGTGCAAGTTCGGAACATGATCAACTCCAGAATCTTGGTAGGCGCGATTGGATTCGAACCAACGACCCCCACCATGTCAAGGTGGTGCTCTAACCAACTGAGCTACGCGCCTGCTGAAGTCACGCATTATAAACAGGCTTTCCGGATTGTCAAAGGTTTTTGCAGAAAAATTTCACCTCTTCGCCAGAAGCATCCCGCCACCAATCCTGCCAGCGGGCGCACGGCAACCAATGCGTTTCAGTTTTTCGTGAGCACACATGCCCGAAATTCCGGGCGGAAATTGCCGTCCAGACGCCCCCCCAATTCCGGACGAAAATACCGCGTAGGGGCGACCCTTGTGGTCGCCCTGTCAGGAATTCGCGCTGGCGCCAGGCAGAACCAAACCAGCGAAAAATCGAAAGAGGCCTCTTTGCTGGCCAGTTGCGCTCAGACAAGACTCAATATTTCGCGCCAGAAATAACAACGGCATTCATCCGATCGCACTGGCATTTGCCCCTGCCCGATCAATGCGCTACCTTTCACTCCTTTCCAACCCCCTGTTCACAGATAGCAAAATGAGCGTTGTTCTCAAAACCGCCAGCGAGATCGAAGCCATGCGCACCGCCTGCCGGCTCGCGGCCGAAGTGCTCGACTACATCACCCCGTTCGTCAAACCCGGCGTCACCACCGGCGAACTCGACCGTCTCTGCCACGACTACATGGTAAACGTGCAGCAGACCATCCCGGCGCCGCTCAACTACGCGCCACCCGGCCACTCTCCCTATCCCAAGTCGATCTGCACCTCGATCAATCATCAGGTCTGCCACGGCATTCCCGGCGACAAGGCGCTCAAGAAAGGCGACAGCCTCAACATCGACATCACGGTGATCAAGGATGGTTTTCACGGTGACACCAGCCGCATGTTCCTGCTCGGTGGTGAAGCCGCAGCGAGCATTGCTGCGCGCCGGCTCGCCCAGATCACCTACGAATGCATGTGGCTCGGCATCTCGGTGGTCAAACCCGGCGCCCGTCTTGGCGACATCGGCGCCATCATCCAGAAGCACGCCGAAGGCAACGGCTACTCGGTGGTGCGCGAATTCTGCGGACACGGCATCGGCCGCAAGTTCCACGAAGATCCGCAAGTGCTGCATTACGGCAAAGCCGGCAGCGGCCTCGAACTGCAGCCGGGGATGATCTTCACCATCGAACCGATGATCAACGTCGGCAAGGCGGCCATCTCCGAACTGCCCGATGGCTGGACGATCATCACCAAAGATCGCAGCCTGTCGGCCCAGTGGGAGCACACCGTACTGGTCACCGACAGCGGCGTCGAAGTGCTCACTATCTCGGCCGACTGCCCACCGCCACCCGTGCTGGTGAAGGATCGCCTGCCCGCCTTGTTTGATCGCGCGGCAGCCTGAACAGCCACAACAAACCCATGAGAGGCGGCACAGCATGAGCTGCACGATCGACAGCAGGCAACCGCCCTCCACTGCCCTGAGCGCACTGATCGAAGGCGCCCGCCTGCGCCTCGAAGCCGGCACCCAGGCCTTGCGCAAGGCTTATGAAACGGAAGGTCGTGCGTCAGTGGTGCTGCAGGGCCGCACCCGGCTGGTCGATGCCGAAGTCAAGCTGCTGTGGGAAGCCAGCGCCATGCCGGATGGCGCGGCACTGCTGGCGGTCGGCGGCTATGGTCGTGGCGAGCTGTTTCCAGCTTCCGACATCGACCTGCTCATCCTGCTGCCTGCTGCACCCGATCCGCTCACTTGCGACAAGCTGTCAGCGATGTTCGCTGCCTTGTGGGACATCGGCCTGCACATCAGCCATGCGGTGCGTACGGTCGAAGAGTGCGTTGCTGCAGCACTGGAAGACATCGCCACCCAGACCAGCCTGCTCGAAATCCGCCTGCTCGCCGGCGCACGCGAGCGCCTGGCTGCGCTGGAAGAAGCTTTCGACGCCAGTCTCGACCTGCGCCAGTTCTACAAGGCCAAGCTGCTCGAGCAAGAGCAGCGTTATGCCCGCTTCAACGACAGCCCTTACGCGCTCGAACCCAATTGCAAGGACAGCCCGGGCGGCCTGCGCGATCTCCAGCTGCTGAGCTGGATCGCCCTGGCAGCGCGCTTTGGCCCAGGCTGGCGCGAGCTGGCACGCCAGCAGCTGATCACCGCCAACGAAGCCACCGAGCTGCGCAGCGCCGAACGCTTTCTCCAGCACCTGCGCATTCGTCTGCATTATCACTGCGGCCGCGCCGAAAACCGCCTGCTGTTCGACCACCAGGAAGCGCTCGCGCAGATGATGGCAATCAAGCCGAGCGCCACCCGACGCGCATCCGAAGTGCTGATGCAACGCTACTACGTCAATGCCAAGACGGTCAGTCAGCTGAACACCATCCTGCTGCACAACTATGCGGCAGTGATTTTTCCGGGTGGCGGCGCAGCGATCAGCATCAATGCCCGTTTTCAGGTGGTGAGGGAATTCCTCGACATCCGCCACGAAGACGTGTTCAGCCGCCATCCTTCTGCGCTGTTCGAATGCTTCCTCCTCCTGCAGCAGCGCTCCGAACTGCGCGGCATGACCGCACGCACCCTGCGTGCGCTGTGGGCCGGACGCAAGCAGATCAACGCTGCCTTCCGCGCCGAACCCGAGCATCAGCTGCTGTTCATGCAGATCCTGCAGCACCGGCGCGGGGTCGGCACCACCTTGCGCCGCATGAATGACTACGGCGTTCTCGCGCGCTACCTGCCCGGCTGGCGGCAGATCGTTGGCCAGATGCAGCATGACCTCTTCCATGTCTATACCGTCGATCAGCACATCCTGATGGTGGTGCGCAACCTGCGCAGCTTCGGCATGGGCGAACATGCTCACGAATACCCGCTCATGAGCCGCTTGCTGCTCGCTTTCGATCATCCCTGGGTACTTTATGTCGCCGCCCTCTTTCACGACATCGCCAAAGGGCGCGGCGGCGATCACTCCTTGCTGGGCATGGTCGATGCGCGCGAATTCTGTCGCAACCACCGCATCGCACCCGATGACAGCGCGCTCATCATCTGGCTGGTCGAGCACCATCTGACCATGTCGCATTTTGCCCAGAAAGAAGATTGCAGTGATCCGGAAGTGCTGCAGCGCTTTGCCGACATCGTCGGCGATGAACGCCGTCTCAGCGCGCTTTATCTGCTCACCCACGCCGACATCCGCGGCACCAGCCCGAAAGTGTGGAGCAACTGGAAAGGCCGCCTGCTGGAAAATCTGTTTCACGCCGTGCAGCGCCTGTTGCGCGGCGCGAGTGCCGATCAGGCACTGGGTCTGAAAGACCGTCGTGACGACGCCCGCCGCCTGCTGCGCTATCAAGGCCTGTTCAACACCGATGCTGACCAATTGTGGGCCGAATTCGACGAACTGTACTTCATGCGCCACAGCGCGGAAGAGATCGCCTGGCACGCGCAAGCCCTGCATGCGTATCGCACCCAGGTGCCGGAGCCGCCGCAGTCACGTCAGGTGCTGGTAAAAGCTCGTCACGACGACGACAGCGACGGCATCCAGGTGATGGTGTACGCCCCGGATGACCGGGATCTGTTTGTCCGCCTCACCGCCTTCTTTGCCCGCCATGGTTTCACCATTCTCGAAGCCAGGGTGCACACCACCCGTGCAGGTCACGCACTTGACAGCTTTGTCCTGCAATACCCTGCCGGCGGCGACGATGAGGCGAAGCACATTCAGCTGATCGAACGGCAACTGGTCCGCAGTCTGCAGCCCGGTCAGGCGGTGCATGGCCCGGCGCAGGCACTGCCATCACGTCAGGTGAAACATTTTCCGATCACCCCCGAGGTGCGTATCCGCGCCGACGAAAGCGGTCGTCAGTACATTCTCAACCTCACTGCCGCCGACCGTCCCGGTCTGCTGTTTGCGGTTGCCGAAGTGCTCGCTCAACATGATATCTGCCTGCACACGGCACGGATCTCGACCATGGGTGAACGGGTTGAAGACACTTTCCTGCTCAGCGGCGCCGCGCTCGCTCAGGAAAACCAGCTGCTGCGCATCGAACGCGAACTGCTCGACCGCCTGCAGGCCTGAACGACTGCGGCAACCAAGGCGGTCGGGCTGCGGCCTCACACCTGACAGATCTTTTCCAGCACCAGCCGCACCCGCGCCATGGCTTCCAGCAACACCGCTTCAACGTCGACCAGACTGATGCTGTCCGCGCTGTCGAGACGGCCGGCAGCGTGATTGACCACCACACTGAGCGCGGCGTAAGGCAGGTCGAGTTCCCTCGCCAGTACTGCTTCAGGCATGCCCGTCATGCCGATCAGCTCGGCGCCGTCCCGTTCGAGTCGGCTCACCTCGGCAGCTGTTTCCAGCCGCGGTCCCTGGGTTGCGGCATAGACCCCACCATCAACGGCTGCTTCACCGGCCAGCGCCAGCGCAGCAAGCAGACGCTGGCGCAGGGCACGATCGTAGGGATGGGTGAAATCGACATGGCGCACGCCCTCCTCACCACCATCGTGATAGGTACTGCTGCGCCCGGAGGTGTAATCGATGATCTGATCGGGAACCACCAGGGTGCCCGGCCTCCAGTCGGCACGGATGCTGCCCACCGAAGCCACCGAGACGATGCCGCGCGCGCCCGCTTCGCGCAACGCCCAGATGTTGGCGCGATAATTGACCTGATGCGGCGGAATGGTATGCCCATAGCCATGGCGGGCGAGAAACACCACCGGCTCCTCGCACAGACTGCCAAAGGTGAGCGGGCCGGAAGGCTCGCCCCAGGGGGTACGCACCACTTCACGACGCACACTGGAAAGGTTGGAAAGCTGGGTCAGGCCGCTGCCACCGATGATTGCAAGCATGGACGATCTCCACAGGAAAACCGCCTGATCTTACCGTGAAAGTCGCTCCGCCGAACCTGGGCACAGGCAAAAGCTGCCGCGATGAAAATTCATGTTGCGCCGCCGCAATCCATGCTAGAATCCCCGCCCATTCAAAGACTTCCCGCTTCCATGTCACGCTCGATTCGTAATATCGCCATCATCGCCCACGTCGATCACGGCAAGACCACCCTCGTAGACCAGCTGCTGCGCCAATCCGGCACCTTCCGCGACAACCAGCAGGTTGATGATCGCGTCATGGACTCGGGTGATATCGAGAAGGAACGCGGCATCACCATTCTCGCCAAGAACTGCGCCATCCAGTACGGCGACACCCACATCAACATCATCGACACCCCGGGCCACGCCGACTTTGGCGGCGAGGTCGAGCGCGTGCTGTCGATGGTCGATGGCGTGCTGCTGCTGGTCGACGCCCAGGAAGGGCCGATGCCGCAAACCCGTTTCGTCACCCGCAAGGCGCTGGCGATGGGCCTCAAGCCAATCGTGGTGGTGAACAAGATCGACCGTCCCGGCGCCCGCCCGGACTGGGTGATCAACCACACTTTCGACCTGTTCGACAAGCTGGGCGCCACCGAAGAGCAGCTCGACTTCCCGGTGATTTACGCCTCCGGCCTCAACGGCTTTGCCGCTGAAACACTGGAAGCCGAGCGCAAGGACATGCGGCCGCTGTTTGACGCGGTGCTCAAGCACGTCCCTGCCCCCGACATCGACGCCGATGGCCCGCTGCAGGTGCAGATCTGCTCGCTCGACTACTCGACCTATCTCGGTCAGCTCGGCATCGGCCGCATCAAGCGCGGCCGCATCCGTCCCAACCAGGAAGTGGTGGTGCTCAACGGCAGCGAAAACCTCGGCAAAGGCAAGGTCAGCCAGGTGCTCACTTTCAAAGGGCTCGAGCGCTCGGCAGCCACCGAAGCCGAGGCCGGCGACATCGTGCTCATTTCCGGCATCGACCAGGTCGGCATCGGCGTCACCCTGTGCAGCCCGGACAAGCTCGAAGGCCTCGCCCCGCTGGTGATCGACGAACCGACCCTGACCATGAACTTCATGGTCAACACTTCGCCGCTCGCCGGCCGTGAAGGCAAGTACGTCACCAGCCGCCAGATCCGCGAGCGTCTCGACAAGGAACTGCTCAAGAACGTCGCCCTGCGCGTCACCCAGACCGCCGACGCCGACGTGTTCGAAGTCTCCGGCCGTGGCGAACTGCATCTGACCATCCTGCTCGAGAACATGCGCCGCGAAGGCTATGAGCTCGCCGTTGGCCGCCCGCGGGTGGTGTTCAAGGAGATCGACGGCCAGAAATGCGAGCCCTATGAGCTGCTGACCGTCGACGTCGAAGAAGATCACCAGGGCGGCGTGATGGAAGAGCTCGGCCGTCGCCGTGGCGAACTCACCGACATGCAGCCCGATGGCAAAGGCCGGGTGCGCCTCGAATACCGCATCCCCGCTCGTGGTCTGATCGGCTTCCAGGGCGAATTCCTCACCCTCACCCGCGGCACCGGCCTGGTCAGCCACGTGTTCGACGACTACGCACCGATGGCCGGCAGCATGGCCGAGCGCCGCAATGGCGTGCTGATCTCGCAGAACAATGGCGAAGCGGTGGCCTACGCGCTGTGGAACCTGCAGGATCGCGGCCGCATGTTCGTCAGCCCGGGCGACGTGCTGTATGAAGGCATGATCATCGGCATTCACGCCCGCGACAACGACCTGGTGGTCAACCCGATCAAGGGCAAGCAGCTCACCAACGTGCGCGCATCGGGCAAGGACGAAGCGGTCAACCTCACCCCGCCGATCCAGCTCACGCTCGAATCGGCAATCGAATTCATCGACGATGACGAGCTGGTCGAAATCACCCCCAAATCGATCCGCCTGCGCAAGCGTTATCTGCTCGAGCACGAACGCAAGCGTGCTGCCAAGGAAGCCAGCGCCAGCTGAGCAGCCACTCTCCGGTATTCAGGCCGGCGCCGGCGTGCAACAAACGTCGGCGCTGGCCGAGCCGAATACTTGAGTAGTATGATCGGTTACTCAGCTGACCGGCGCTCATCACTCATTGATGCAATCGTGTTTCCTGCTGGCCTGGCTGTTCCTTTTCATGAACAAGACCATCCGGAGAGCATTCGTCATGTCCATCTTCACCCTGCAGGAAAGCTGCCAGGCCGGTTGCCAGACCGAGCGTGTCGGCGAACGTCTCGGCCGCTTTTTCGCTGCCGCAGCCTTGAGCACCGCACTTGTCTTCGGTGCCAGCGGCGCCGTCCAGGCACAGAACACCGATCTGAACCTGATCACCGCCACGCCGGAAGAAGGTTTTGCGCTGGCAGTCAAACTGTCGCGCAAAGGCGTTTCCGTCACTCAGACCAGCCCCGAGATCCGCAAGAAACTGCGCGCCGATTACGCTGACGATGCGGACGACCTGATCGCGGTTTCACAAGTCATCGCCATTCACTTCCAGACCGTCGCCGCCGCCAACAACTACTGGCGCAAGTAAGGCGGCCCTGCGGGCGACCACCAGGGTCGCCCCTACGGAAGCTGGCCGGAAAGCCTACAAGCCTCTCAGGCCTGATTCAGTGAGCATTCTCACTCCTGCACCGCGAAGCGTTCGCGCAGGAAGGTCTCGAACTCGGGGCCGGTTTCAGTGTGGCGCAAGCCGAGCTCGACCGTGGCTTTCAGATAGCCGAGCTTGGAGCCGCAGTCGTAGCGTACGCCGGCGAACTGGTAGGCAAACACCGCCTCCACTGCCAACAGGGAAGCGATGGCATCGGTGAGCTGGTATTCACCGCCGGCACCGGGTTTCAGCTGACGGATATGGTCAAAAATACGCGGTGTGAGGATGTAGCGCCCCACTACCGCCTGGGTACTGGGCGCATCTTCCGGCTTTGGTTTTTCGACAATGCCATTGACGCGCTGCACCTGACCACGGTCTTCATCGGTGCTGACAATGCCGTAGCTGCGAGTATCGGCACGCGGCACGTTCATCGTGCCCAGCACCGAGCAGCGATGGTAGTTATAGGTATCGACCATCTGCGCCAGCACCGGCTGGCCACCTTCATTGTCGAGCAAGTCATCGGCGAGAATGACCGCAAATGCTTCGTCGCCGACGATGGGCGCCGCACACAGGACGGCGTGGCCCAGCCCCAGCGCTTCCGACTGGCGGGTGTAGATGCAATTCACCCCTTGCGGCACCGTCTTGCGCACGATCTCGAGCAGTTCGCGCTTGCCACGTGCTTCCAGTTCGGTCTCCAGCTCATAAGCCTTGTCGAAGTGATCTTCGATCGAACGCTTGGTGCGGCCAGTGACGAAAATCATGTCGGTGATGCCAGCGGCAACCGCTTCTTCCACTGCATACTGGATCAGCGGCTTGTCGACCACCGGCAGCATCTCTTTCGGACTGGCTTTGGTCGCCGGCAGGAAGCGGGTACCCATGCCCGCAACCGGGAACACGGCTTTGGTGATTTTCTTCATTTTTCAGTTTCCATAGCGATGGCCACTCCGCCTGCCAGCATGGCGAGCAAGGCAGCCTCATCAATGATCTTCACGCCCAGTTCGCGGGCTTTGTCGAGTTTGGAGCCGGCTTCGGCACCGGCGACCACAAAACCGGTCTTGCCCGACACCGAGCCGCTGACCTTGCCGCCCGCCGCTTCGATGCGCGCCTTGGCTTCGTCGCGCGCCAGGGTGGGCAAAGTGCCGGTGAGGACGAAGACCTGCCCGCTGAGCCTGCCACCGCCCTGCCCTGCTTGCGGCTCGCTTTCCGGCCAATGCACACCGGCGGCGCGCAAGGCGGCAATCACTTCGCAGTTATGGCTTTCGGCAAAGAAGGTGACGATCGACTGCGCCACCACCGGGCCGACGTCCGGCACCTGTTGCAAAGCTTCGCTGTCGGCCGCCATCAAGGCTTCCAGGCCGCCGAAATATCTGGCCAGATCACGCGCAGTGGCTTCACCGACATTGCGGATCCCCAGCGCGTAAATGAAACGTGCCAGCGTGGTCTCCCGGCTGGCAGCAATCGCCGCCTGCAACTTGTCGGCCGATTTGTCGCCCATGCGTGGCAAAGCCGCCAGCGTGGCGGTATCGAGCTGATAAAGATCGGCCGGATGATGTACCAGCTCGTCATCGACCAACTGGTCGACGATCTTCTCGCCCAGGCCGTCGATCGCCAGCGCGCGCCGGCTGGCGAAATGCAGCAGCGCCTGCTTGCGTTGCGCCGGACAGAACAGGCCACCGCTGCACCGGGCAGCCGCTTCATCTTCGCCGCGCACCACCAGCGAACCACATTGCGGACAATGCGGATAACGGGCAAGCAGATCGAAGCGCGGCAAGTTGCCTGCACGACGCTCGACGATCGGCGCCAGCACTTCGGGAATCACATCACCAGCGCGACGCACGATCACCCAGTCGCCGATGCGCACGTCCTTGCGATCGATTTCGTCCTGATTGTGCAAGGTGGCATTGGTCACCGTCACGCCGCCGACAAACACCGGCTCGAGGCGGGCAACCGGCGTCAGCGCACCAGTACGGCCCACCTGCACTTCGATGTCGCGCAGCAGGGTCACCGCTTCTTGCGGCGGGTATTTGTGCGCCACCGCCCAGCGCGGCTCGCGACTGAGGAAGCCGAGCTGCTGCTGGAGGGCGAGCGCATTGAGCTTGTACACCACGCC
>JAVEVA010000029.1:11497-35442 GCA_034005275.1 Thauera sp. | reverse complement strand
GAGCTGGAAGGCGCTTATGGTGCGCTGGAAAATGTGGATAAGCTCGCCGGCGTGGTGATGGTCGATCAGTCGCCAATCGGCAAAAGCTCGCGTTCCAATCCAGTGAGCTATGTTGGTGCCTGGGATGCGATCCGTGCCCTGTTTGCGGCCTTGCCGGAAGCAAAGCAGCGCGGCTATACCGGCGCGACCTTCAGCTTCAACAGCGGTCAGGGCCGTTGTCCGCACTGCAATGGTTCCGGTTTCGAGCACGTCGAGATGCAGTTCCTTTCCGACGTCTGGCTGCGATGCGAAGACTGCGATGGTCGGCGCTATCGACCAGAAGTGCTTGAATTACAATGGAGTGGACTCTCGGTTGCCGATGTGCTCGACCTGACCGTGCATGAAGCACTGACGCGCTTTGCCGCTCAGCCCAAGGTGCTGAGCGGGCTGGCGCCGCTGGCAGCCGTCGGTCTCGACTATCTGCGCCTGGGCCAACCTGTGCCCACCCTGTCCGGTGGCGAAGCGCAACGTCTCAAGCTTGCTGGTCACCTCGCCAGCGTCAAGCCGGCCACTGCGCGTGTCAAGCGTGACCCAGCGAGCAAGGCTGTGGATAAAGCTGGGAGCAAAGCTGTGGAGCAAAGCGGATCGGGACAGCTGTTCCTGTTCGATGAACCCACGACCGGTCTGCATTTTGAAGACATTGCCCGCCTCATCCAGGCGTTCGATCAGCTGCTGGCCGCCGGTCATTCGGTGATCGTCATCGAACACAATCTCGATCTGATTGCTGCGGCCGACTGGATCATCGATCTCGGCCCGGAAGGCGGCGAAGGCGGCGGTGAAGTGGTCGCCAGCGGCAGTCCGGCGCAAGTGATGCAGGATGCGCGCTCGCACACTGCTGCAGCCTTGCGCGAGCATGCGCTGGCGCTGGAAGGCGTTGCCGCATGGACGGCATCCGCAGCAGCAACCCAGCCTGCCGCCCCCATGCTGGCTGAAGCGCTGCCTGGGCTGGAAGCGATCGAAGTGCGTCATGCACGCGAGCACAATCTGCAAGATGTCAGCGTCAGTATTCCGCGCGACGCGTTCACCGTGGTCACCGGCCTGTCCGGTTCAGGCAAATCGACCCTGGCGTTCGACATCATTTACGGCGAAGGTCAGCGCCGCTACCTTGAATCGCTCAATGCCTATGCACGCCAGTTCGTCCAGCCGGCGCAGCGTGCCGATGTCGATGGTGTGTTCGGCATCCCGCCTACCGTCGCCATCGAGCAGCGCACCAGCCGGGGTGGACGCAAGAGCACCGTGGCCACGCTCACTGAAATCCATCCTTTCCTGCGTCTGCTCTACGTCAAGCTCGGTACCCAGTATTGCCCGAGCTGTGACATTGCCGTCGAACCGCAAAGCCCGGCGGCCATTCTTGCCCGCATCCAGCACCACTTGCGCGGACAGTCGGTGGAAATACTGGCGCCACTGGTGGTTCATCGCAAAGGGCTGTACACCGATCTGGCGAAATGGGCACGCGGCAAAGGTCATGCCCAACTGCGGGTCGATGGCGAATATCTGCCAACGGCGAAATGGCCGCGGCTGGACCGCTACCGTGAGCACAGCATCGAACTGCCGCTCGGCATGGTGGTGGTGAAACCGGAGCATGAAGCCCGTTTGCGCGAGCTGATCAGCGCGGCACTGGAAATCGGCAAAGGGGTGATCAAGGTGCTTGAATTGGGCCGCGAAGGTGCTGCGCTGCAGACTTTTTCCACTTTGCGCGCCTGTCCGGATTGCGGCACCAGCTTTCCCGAACCGGATCCCAGGCAGTTTTCCTATCACGCCCGTCATGGCTGGTGTGAGCAGTGTTACGGCACTGGACTGAAAACGGTGAAACGCATTGCCGATCCCGATGCGCTCGATCTGGGTGAAGCGGATGAACTGGTCGATGACAGCACGCCCTGTCCGGCCTGCCAGGGTGCGCGGCTCAATGCGGTGTCGCGAGCGGTGCGTTTCCGTGCGCAAGGCATTCATGTCCTCACCAGCCAGAGTGTCGATGAAGGCAAGGTGTTTTTTGACCAGCTCAAGCTCGATGGACGCGAGCACGAAATCGGCCGCGACCTGATCAGCGAAATCCGTTCCCGGCTGGCTTTTCTGCAGCATGTCGGCCTTGGCTATCTGGCGCTCGACCGCGCGGCACCGACTCTGTCCGGTGGTGAAGCGCAGCGTATCCGCCTTGCTGCCCAGCTGGGCTCGAATCTGCGCGGCGTGTGCTACGTGCTCGACGAACCGACCATCGGCCTGCATCCGCGCGACAATCAGCTCTTGCTCGACACCTTGCAGGCCTTGCGTGCGCACGGCAACACCTTGCTGGTGGTCGAGCACGACGAAGAAACCATCCGTCGTGCCGATCACATCATCGACCTCGGCCCTGGTGCCGGAGTGCGCGGTGGCGAAGTGGTTGCCGAAGGCGATCTGGCTGCGGTGCTGGCGGCGCCCCGCTCGCTCACCGGCCAGTATCTGCGCACGCCGCTGCAACATCCGCTGCGGCCGGCGCGGGCAGTGGCGGCTGATCACCCGGCGCTGCAGGTGCTGGGCGCCAGTCTGCACAATCTGCGTGAGATCGATGTGCGCTTGCCGCTCGCCCGCCTCAATGTCGTCACCGGCGTGTCCGGTTCAGGCAAATCGACCCTGGCGCGGGATGTCATTCACCGCAATCTGCGTCAGTGGCTGGGTGATCCGGCGCTGGCGCGCAAGCGTCGGCGTGAGGAAACGCTGGAGGTCAGCGCACCGCTCGGCTGTCGCGCCATCGAAGGCTGGCAGCAGATCGGTCGCGTGCTCGAAGTCGATCAGACGCCGATCGGCAAGACACCACGCTCCTGCCCGGCGACTTATGTCGGTTTCTGGGATGCGATCCGCCGCCTGTTTGCCGACACCTTCACTGCGCGTACCCGTGGCTGGGGCGCCGCACGCTTTTCCTTCAACACTGGCGATGGACGCTGTCCGCAGTGCAATGGCGCTGGCCAGACCACAGTGGAAATGAATTTCCTCCCCGATGTGCGGATGCCGTGCGAAGCCTGCAGCGGCGCGCGTTTCAATGCGGACACGCTCAATGTGCGCTGGAAAGAGAAAAACATCGCTGAAGTGCTGGCGATGTCGATTGATGATGCGGTGGAATTCTTTGCCGCGCATCCGGCAATCGCTCATCCGCTGCAGCTGCTGCAGGATGTTGGTCTCGGTTATCTGAGCCTGGGTCAGCCCAGTCCGACCCTGTCCGGCGGTGAAGCACAGCGCATCAAGCTGGTGACTGAGCTGGCGAAAGTCAAACCGCGTGCCGGTGATGCCAGCGATACCGCTGGTGTACCTTTGCCGGCTGAACGCCATACCCTCTATGTGCTCGACGAGCCGACGGTTGGTCTGCACATGGCAGATGTGGCAAAACTGATTACCGTTCTTCATCGCCTCGCTGACAGCGGTCACACCGTGCTGGTGATCGAGCACGATCTGGACGTCATCGCCGAAGCCGACTGGCTGATCGATCTTGGCCCGGAAGGCGGCAGTGGTGGCGGTGAGCTGCTCGCGGCAGGTGCGCTCGATTGCACGCTCAACAATCCTGCTTCGCACACCGGCCGTTTCCTCGCTGAATTTCTTGCTGCGAGGACGGCTCAGCGCTGAAAACGCATCAGGGTACGCAGCCGCGCCTGTCCATGATCGACCACCGGCAGCGGGTAGTCTTCGCCCAGGCGCAGGCCGCAGGCTGCCAGTGCGGTCGGTTTCATCGCGGCGGGGAAATGAAGGTGTCGCTCGGGAACGCAGGCCAGCTCAGGCAGGTAGCGGCGGATGAAACGGCCATCGGGATCGAATTTCTGCGACTGGGTCACCGGGTTGAAAATGCGGAAATAAGGCTGGGCATCACAGCCGGTGGAGGCCGACCACTGCCAGCCGCCGTTGTTGGCCGCCAGATCGTAATCATTGAGATGACGGGCGAAGAACGCTTCGCCCCGTCGCCAGTCGATGCCAAGATCCTTGACCAGAAAGCTCGCCACCAGCATGCGCAGACGGTTGTGCATGTAGCCGGTCTGCAGCAGCTGGCGCATTGCCGCATCGATCAGCGGATAGCCGGTACGCGCTTCACACCACGCCTGCCATAGCTCAGGGGCATCATCCCAGTGCAGATCGTCATATTCCGGCTTGAAGGCGTGATCGACGACCTGCGGGTAATGCCACAGGATCATGAAATAGAAGTCGCGCCAGGCCAGTTCGTTGAGCCAGGTCTGCGCGCCGAGGCAACCCTGTACTGCCTGCCCGGCGGCGAGGGCGGCAAGCTGACGGATGGAAACCGTGCCGAAGCGCAGATGCACTGACAGATAGGACACGCCTTTGCGGGCGGGAAAATCACGGTTCTCCTGGTAAAGCGCCAGCCGGGGGATGAAATCCGCTACCAGCTGCTGTGCGCCGCGCATGCCGGTCGGCAGCGGCAAAGCGGCCAGATTGCTCGGCGTGAAACCCAGTGCTGCCAGCTCGGGCAGCACATTGCCGGCCGGTGGCGGGGCGAGATGACGGGCGTAGCGCGCCACCGGATAGGCTTTGAGCTGGAAGGCATCGAGTTTCGCCTGCCAGGCACGTTGATAAGGAGTGAACACCCGGTAAGGGAGGCCTTGCCCGTTGAGGACTTCATCCTGCTCGAGCAAGACCTGATCCTTGCTGAGGTGGAAAGCAATCCCGGCGCTGTCCAGTGCTTCGGCCACGCGCTGGTCGCGTTGGATGGCGGCCGGCTCGTAATCGCGGTTGGCGAACACTGCCTGCACGCCCAGTTCGCCGGCGAGCTGCACGATTGACGGCAGCGCGGAACCATGGCGCACGATCAGACCGCCACGGCTGTCGTGGTCGATAGCGAGTTGCTGCAGCGCGGCATCGAGTTCGCGCACGCTGGCGTGAATGAAATCGACCCGCCGGTCACAGCGCGTCGGCAAGGCATCAAGAATGTCGCGATCAAAGACAAAGACGCAATACACCCGCTGGAAGCGACGCAAGGCGTGATACAGGGCGGCATGATCATCGCAACGCAGATCGCGGCGAAACCAGACCAGCGCAGAGGAAGTGGCAGCAGTCATTGGAAGATTGCAGGAAAGTCCTGCAGTTCAGGGGGTGGTGGACAATGAATGTTGCCTGGACTTCTGTCCAGCTGCCACTCAGGATAGGCTTGTCGTCCTGATTGCAACCAGGACACAGAGGACGCAGGGATGAACTATCTGGCGCACGCTTTTCTTGCCGGCCCGCTGGCGGCTGACCGGGTCGGCGGCATTGCTGGTGATTTTGTGCGTGGGCCGCTTGACCCCTTGCCGCCGGAAATCGGCCCGGTGCTCGGTGCTGGACTGATACTCCATCGCCGCATCGATGCCTGGGCTGATACCCATCCGGCGTTCCGGCGCAGCCGCGCCCGCATCAGCGCCCGTCGGCGTCGGGTGAGCGGCATCATGGTCGATCTGTTCTACGACCATTTCCTCGCCCTGCACTGGTCTCAGCTGGCCACTCAGTTGGCCACCGAGTTGGCCACTGAGCTGCCCGGCGAGCATGAGCTTGAACGCTTTGTCGCCAATACCTATCAGCTCATCGCCAGTCACCCGGAAGCCCTGCCCGCCAGCTTCCACGAGATGTTTGGCCACATGGTGCGGGAGAACTGGCTCGTCAGTTATCGCGACCCGGCAAGCATCGCCCTCGCCCTTGACCGCATCGGCCAGTACCGCCTGCGCCAGCCCAATCCGCTGCAGGGTGCAGGCGAAGAGTTGCTGCAGCAATATGACGGCTTCGAACAGGATTTCAGCGAGTTCATCCCCGACGCGCTGGCGTTTGCCGCCAGTGTGCAGCGCGGACGTTTCAGCCAGCGCTAACCCGTATTTCTCACACCTTGGACAAAGTGACTGATCAGCCCGTGAACGTGCTGTCGCGGAAGTCGCGAAAGCGCCGCGCCGCCTGCCCGGTTCTCGCGTCTCAGGCCAGGGGCAGGCGGAGGTCAACCTGCAGACCGCCCAGCTCGCTGTCGCGCAACTCCAGCTGACCATGGAGGGCATGGACGATGTCTTGTACGATGGCCAGCCCCAGGCCATGGCCGGGGCTGTGTTCATCGGCACGCTGGCCGCGCTGCATGAGCAACTGGCGCTGGGCAGGTGCGATGCCCGGGCCGTCATCCTGAATGTGGATGTACAGGTGCCGAGCATCGGTGTGCAACTCCAGCTGCACTTGCGTAGTGGCCCATTTGCCGGCGTTGTCCAGCAGGTTGCCGAGCAGTTCCAGCAGGTCGTCGCGATCAAAGGGCAGGCGCAGCTGCGCATCGGCATGGTAGTGAAAGGCAAGCTGGGGATGGATTTGCTGCATCAGTTCCAGCAGAGCGGGAATTTCCTCGCTGCAGACAAACTTCAGGCTGGCTGCCTGCTCGCCTGCCATGCGTGCGCGGTTCAGTTCGCGGCCGATACGCTGTTCGATGAGCTGCAGCTGCTGCTTCAGCGCCCGCTTGAGTTCGGGCGCTGTGGTCAGTTCCGGGCGTTCGAGCAGGGTGGTGAGGATCGCCAGCGGAGTTTTCAGGGCATGGCCCAGGTTGCCGGCGGCGTTGCGTGAGCGCTTGAGCTGCTCTTCAATGTGGCTCAGCAACTGGTTGCTTTGCCGTACCAGCGGCAACAGTTCATCAGCTACGCTTTCGTCCAGCCTGCGGCGCTCACCGCGCTCCAGCTCCAGCAGTTGCTGGCGTGTCTGTTCCAGTGGCCTCAGCGCGCGAACAATGAGTCTCCATTGCCACAGGCCGATCAGCACCAGCGTCAACAGGCCGCCGACCAGGCCATGGTTGCGCAGGCGGTAAAAACGCTCGAGGACGGGCTGGTAGTCTTCGGCTACGGTCACCTCGATCTGGCTGTTGTCCATCTGGTAGCGGGTGCGGTAAATGAGCAGCTGCTGTCGATTGGGGCCGGCAAACAGCTCGCCGGTGGCAGGCGGCGGGTCGGGCCAGACAAAGTCCCACAGTGAGCGGGAGCGAAATTCTTCGCCGTCAACTGCGATGATGAAATAGTGCCCGGAAAAAGGTTGCAGAAACTGGGCATCGTGGTGGCGTTCGTTGACCACCAGCTCGTTGTTCTCATCGCGGATCAGCGAGAACAGCAGGCTTTGTGACTGCTGTTGCAGCTGTTCCCGGTTGTACTGGCGCAGGCTGTGGTCCAGCCAGTATATGCCGAGCTGGGACAGCACCAGCCCGGCCACCACCAGCATCAGTACCAGCCGCAGCAGCAGGAAACGGGCGATGGAGCCTGTCATGGTGTCCGCCCGCAGAACAGGTAGCCCTGGCCGCGGCGGGTTTCGATGCAGTCGCGGCCGAGCTTGCGCCGCAGGTGGCTGACATGCACTTCGACCACGTTCGAATCCGGCTCGGTCTCGCCGTCGTAGAGGTGTTCCTGCAGGCGGCCTTTGCTGAGGATCTGTCCAGGGTGGAGCATGAAATAACGCAGCAGGGCAAACTCGGCGGCGGTCAGTTCCACCGTGCACTCGCCCAGCACGGCACACTGGCGGTTCTCATCCAGTATCAGGCCTTTTACCTGTAGCTGGTTGGTGTTGCCCTGGCCGTGACTGCGGCGCAGCAAGGCCTGGATGCGCAGTTGCAGCTCTTCGGGGTGAAAGGGTTTGCCCAGATAGTCGTCGGCACCGGCTTTCAGGCCGTCGATGCGCTCGCTCCAGCTGGTGCGGGCAGTCAGGATCAGCACCGGAGTGGTCAGCCCGTCGGCGCGCCACTGGCGCAGCACGTCGAGACCCGACAGGCCGGGCAGGCCGAGGTCGAGAATGATCAGATCATAGGGTTCGGTGGCACCCTGTACCAGTGCGTCGCGGCCATCGGCCAGCCAGTCCAGCGCATAGCCCTGGCGTTTCAGGCTGGCAGCCAGCTCATCGGCCAGGGCGATACTGTCTTCCACCAGCAGCAGGCGCATGATCAGTCCTTGTAATTTTTTTCACGCAGCAGTTCTCCGCTACGGGCATCGTAGTACAGTTTCTGCACTCGACCGGTGGCATGCAGCAGCTGCAGTTTGTATAGATAGCGGCCGTGTTTGTGCTTGAGCTTCATTTCCAGCAGGCGGCTGTCCGGGTAATCGGCAGCAGCCTTTTCCAGCAGCTGCTGGGCCGGCAGGATCTCGCCGTTCCGGCTCATGTGCAGGGCTTCCCGGTGATCCAGGTGATGAGCATGCACGGTGGCGGCAAGCAGCAGGCAACAGGCAAGGATCAGGCGACGCATGAAAGTTTCCTTCTTGAAGAGGCAGACTGTTGCGATTGTAAGAATCAGGCTTAATTCAGCCTGAAGCAGCCTTTCAGTCTGTTTTAAGGGTGGCCCTTTATCCTGCAGTCAGCTGGATGAAGGAGAACTGTCATGAAAAAGCTGATCTGGGGAACCGTGTTGGTGGCTGCGGCTGCCTGGCTGTTGCCGGTGATCGAACAGGTGGCAGGCTGGGATGTGTGGATCTGGCGCAAACAGCTGATCTACTTTACCGGACTGACTTCCTTTTTGTTGATGACCCTGGTGATGCTGCTGGCGGTACGACCGGCGTTGCTGGAAAAGCAGCTGGGCGGGCTGGACAAGATGTATCGCCTGCACAAGTGGGCGGGTATCTGGGCTGTGGTGCTGGGCCTGTTGCATTACGGCATCAAGCTGGCCAAGGGACCGATGCTGACAGTCTTTGGCGAGGCCACCCGAGAACATCGCATCAAGATTTTCCTTGAGCTGTTCCGTGGCAGTGCCAAGGATCTGGGCGAGTGGTCGGTGTGGATCATGGCCGCCATGGTGGTGCTGGCGCTGGTGCAGCGCTTTCCCTATCACCTGTGGCGTTACGTCCATAAAGTTCTGGCGGCGTGTTACCTGCTTATTGTCTTTCACAGCATCGTGCTCACGCCGCCGCAGTGGTGGCTGCAGCCGGCTGGCCTGTTGATTGCTCTGGCCGCAGGTGCAGGCTGCTGGTGTGCGCTACTCAGCCTGAGCGGGCGTATTGGCCGCAGTCGTACCTACCTGGGCAGGCTGCTGGCGGTCCGTCGTCTGCCAGCCGACATGGTTGAGCTGGAGTGTCAGCTGGAAGGGCGCTGGCAGCACAGGCCGGGCCAGTTTGCCTTTGTGACCTTCAGTCGCATCGAAGGCGCCCATCCGTTCACCATTGCCAGCGCCGACCGGGGCGATGGCCGGTTGCGTTTTGCCATCAAGGCGCTGGGCGATCATACCCGCCAGTTGGTAGAACAGCTGGAGGCCGGCCGGGAGGTTTGGGTGGAAGGACCTTATGGCTGTTTCGATTTGCCCCGGCAGCGGGCTGATGAAGAGCAGGTGTGGGTGGCCGCCGGGATTGGTGTGACACCTTTCCTGTCCTGGCTGGAAAGCCTGCAGGAAAGGCCAGAGGCAGCGCCGGTAGCGAGTCTGCATTACTGTGCCAATAGTGAGCGTGATGCGGTATTTGCCCAGCGTTTGCGGCAGCTGTGTGAGCGTCTGCCCAATATCCGCCTGCATATCCATCTGAGCGAGCGTGATGGGCTGCTCGATAGCCGGCAGCTGCTGGCGGGACGCAGCAAGGATACGCGCGTGTGGTTTTGTGGACCGGAAGGTCTGGCCGACAGTCTGGCGCAGGCCATGGCTGCGCTGGGAATGAGTCCGCGCAACCTGCACCGGGAGCTGTTCAGGATGCGCTGATCAATCAGCAGGGAGACAGCATGTCCGAAGGACCGGTCGACGGTCTTGCAGGGTTCGGGAAAAAGCATGGCCTGCCCGTCAGGGCAGAGCCCGGCACCCCGCTTGCAGAAGCTGCGCTTCGTGGTTTGCTGCAGTGCAATACGCGTTTGAGACGGGCCGCACACACTCGCACCTGCAATAGCGCACCTTCAGTCTCGCATTTTCAATCATGCATTTTCAGTCAAACACCTCGCCGTGCTCGCGTGTGGCACGGAATTTCACTTTCGGCCATTTTTCCGCAGTGATTTCGAGGTTGTAGCGACTGGAAGCCAGGTAGACCAGATTGCCGTCGATGTCCCGCCCGAGGCGCAAAGCCTGCTCGCGCTCGAAATTGCGTCGGGTGACCTCGTCCGGGAAACCCAGCCAGCGCGCAGTGTGGATGTCGGCAGGTTCGAAAATCGCATCGACCTTGTATTCATCGCGCAGACGCTGGGCGACGATTTCGAACTGCAGCACGCCGACTGCCCCGAGCAGCATCTGACCGCCTTCAAGTTCGAACACCTGGATCGCGCCTTCTTCGCCCAGTTCCTGCAGACCTTTCTGCAGCTGCTTGGATTTGAGCGGGTCGCGCAGGCGGGCGGCGCGAAACAGTTCAGGGGAAAAATAGGGAATGCCCTTGAATACCAGCTGTTCGCCTTCACTCAAGGTGTCGCCGATCTGCAGCTGGCCGTGGTTGTGGATGCCGATGATGTCGCCGGCGACACCGTCTTCCTTGATCACCCGTTCATTGGCCATGAAAGTGAGCGCATTGGCGAGCTTGATGTCGCGGCCGGCACGCACGTGTTTCACTTTCATCCCCGACTGGTAGCGACCCGAACAGATGCGGAAGAAGGCAATGCGGTCACGGTGCTTGGGGTCCATGTTGGCCTGGATCTTGAACACGAAGCCGGTGAACGGCGCTTCGGCCGGCTGCACTTCGCGCAGCTTGCCAGCGGGCAGGCCGGCAGCGCGTGCTTGCGGCGGCGGCGCCCAGGCGATGAGCGCTTCGAGCACTTCCTGCACGCCGAAGTTGTTGATCCCGGAACCGAAGAACACCGGCGTCTGCGTGCCGGCGAGAAACTCTTCGAGGGCAAACGGCGGCGAAGCACCTTCGATCAGCTCGACATCTTCGCGCAGCTGACCGATTTCGAGCGGATAACGCGCATCAAGCTCGGCATTGTCGATGCCTTTGATCACTTCGCCGGTGGTGCGCTTTTCCTCACCGGCGATGAAGGTCAGCACCTGATTCTGCTGCAGGTGATACACCCCGCGGAAGGCTTTGCCCATCCCCAGCGGCCAGGTCACTGGCGCGCAGCTGATCTTGAGTACGTCTTCGATCTCGGACAGCAGTTCAAAGGGTTCGCGCACTTCGCGGTCGAGCTTGTTGATGAAGGTGATGATCGGTGTATTGCGCAGTCGACAGACTTCGAGCAGCTTGATGGTCTGCGCTTCCACCCCTTTGCCGGCGTCGATCACCATCACTGCTGCATCGACGGCGGTCAGCACCCGATAGGTATCTTCGGAAAAGTCTTCGTGACCCGGGGTGTCGAGCAGATTGACCGTATGGCCTTCATATTCGAACTGCATCACCGAACTCGACACCGAAATGCCGCGCTGCTTTTCCACTTCCATCCAGTCGGAAGTGGCGTGACGAGCCGATTTGCGCGCTTTCACCGTGCCGGCAAGCTGGATTGCACCGCCGAACAGCAGCAGTTTTTCAGTAAGCGTGGTCTTGCCCGCATCCGGGTGGGCAATGATGGCAAAAGTGCGGCGTTTTTCAACGTCGCGCAGCAGTTCGGGCGGATAGGCGCTTGAAGTCATCGCTGGAGTCGTGGTTGACGCGGCCGGCAGACAGGAATGGCCAGCAGCAAGGGCGTGATTCTAGCAAGGAAGCGTGCTCATCCCGGCGCTCAGCGCAAACTCGATGGCAGCTGATCCGGACTTATTTCTTGAAATCCTGGTGACAGGACTTGCAGCTGTTGTGTACCCGCTCGTAGGCCGGCAGCAGGACGGAACGGTCATTGCCCTGGGCCACTTCGCGCAACACCGCCACCGCTGCCTCAAACTCGGCGCGTTTCGCCTCGAAATCAGCGGGACGCTCCCAGACTGCAGCTTTGGCCTTGCTTGGCGGGTAAAGTGTGTCGGCGCCAAAGTAAGACCACGGCCCTTCACGCACCGCATGCAAGTCCTCTGCCATCGCGGCAAACGTGTCCGCTTCATAGCGATCAGTGCGCAACATGGTGCCCATCGGCTCAAAAGCACGCAAAATGGACTTGAACGCTTCCTGACGGTGTTTCACCGGCTGGCCAGGACGGGTATCTTCCACCGGGCCGGAGCAGCCGCTCAGGATGGCAAGCAGGAGCACGGCGGCAAGGGTTTTACGATGAGGCAAGGACATGTCGGTCGGTGTCAGGAGGCTGAAGACAAACGGGGGATTATCCTTGCCACGCCCGCTTCTGGCAAACCGCTCCAATCACATTGACCACACCGCGAGTGCGCGCAGGCGGCTGTCGCTGCTACCCTCACCTACTACTATTGCCAATGTCTGCTTCTGCTGCTTTCTTTCCCGGCACCACTGCCTGATTTGATGCCTGAACTCGAACCCACTTTGCTCCTGCTCGTCCTGGTTGCCGCGCTGCTCATCCTGCCGGCGGCACTGCTGTATTTTTTGCTCCAGCACCGCCACCGTGCGCAACTGCGGGAGCTGACCGCAGAACTGCGCGCCAGCGACGATGCGGTTCATGAACTGCAGCTGAATGAAGCGCGCTTGCAAGCCCGCCTGCAGGCCAGCACCCAGATGCTTGAGCAGGCGCTCGATGAAATCCAGGCCCACAAACAGCAGGGGCTGGAACTGCGCCACCGTTTCGAGCAGCTCACCAGCCAGCACCAGCAGGCACGCGCCCTCCTTCACGGTCAGCAAAGCGAAACCGCAGCCCTGCGCGAACGTCTGCAGGAATTGCGCAGCCATGGCGAACAGCAACAGCAGCAATTGATCTGCCTGCAAACCGAGTATCAGCGTCTCGACCGCACTCACACTGCCTTGCAGACCGAACTCGAACAGCGTGAACTGCAGTTCAGCGCCCAGGTCGCTCAACTGGAGAGCTTGCGCGGCACGCTCGGCCAGGAGTTCGAGAACCTCGCTCACCGCATTTTCGAAGAAAAAGGCCGCAGCTTTAGCGACCGCAGCCAGGCTGGCCTGGAACAACTGCTGCAACCGTTCCGCCAGCAGATCGACAGCTTCCAGCAACGGGTCAACCAGATTCACGATGCCGCCTTGCGCGACCACAGCACGCTGAATGCCGAAATCGGCAAAGTGCTCGACATCGGTCTGCAGATGAGCCAGGAAGCGAGCAACCTCACCAATGCGCTGAAAGGCAATTCCCAGCAGCGCGGCGCCTGGGGTGAAGCTCAGCTGCGGCGCACGCTCGAACTCAGCGGCCTGGTCGAAGATGCCCATTTCGCCGTCCAGTCCTCGTTCAGGAATGAAGCAGGTCAGCAACGTCAGACCGACTATCTGATCAAGCTGCCGCACGACAAGCACATCATCATCGACAGCAAGGTTTCGCTGCTCGCTTACGACCGCGCCATTGCTGCGGCAACGCCCGAAGCCCGGCAGCAGGCTCTCGGCGAACACGTGCGTGCCGTGCGCCAGCATATCGATGAGCTGGCCAGCAAGGGCTACACCAGCCTCAACGCCATCGACAGCCCCAACTTCGTGCTGATGTTCATGCCGATCGAACCGGCCTATATCGATGCCCTCAAGCATGGCAAGGACTTGTTCGATTACGGCTACCGCAAAGGCATCGTCCTCGTTTCCCACACCACCCTCATTCCCATCCTGCGTACGGTGGCCAATCTGTGGATGGTCGAGCACAGCAACCGCGAAGCACGTGAGATCAGCGCCCGCGCCGGCGAGCTTTACAACCAGGTCAGCGTCCTTGCCGAGCGGCTGGGCAAGCTCGGCACCACCCTGGGCACGGCGAGCAAGCACTACAACGACACCGTATTGGCACTCACCGGCCAGCAAGGCCTGTATGGCAAGGTCGCCCGTTTCGGACAGCTGTCTACCAAAGTGAGTAAAAGCCTGCCTGCGCTCGAACCCGCTGCGCTCGATTTCGATATCAGACGTCTTGACACCGTGATTGGCCCTGAAGAGGACAGTACCCCTGACACAGCGCAGCGCAGCGATTGCCCTATCGCAAGCAGCCGGATTTGACTTTTCGCTGCGTCAGCAGTAAGTTTTACCGCTTACAGCGCCGATTTGATCACCAGCTTGCGGGCGCTCAAGAAATACGGCTAAAGCGAGGACACCCGGTCCGCTGCATTAGCCGACCGGGTTTTTTGTTTCCCGCCGTTGCGCACTACCCGTATGCAGCGGTCGCGGGGAAACATTTTTCAGCAGGACGAACATGATTCAGGCTCATTCCGTTGGTACGGTCAGCGCCCAGCGTGCCGACTTCGACCAGCCCTTGCGACTGCGCAGCGGCAAGCAGCTCGAACGCTATCATCTGGTGTACGAAACCTATGGCACGCTCAACACCGAGCGCAGCAATGCCGTGCTGGTCTGCCATGCACTTTCGGGCTCGCACCATCTTGCCGGCCACTACGCCGACGATCCCGCCAACATCGGCTGGTGGGACAACCTCATCGGCCCCGGCAAGCCGCTCGATACGCGCAAATTCTTCGTCATCGGCGTCAATAATCTCGGTGGTTGCTACGGTTCATCCGGCCCCAATCAGCTCAATCCCGATACGGGCGAGTTGTGGGGAGCGGACTTTCCTTTCGTCACCGTCGAGGACTGGGTCGAATCCCAGGCCAGACTCGCCGATCATCTCGGCATCGCCAAATTTGCGGCGGTGGTTGGCGGCAGTCTGGGCGGCATGCAGGCCTTGTCGTGGTCGCTGCAGTATCCCGAGCGGGTCGATAATGTACTGATCGTTGCTGCTGCTCCGCGATTGACCGCGCAGAACATCGCTTTCAATGAAGTTGCCCGCCAGGCGATCCTCAATGATCCCGATTTCCACGGCGGCAACTACTACCAGCACGACGTGGTGCCGGCGATCGGCCTCAAGCTGGCGCGCATGGTCGGTCACATCACCTATCTGTCCGACGATGCGATGGGCGAAAAATTCGGCCGCAACCTGCGCCATGGGCAGAATACCTACAGCTACGAAGTCGAATACGAAATCGAGTCCTATCTGCGCTACCAGGGTGACAAGTTTGCCGGCTTCTTTGACGCCAATACTTATCTGCTCACCACCAAGGCGCTCGACTACTTCGATCCGGCGTTTGATTACGACGGTGACCTGCGTGCCGCGCTCGCCCGGGCCAATGCGAATTTTCTGGTGGTTTCGTTCACCACCGACTGGCGTTTCTCGCCGGAACGTTCGCGCGAGATCGTCTACGCCCTGCTGCACAACCGTCAACAGGTGAGCTACGCAGAGATCGACTGTCCTGCCGGGCACGACTCCTTCCTGCTCGACGACGAGCGCTATCACGCGCTGTTGTCGACCTGGTTTGACCGCATCGAGGTGTGAAATGGCCGCTTATCGTTACGATTATGAAGTGATCGCCGAATGGATCGAGCCCGGCGAGAAAGTGCTCGACCTCGGCTGCGGCGACGGCGCCCTGCTCAGGCATTTGATGGATGTGCGCCAGATCCAGGGTTATGGCGTGGAAAATGACCCGCTCAAGCTCGAAGCCAGCGTGCGCAACGGCATCAACGTCATCCAGATGGACATGGAAAAAGGCCTGACCGGGCTGGAAGACGGCTTTTTCGATCATGTGATCATGAGCCTTTCACTGCAGGCCTTGCACAACACACTGGGCATCCTCCACGAGATGCTGCGCGTTGGCCGCGAGGCGGTGGTGAGCTTTCCCAACTTCGGCTACTGGCGCCATCGCCAGAGCATTCTCAATGGCCGCATGCCGGTTTCCGACAGTCTGCCGCACCAGTGGTACAACACCCCCAACGTGCGTTTTTTCACCATCGCTGACTTTGACGAACTGTGTGCCAGCAATGGCATCGTGGTGCGTCAGCGGCTTGCCTTCGACGAAGGCAAGCTGGTGCTGGACGAGCCGAACTTCCTTGGCAGCGTGGCGGTCTATCGCCTCGGCCGTGCTGCCTGACCCGACTGAGCAGGGATCAGGGCAGGCTGGATCTCGATTCGGCTGAGCAGCGGCTCAGCCGACGACAAAGCCTGCCACATCGACTCTCACGCCGGGGCGGTCAAGCGCTGCGGCGGTCATCAGGGCGTAATTGCGCGCCCATTCCCCTCCCTGCTCGAAGCGGGTTTCACCGCCATATTTGGCGACATTGAGCACCATATCGAGCACCAGCACCTTGCCCATCGGATTGGATGGCGTGCATTCCAGCTCTTCGAATTCAGTTGCCAGCCAGCCACGTGCCCGGTCCTTGCCCACTTCCGCCACTTCGGCTTCGCTGACGGCGAAGTCGTACTCGCGGCTGCCGCTGAACACCACGGTCACTGTGTAGGACATGAAAAACACTCCTTTCTTCGAAGCTATTTATAACGCGATACAACACGGAATCCGTGCATTGTTGAGCCAGAACGGCGTCGATGCAAGCAAGGTAGCGAATTGTGTGCACAGCTTGCCGCGCAGCGCAAGGGGCTTGATCTGCGATAATGGCCCGTTCGCGATCTGATTCCTGTGGCGCCCACCTTGCCTTCCTCTTTCAGTTTCAGCCTCGCCCGCAGCTGGCGGCTGGGCGCAATCCTCGTGCTCGGCTTTGCTTCCGGTCTGCCGCTTGCCCTCACCGGACAGGCGATGCAAGCCTGGCTCACCGTCGATGGCATTGATCTCGCCACCATCGGCTTCTTCGGTCTGGTCGGCGTACCGTATACCTTCAAATTTCTCTGGGCGCCGCTGATGGACCGCTTCGAGCCGCCCTGGCTGGGGCGGCGGCGTGGCTGGCTGGCGCTCACCCAGCTCAGTCTGGCGGCCTTGCTGTGGTGGATGGCCCAGCTGTCGCCGGTGCACACTCCTGGCCTGTTCGCGACTGCTGCGGTGCTGATCGCTTTCCTGTCTGCCTCGCAGGACATCGTCGTCGACGCTTATCGCACCGACCTGCTGCCGGAAGCCGAACGCGGTCTCGGCGCTTCAGTGCATGTGTTTGCCTACCGGCTGGCGATGATCCTCTCCGGTGGCATCGCGCTCATCTGGGCTGGTCAGTGGGCTTCGTGGCCGCGAGTGTATGAAACGATGGCGCTGATCATGCTCGGTTGCGGGCTGGTTTCGCTTGTCGGTCTGCCGCAGGTGTCTGCGGCGCTGAAACCGCTCGACTCTGATCCGCGGCGCGAGCTGATTGGCTTCTTCGCCATGCTCGTCGGTGTGGCTGTCGGCTACTGGCTGGCGCGCCAGTTGCTGATCCTGCTCGGCTTCAATCCCCAGGATGACAACCGCTGGATTCAGCTGCTGTTCATCCTCGGCGAGATTGCACTGGCGCTGCCATTGGCCTGGTGGGCGGCGCGGCGTGCCGGTTTCGAGACGCTCAACCGTTCGCTGAGCAGCTATTTTGCCCAGCAAGGCGCAGCGGCTTTCCTCGCCCTGATCATCCTCTACAAGCTCGGAGACGCTTTTGCCGGCAGTCTCACCACCCCTTTCCTGATCAAGGGCATGGGTTTTTCCCAGGAAGAAGTCGGCATCGTCAACAAGGTGATCGGCATCTGGCTCACCATCCTCGGTGCTTTCATCGGCGGCCTGATCATGACCCGGCTGGCGCTCTATCGTGCGCTGCTGCTGTTTGGCGTGCTGCAGCTGGTGTCGAATTTCGGCTTCTACCTGCTCGCCGAACTCGGTCGGGGCGCCTGGGGGGCGATCACCCTGCCCGCTTTCGACTGGGGTCTGGTCTCGCTCGATCAGGCCGCTGCGCTCGATCTGCTGCTGCTGACGGTGATTGCCGGCGAGAACATCAGCGGTGGCATGGGCACCGTGGCCTTTGTCGCCTTGCTGATGGCGCTGTGCAACCAGCACTTCACTGCCACCCACTATGCGATGCTGTCGGCTTTTGCTGCCGTGGGGCGGATCTATGTCAGTCCGCTGTCCGGTGTGTTGTCGCAAAGCATCGGCTGGCCAGCTTTTTTCCTGTTCTCGATCGTCGTCGCCCTGCCGGGGGTGATCATGGTGTGGTGGTTGCGGGAAGCAATCAGCCGCCTTGGTCGCCCGCAAGCGGTCAGCCTTGCCGATGATGACTGATCTTCATTCCGTCCTGTCATGAGTTTGTCATGAGTGATCCTGCCTCCAGTTCCGCCAGCACCTGTCTCATTGACGCAGCGCGCCAACTGTCTGCGGCGGTCGATGGGCTGCGTTTCGCCCTGCCGGTCAGCCACGTCTACAACCCGCTCGATTACGCCTGGGCGGTGCACCGTCAATATCTGCAGCGTTACGGCAGTGGTCGCAAGAAAATCGTCTTTGTCGGCATGAACCCCGGCCCGTTCGGCATGGCGCAGACCGGCGTGCCTTTCGGTCAGATCGAGGCCGTCCGTGACTGGCTGGGCCTGGAAGGCGAGATCGGCCAGCCGGCGCAAAGCAATCCCAAGCGCCCGGTGGAAGGTTTTGCCTGCAAACGTGCTGAAGTCAGCGGTCAGCGGCTGTGGGGCTTGTTTCACCAGCGCTTCGGCACTGCTGAAGCTTTTTTTGCCGAGCACTTTGTCGCCAATTACTGTCCGCTGGTGTTCTTTGATCAGGGTCGCAATCTGACCCCGGACAAGCTGCCGATGGCCGAACAGGCGCCCTTGCTCGCCGCCTGCGATCATCATCTGCACCAGCTCATCGACTGCCTGCAGCCGGAATGGCTGATTGGCGTCGGCGCCTGGGCGGAGAAACGGGTGCAGACAGTGCTCGCCGGTCATGAAAGCCGGGATCGCATTCGGGTCGGTCGCATCCTCCACCCCAGCCCGGCCAGTCCGCTTGCCAACCGGGGCTGGGCAGAGGCCGCCACTGGCCAACTGGTCGAGCTGGGGGTGTGGTCAAGCTGAATACTGCAGCTTGAACGCAGATTCCCCTGTTCGAAATTCCCGCACTGCGTCAAAATGAAAGCCGTCGCGCTGCGGCGCTTTTCGAAGAGCACACATGAGTCAATCCATCGAACACTTGTTTGCCAATAACAGGGCCTGGTCGGAACGCATGCATGCGGAAGACCCGGAATACTTCACTCGTCTGGTCAACCAGCAGTCACCCGAATACCTGTGGATCGGCTGCTCGGACAGCCGGGTGCCGGCCAACCAGATCATCGGCCTTGCGCCGGGCGAAGTCTTTGTGCATCGCAATATCGCCAATATCGTGGTGCACACCGACCTCAATGCCCTGTCGGTCATTCACTACGCAGTTGAAATGCTGCGCGTCAAGAACATCCTCATTGTCGGCCATTACGGCTGCGGTGGTGTGAAAGCGGCTTACAACGACAACCGGGTCGGGTTGACCGACAACTGGCTGCGCCATGTGCAGGATATCCGTGACCGCCACCTTGAACGGCTACAGGAAATCGACGACTGCGATGAGCGTCTCGACCGTCTGTGCGAGCTCAACGCCATCCATCAGGTGGTCAACGTCAGTCAGACTTCAGTGCTGCGTGAAGCCTGGCAACGTGGCCAGGAAGTGACGGTGCATGCCTGGTGCTACAGTCTCGACAATGGTCTGATCAACAATCTTGGCGTCTGTGCCAACAGCCGCGAAGAAGCCATCGAGCTCTACCGCGACGCAGTCACCCGCCTGTTCTGAGCGATTTCAGACTTCAAGCGGGTCTACGTCAAGCTGCCAGCGCAGGCCATGGGCCTTGCGCTGGCGGTAAAGCGCTTCCATCCAGCCACGCAGAAACGCCTGCAGCACCGGCCGCGCCCCGGCTTCAACCAGCAGCTGGGCACGTTCCCGGCGGGCGAGCCGGCTCATGCGCATCGGCACCGGGTCATAGATCATCAGCTCCGCGCCCGCCAGTTCTTCGCCAAGCCGGCGTGCATGCTGGAGAAATTCAAGCGCGGTTTCGAGCGCCGGCGCATCTGCCCGCAGCATCGCCTGATGGCTGAACGGCGGAAAGCCTGCACTGCGTCTGGCCTGCAATTCCTGACGGGCGAAGGCGCTGAAGTCATGCTTCGCCAGGTGCTGGTAGAGCGGATGCTGCGGATATTCGGTCTGGATCAGCACTTCGCCGGCCAGTTCGCCCCGCCCGGCACGACCGCCGACCTGCATCAGCTGCTGAAACAGCCGTTCCGGCGCGCGAAAATCGGCGGCGTGCAATGAAGCATCGGCTCCCAGCACGCCGACCAGCGTCAGCTGGGGAAAATCATGACCTTTGGCCATCATCTGGGTACCGACCAGAATGTCTGCTTCACCATTGGCAATGGTCGCCAGCAGGCTTTCCCACTGACGACGGGTGCGCGCTGCATCCCGGTCGATGCGCAACACGCGCGCTTGCGGGAAGCTGACCGCAAGCTGCTCCTCAACCCGTTGCGTACCACGTCCGAAGGCATGGATGTCTTGATTGCCGCACACCGGACACAGGCGCGGAATGGCCTGATCGCCACCGCAGTGATGACAGCGCAGACGGCGGTCAGCCAGGTGCACCACCATGTTGGCCGAACAATGCGGACAACCGCTGATCCAGCCGCAGGCGGTACAGCTGAGCACCGGCGCATAACCGCGCCGATTGAGAAACACCAGACTTTGCTCACCGCGCTGCAAACGTCCGCCCAGCGCATCGAGCAAGGGCTGGCTGAGCCCTTCCTGCAGCTTCACCCGGCTCACATCAATGCAGCGCACGGTCGGCAAATGCTGCGCGCGGGCGCGCTGCTGCATTTCGAGCAGCAGATAGCGCTCCATGCGCGCGTGATGCCAGCTTTCCAGCGAAGGGGTTGCCGAGCCGAGCACCACTCTCACACCGCGTTGACGGGCACGCCACACCGCTACATCGCGGGCCGAATAGCGCACCCCTTCCTGCTGCTTGTAAGAGGCATCATGTTCCTCATCAATGAGGATCAGGCCCAGTCTGGGCAGCGGGGTGAACACTGCCAGCCGGGTACCGAGCACGATGTCGGCCATCCCGCTCATCGCCTGGACGAAACCGCGTGAACGCGCGCCATCGGCCTGACTGGAATGCAGGCTGACGATGTGGGCTGCGGGAAAGCGGGCATGCACTCTGGCTTCAAGCTGGGGAGTGAGGGCAATTTCCGGCACCAGCATCAGTACCTGCCGGCCGGCGGCGAGCGCCCGTGCTGCCAGCTGGAGATAAACCTCGGTCTTGCCGCTGCCAGTGACGCCATGCAGCAGCACGCACTGAAAAGCATCGTCGCCTTGTTCCAGATTGCTCAGCACCTGTTGCTGCTCGGCGGTCAGCACGGGAGTCGCGCCCAGTTGCAAGCCTTCGGCGGCGGTCGTGTCCCTGCCTTCTTCCAGCGCGGTCAGCCAGCCGCGACGCAGCAGCTCGGCAGCGCTTTCTCCGCCTTCACGGGCGCGGATCATGCTGCGTCGCCAAGGACCGCGCTCCCCCGCCAGCGTTTGCAGCAGGCGCAAGGCTTTGCTCGCCCGAGCGCCGCCAGCCAGCGCCTGCTGCCCGGCAGCGCTGATGGCGAGCAAGGGATCAGGATCTGCACTGCTGACTTCATCGGCCCGGCGCAAGCCCGGTGGCAGTGCGAGAGCGACCACTTCCCCCAGTGGCGCATGGTAGTAATGCGCGACAAAGGCCACCAGTTCCAGCCAGTCGGCCGGCAAAGGTGGGACTTCACGCTGAATGTGGCGCACCGGCTTCAGCCGGGTGCTGGCGAGCTCGCTGTGCGCTTCGATGGCGACAATCAGGCCGTTGCGCTCACCGCTGCCGAACGGCACGCTGACGCAGCGTCCGACATCATTCGCTTCGGCATCCGCAGCCAGGTAATCGAAGGTCTGCGGCAAGGGCAGCGGCAAGGCAACGCGGACGATTTTCATGCGAGGCAGCGGCAACAGGACGATGATCCAGTCAGTGACTTGGGGGCGATTGTTGAAGTATTTTCCAGCTCGCGCGCAGCAAGTTCATGAGCGCACAGGCAGTTTTTGCTTGTCCACAAAACCTGTGGATAAGTTTGTGGGAAAACTGCGCATATTCAGCGCCAAGGCCCATCAACACTGCGCTTCAGCTGCTTTGCCACAACTTTGAGCATTTTATTTTTTCTTTAAAATCAACAGCTTGACAATAAATTCGAACGGCATCAAAATCCTGCTCCGATGCCGTCCGATCTGGCCTGATTGTGAATAAGTCAAGCCCTTGCAGGCAGATTTTGCGCTTGACAGCCTCTGTCGCCACCGTTACATCCAGCGCATTGCCTGCCCGGTGCCCAAGCCTCTTCCCGACTGCAAAGGAAGAGGCGTCTGTCCTGCCGGCTTTCAGCTGCCAGCACGAATCTTGCGACTGTGCGCGTGCACCGTATCGACCAGTGCGGTGACATGCTCGGGCGGGGTGAACTGTGAAATGCCGTGGCCGAGGTTGAACACATGGCCGGGATGATTGCCGAACGCATCAAGAATCCGACAGGCTTCGGCGGCAATTGCCGGCGGCGGTGCAAACAGCACGTTCGGATCGATATTGCCTTGCAGGGCAACCTTGTCACCGACCAGGCGACGGGCACGGCCGATGTCCATCGTCCAGTCCAGACCGACTGCATCACTGCCGACATCGGCGATCGCTTCCAGCCACAGACCGCCACCTTTGGTGAACACGATGCTGGGAACCCGTTCGCCCTCATGCTCGCGTTTCAGACCGGCAACCACCTGACGCAGATAGCGCAGCGAGAATTCCTCGTAAGCAGCTTCCGACAGCACTCCACCCCAGGAATCGAACACCATCACCGCTTGCGCGCCAGCTTCGATCTGGGCGTTGAGATAGCTGATCACTGCCTGGGCAGTGACGTCGAGGATGTGGTGCATCAGGTCGGGACGGCTGTAAGCCAGGCTCTTGATCTTGCGGTAATCGCTTGATGAACTGCCTTCGACCATATAGCAAGCCAGTGTCCATGGGCTGCCGGAAAAACCGATCAGCGGCACCCGGCCATCAAGCGCGCGACGGATTTCGCTCACTGCATCAATCACGTACTTCAGTTCGCCATGCGGATCGGGCACGAACAGCTTGCGGATCGCTGCTTCGTCCGCGAGCGGGCGCTCGAAACGCGGTCCTTCGCCATCGGCAAAATACAGGCCGAGCCCCATCGCATCAGGCACGGTGAGAATGTCGGAAAACAGGATGGCCGCATCGAGATCGAAGCGCTCCAGCGGCTGCAGGGTCACTTCGCAGGCCATCGCCGGGCTCTTGCACAGCTGCAGGAAGCTGCCGGCGCGCTTGCGTGTGGCGCAGTACTCGGGCAGGTAGCGGCCAGCCTGGCGCATCAACCAGATCGGGGTGTATTCAGTCGGCTGGCGCAGCAGGGCACGCAGGAAAGTGTCATTCTTGAGACGGCTCACATCCAGTCCTCATGGCTAGGGTCAATCGGCACAAGCGGGAGATTATCGCCTGTTGCGGCCAGGAAGGGGGATTTTGGCGGAATGTCGCTCAGCGTCGCCAGAATGCCGGCGTCAGCACCACCAACAGGGTGAAGATCTCCAGCCGGCCGAGAATCATGGTGAACGCCAGCACCCACTTGTGAAACGGCAGCAAGGCCTGGTAGTTGCTGGTGGGGCCGACTGCCTCAAGACCGGGGCCGGTATTGTTGAGGCAGGCGATCACTGCGGAAAAAGCGGTGACGATCTCCAGCCCGCTCGCCACCAGCACCAGAGTCAGGCTGACGATCGACACCATGTACATGAAGCTGAAACCGAGCACGGCATGCAGGATGGTGTTGGCCACCGGCTGCTTGCCCATGCGCACCGGCTTGACGGCGTGCGGATGGAGCGAGAGGACGATTTCGCGCATCACCTGCTTGTAGAGGATCATTGCCCGCATCATCTTCATGCCACCGCCGGTCGAACCCGAGCAGGCGACAAAGCTGCCGAGGAACAGCATCCAGATCTGGGCAAACATCGGCCACAGGCTGTAATCCTCGATCACCAGGCCAAGCGAAGTCGAAATCGACACCACATGGAAAGCGACGCTGCGCAGCGCTGACAGCAGCGAACGTTCAGGCTGCCACCACAGCAGATAGAAGGTCAGCATCAGGATGCTGAACAGCAGCACGACAAAATAGAACGGCAGTTCAGGATCGCGCCGGTAAGGCCGGAAGGAGCGTCGCATCAAGGCCAGGTAATGGGTGGCGAAATTGAGCCCGGCCAGCAGGGCAAACAGGATGGTGACCAG
>JAVEVA010000029.1:0-11397 GCA_034005275.1 Thauera sp. | reverse complement strand
GCAGCACGACAAAATAGAACGGCAGTTCAGGATCGCGCCGGTAAGGCCGGAAGGAGCGTCGCATCAAGGCCAGGTAATGGGTGGCGAAATTGAGCCCGGCCAGCAGGGCAAACAGGATGGTGACCAGTTCGATGCCGGGGTTGTCGAAGTAGCCGAGCGAAGCATCCTTGCTCGAAAAGCCGCCCAGCGCAGCAATCGACAGCGAATGGATGACGGCATCCCAGCCCGGCATTCCGGCCCCCCACAGCGCTGCCGCACAGGCGGCAGTGAGCAGAAAATAACTCAGCCACAGCCCTTTGGCAGTTTCGGTGACCCGCGGGGTGAGGCTGGCATCCTTCATCGGTGTTGGCGCTTCAACCTTGTACAGCTGGCGGCCGCCGATGCCGAGCAGGGGCAGCACTGCCACCACCAGCACCAGTACGCCCATGCCGCCGATCCAGTGCATGAAAGTCCGCCACAGGTTGATCGAAGTCGGCAACAGATCCAGCCCGGAGAGCACGGTTGCGCCGGTAGCAGTCAGGCCGGAAGCTGCTTCGAAATAGGCGTCAGTGAAACTGAGTCCGGGGAGGAAATGAAGCAAGGGCAAGGCACCGAACAGCGGCAGGATCACCCAGGTTGCTGCCACCAGGAAAAAGCCGTCCCGCACCTGCAGGTCACGCCGTTGGCCGCGGGTGAACAACCACAAGCTGCCACCCAGCACCACGGTCAGCAGCAGCGACTGGTGATAGGCATTGTTGGCGCCATCGTTGAGCGCCAGCGAAACCAGCAAGGGAACGCCCATCAGCAAGCCAAAGATGGCAATGATCAGCCCGAGCGCGTTGAGGGCAGGAAAATAAGCACGCATGAACGCTTCTGCCCGGATCAGAAGAACTGGAAACCGACCTGAAACACTTTTTCCACCTTGCCAACCAGGTTCTTGTGAGTGCAGAACACGATCACATGATCATTTTCTTCCACCACGGTGTCGTGGTGAGGCATGATCACCTCGCGACGCAGCAGCCGTCCTTCCTCGTTCCTGATTTCACGCACGATCGCGCCGATGGTCGCACCTTTTGGGAAGGGAATTTCCTGAATCTGGCGGCCGACCACTTTTGAATCGCGCCGGCTGCCGTGAGCAATGATCTCCAGCGCTTCCGCCGCGCCGCGGCGCAGGCTGTGCACCGCCACCACATCACCGCGGCGGACGTGGGCCAGCAGCGCACCGATCGAAGTATTGGCCGGCGAGATCGCGATGTCGATCGGTCCGCCCTGCACCAGATCGACGTAACTGCGCCGATTGATCAGCGCCAGCGTGCGCCTCGCTCCCATGCGCTTGGCGATGGATGCCGCCATGATGTTGTCTTCTTCATCATTGCTGACCGCAATGAACATGTCGGTCTCGTCGATCCCTTCGCTCTGCAGCAAGGTTTCGTCGGTGCCATCGCCGCGCAGCACCAGGGTGGCGGTCAGCTCGGTGGCCAGCAGCTCGGCACGCTGAGCGCCATATTCGATCAGCTTGACCTTGTAATTGGCTTCGATCTTGCGCGCCAGACGCAGACCGATGTTGCCGCCGCCGACGATCATGATGCGGCGCATCGGCTTGTCCGAACGACGCAGCTCACGCATCACCTGGCGGATATGGACACTGGCAGCGAGGCAGAATATCTCGTCACCGGCCAGAATCACCGTGTCTCCGCGCGGAATGATCGGCACCCCGTTGCGATAAATCGCCGCAATGCGGACCTCGACGTTGGGCAGGTGAAACTTCAAGGCCTGCAGCGGATGGCCGACCAGCGGGCCGCCTTCAAAAGCATTCACGCAGATCAGGCTCAGTACGCCGTGGGCAAATTCCAAGACCTGCAAGGCTTCGGGAAAGGTGATCAGGCGCTCGATGTAGTCGGTGATCACCTGTTCCGGGCACAGGGAGAAATCGACCGCAAAATTGCTTTCATCGAGCAGTTCGGGGTGGGCTTCGTAGTCAGTCGAGCGCAGGCGGGCAATCCGCGTCGGCAGGTTGAACAAAGCTTTGGCAATGCGGCAGGCGCACAGATTGACCTGATCGGACTGGGTGAGGGCAATCAGCAGGTCGGCATCATCCGCCCCTGCTTTGCGCAGCACCGCCGGCGAAGCAGCGTTGCCGCAGACGGTGCGGATCTCGAGGCGGTCACGCAGGCTGGCGAGACTGTCCTCACTGGTGTCGACCACCGTGATGTCATTGGCTTCGGAGGCGAGATTTTCCGCCACCGAGGCACCGACCTGGCCTGCGCCCAGAATGATGATCTTCACAATACCGCCCGCTCAATTGGAAGCGCCCGATTCTACGCGTGCCGACCGTCTTTGACAGCTCCTTGCTGCATTGCAGCAAGGAGCTGTCAGTTTTCCTCCTGCCGTCGTCCCGCCTGCAGGCCGAGCTGCTTGAGCTTGCGGTAGAGGTGGGTGCGTTCCAGGCCGGTCTTTTCCGCCAGCCGCGTCATGTTGCCTGCCTCGAGGCGCAGGTGATGCTCGAAATACAGCCGCTCGAACGCTTCGCGTGCTTCACGCAGCGGCTGGTCAAGACTGATCCCGGCTGCGCTGGCGGCGCTGTCCGCCGGCGCCAGGCGGCGTACGTCAGCGGCACCGATTTCTTCTTCCAGTGTCCCCAGCGCAAGGGATTTGACTGCTGAACGCAGCTCGGCATAGCCACCCAGCCAGGGCAGATTGCGCAACTGATTGAGCGCTGCAGTGGAGAAGTGACGTAACGGCACTTCGCCGGACTCGGCAAGATGAAGCAGGATCTGGCCGGCCAGCTCGGGCAGGTCATCGCGGATCTCGGCAATCGACGGCGGCGCCAGGCTGACCTCGAACAGCTGGGTGATGAGCACTTCATCCCAGCCATCGGCCAGCAGTCGATCGGCAGCCGATTCGGTCGCTGCCACCAGGCGCAGGTCGTAACGTTCAAGGCGGTCGATGGCGAACGCGAGGTTCTTCTGCTGGGCACGATTGAGCCGTGTCAGCTCATGGACAAACAGCACTCCGCCCTGCACCGCCTGCAACTGGCTGATTTCCAGTGGCGAGCTCACCGCAGCCAGATCGAGCCATTGATTGCGTCCGCTGTGCACGCTGCGCGCGATCAGCTCTGCCAGACTGCCGGCGCCCACCCGCAGCAACAGCACCCGTGAGCTGGCACTGATCTGCTCGACCCGACGGCGCAGATCGCGCAAGGCGGTCGAGCGGGTGAACGCCGCCAGCGTCAGCGGTGCCGGCGTACCCTGGGCAAGCGGGCGCTGCAAACCGCGTTTGACCGCCGCAAGCAGCTTTTGCAGCGCAATCGGCTTTTCAAGATAGTCGATCGCGCCGATGCGGGTGGCTTCAACGGCGGTATCGATGGTGCCGTGACCGGACATCATCACCACCGGCATGTTGAGCTGCCCGTTGGCTGCCCACTCCTTGAGCAGGGTGATGCCGTCCGTATCGGGCATCCAGATGTCGAGCAGCACCATGTCCGGGCGTGCCGCCTGACGTACCGCACGTGCAGTGGCAGCGTTTTCCGCCAGCATCACATCGTGGCCTTCATCCCGCAGGATCTCGGACAGCAGTTCGCGAATTCCGACTTCATCATCAACGATGAGTATTTTTGCCATTGCTTTCAGGTCTCATCACTTGCGCTGGCCAGACGGAGCCGAATACGGATTTCGGCGCCACTGCCTTCACGGTTGGCAAGACGGATTTCGCCGCCATGCTCGTCGACTATTTTCTTCACCATCGCCAGGCCGAGGCCGGTGCCGCGTGACTTGGTGGTGAAATACGGCTCGAAGGCGTGCGCGAGCACTTCCGCCGGAAAACCAGGACCATTATCACCGAACCACAGCATCACGCGCTCCTCTTCCTGTCGAGTCTGTATCCTTAGCTCAGCACGGGCAGTTTCGGCAAGGGCATCCTGCGCATTTTGCAGCAGATTGTGAATAATCTGCCGTAGCTGGCTGGCATCACCGGCCACGGCGGCCAATCCGTCCTCAAGATCGAGGCGGATCAGCGCTGCGGCGCTCTCGTACAGGTTGAGCACTTCGATGATCAGCGCATTGAGGTCGACCCGTCCCATCTGCGGTGCTGGCAAGCGCGCATAGTCGCGGAACGCATTGACCAGATTCTTCATCGCCTCGACCTGATTGACGATGGTGGTCGTCGAACGCTCAAGCATTTCACGGCCGGGAGGATCGAGACTGTCAGCCAGTTTCATCGCCAGTCGTTCCGCAGACAGCTGGATCGGGGTGAGCGGATTCTTGATTTCGTGGGCGAGGCGACGGGCAACTTCGCCCCAGGCCGCAGTGCGCTGGGCGGCAATCAGCTGGGAAATGTCGTCAAACACCACCAGTTTGCCGCCGCCGCTGCCGATCGGCAAGCGGGAGCCATGGATGAGCAGGGTGAGGGGTGAACTGTCCTTCACCGCCAGCTCGAACTGGGTCTGCCAGTCGCCACCATTGGCGGCAAAACCTTCAAGCAGCACATCCCGGAAAGACTCCAGCCGTGGCCATTCGCTCAGGTTGATGTCTTCGAAACCGACAAGCTGATCATCAAGGATGGCGGTGGCACCACGATTGGCCGCACGCAACATCCCCTCCGCATCAAATGCCAGCACGCCGGTGGACAGATTGGCGAGCACCGTCTCCAGGTAGGCGCGCGAGGCTTCGACGGCTGCGCCGCTTTTCGCTGCTGCAGCCCGGCTTTCTTCGAGCTGGCGGGTCATGGTGTTGAAAGATTGCAGCAACACACCCAGTTCATCACGCGCCGGCGAAGCCGCACGTTGACGGAAATCACCTTGCGCCACTGCCTGCGTCCCTTCGGCCAGGATCAACAGCGGCGCCACCAGACGACGGGTGATCAGGAAAGCGCTGCCAACTGCAGCGAGCAGCGCCAGCAGCAGGGTCATGGTCAGGGTCAGGCTGTAAATCCGGTTCAGACCTTCACGGCCGAGACTGAGCTGCTGATAGTCGCGATACGCTTCCTGCACGGTTTCCGCATGGTCGGCAAAGCGGTCAGGCACTGCCTGGGTGAGCTGCAGCAGACTGGGTTCGCCAGCGAGGGTGCGCAGCGGGATGGGGACAATGACCCGGATCACCAGTCCGCCGTCAGGCTGGTTTTCCACCACATGAACATTGAAGCCTTGCCGCACCTGACGCAACTGGGCGGCACTGGGCAGATCAGGAATCAGGCCGGCAGTGGCATCCGAAGCCGTGGCCTGAATCTGGCCGCTGGCAGTGATCACCGTTGCGCCACCGACTGCGGCCTGCTCGCGCAACTTGTTGAGCAAGGCGGGCGACACCCAGCCACCGCTGCGCTCCAGTTCAAGGGCAATCGTTTCGGCCTTGTCGCTGATCTGGTCGACCAGGTAATCGAGCGCATTCTGACCGAGTGCGATGCCGCCTTCGAGGGCGGATTCGACCCGGACATCAAACCAGGACTGGATGCTGCGCACGACAAACTGCAGCGACACCGCGTAGACCACCAGGCCGGGGACGACGCCCATCAGCGCGAACATCAGCACGAAACGGTATTTGAGCTGGGAACCGAACTGGCGGGCGCGGTATTCGCTCCACAGCTGCTTGAGCTGCATCCCCACCCAACCGGCCAGCACCACCACCAGCAGGCCATTCAGCCCCAGCAGATAAGGGTAGCTGCTGGCAAACAGCCGGGTGTTGCCACTGGCGGAAGTCAGCAGAAAGAGGGAGACCGCTGCCAGCACTGCGGCAACAATCAGCACATAGCGTTTCATCGTTGTCCGGCCACTCCGGGCAGGAAAGTCCAGGTCAACCAGTCGGTGTTGATATTCCAGTCACGGCTGCCGATGGTGGTGACCTGAAACGGGCGCGGCAGCTGGCTGGTATCGAGCCGAAAGCGCAAGGCCGCATCATGGGAGACGCCCGCTTCGAGCGCGCTCTGGTCGGCAATCTGCCAGTTGCGGATGCGCTGCATCACGCGCAAGGCCGCTTCCAGCTGCTCGAAATTCTGGTGCAGACTGCCCATCGACAGCCGATAGCTGCGGGTGATCGCGTTATAACTCAGTCGGTAATCAATGCTGCGCTGGACGACCACGCGGTCAAACCAGTACCAGCGCGGCCGCTCGACCCGGATCTCGGTGCTGAAATACAGCCCCACCCCACGATGCAGCGCATCGGCGAGCCGCGCGTTGAGGCTCAGCTCGATGTCGGCATTGAGTACATAGCCGCCTTCGCTGCGGACAATTTCGGCGCTGCGGATATGGGTGGCGTCTGCCTGTGCCAAGCCTGGCAGCCACAGGTACAACAGCAGTAACAGCCCGATGATCCCGTTCAGGATGGGCCGGGAATCACTTTTTCTTGTGCAAGCGAGCAAAGTAAAAGCCGTCATGGTCGGCAGCAGGTAACAACTGAAAGTCCGGTTGGCCAGCAATCGCCGCTTGCCGGGCATCGCCATGGCGACGCAGGAAGTGGTCGATCTGGGCCTGGTTTTCCTGCGCGAATACCGAGCAGGTGACATACAGCATTGTGCCACCGGGCTTCAAGGTCTGCCAAAGCGCATCAAGGATCTGCGCCTGCGTGGCAGCAAACTGTGCGATATCTGCCTCACGACGCAGCCACTTGATGTCAGGGTGGCGACGAACCACGCCTGAGCCTGAGCAGGGCACATCCGCGAGGATGCGATCGAACGGCCGCCCATCCCACCACTGCTCCAGCTGAGTACAATCCGCGACCTTGAGTTCGGCCTGCAGACCGAGACGCTGCAGATTGGCTTTCACCCGCCCTGCCCGTTCGGAATCCAGTTCGAGCGCGAGCAGCTCGACCTCAGCGCGCTCCAGGATGTGGGCCGTCTTGCCGCCGGGCGCTGCACAGGCATCCAGCACCCGCTCGCCCGGCTGCGCATCAAGCAGGATCGCCGCCTGCTGGGCGCCAGCGTCCTGCACGGACAGCAGACCTTCGGCAAAACCGGGCAGATGGCGCACCGGCACCGGCTCGGCAAGCAACAGGCCGTGCTCACCACAGACCGTGGTTTCAATTCCTTGGGTCGCCAGCGCGGCACTTGCGCTCGTCACCTTGCTGCGCCGCTGGTTGATGCGCACACTCATCGGCGGATGGGTATTGCCGGCAGCCAGCACACTTTCCCAGACCGCCGGATGATCCTGCCGTACCCGTTCGATCCACCAGCGTGGATGAGCATGAACCGCATCCAGCTCGGCCGCGCGCCAGTCGGCCCAGGACTCACGCTGGCGCAAGGCATTGCGCAAGACGCCATTGACCATCGCCTTGAGGCCAGGCATCAGCACCTGCGCCGCAACGACGGCCTGATCGACCGTGGTGTGCGCCTGTTCAGGACGTTGTTCGAGGCGGATGAGCGCCACCTGCAACAAGGCATGAATCGACTCGGCTGGCGGATGGGCGAGCAGCTGGCGCAGGATGGCATCCGCGCGGCCATAGGCACGCACACTGGTCCAGGCCAGATGACGAATTGCTGCGCGACTGCTTTCCGGCCAGTCGGGATTGGCGGCCAGCATGCGTTCGAAGCTGGCAGTCAGATTTTCGCCTTCCATCACCGCCAATTGCAGTCTGGCCGCTTGCAAGAGGGTGAACGCCAGGCTGCTGCTCGCTGGCTCAGGCGCCGGTGGCAGCTGCGGAGCGCGGGAGCGCGGAGCCGTCTTGCGCGCTGCGCTGCGCGCCGGGGTGCGTCGGAGATTCATCCGCAGATTGCTCGCCGAAAAGGAGGCATCAATGCTTCGCCCGCATCAGGCGAGCAATTGCCGCAGGTTGTTGGGCAGGACGAACTGGGCGTGATGAATATCGCCGTTGTAGTACTGCAAGTGCGCAATGCCGCGTGCAGCAAGGCGCTGATCGATTTCGGCCGCGCTCAGGCGCAAGGGATCAAGGCTGTCCGATGCGGTCGCCAGTCCCCACAGCCCGCCATACAGTGGAATGTTGAGGAAGTAAGGACGCACGCAGCGGAACACGCTGCGCAAGCGCGCAACCAGCATCTTCACCTGTTCAGGATTGAAAATTGCCGAGCCGATGTGCAGGCTGAGGGCGCCACCGGGTGCCAGCAGGCTGCGGCAGGCACGGAAGAAGCTCTCCGCGTACAGCGCTTCGGCAGGCCCGATCGGGTCGGTGAGATCAAGCACGATCAGATCGTACTGATCGCCTCGTGCTGGCCCGTCTTCGTTGACATACTTCATGCCATCGCCAATGCGGATGTCCACTCTGGGGTCGTCGAGAGCGCCCCGATGCACGGCATGCAGATAGCGGCGCGAAATCTCCACCACCTTTTCATCGAGCTCGGCGAGGACGATACGCTCGATGGTCGGCTGCTTGAGCAGTTCTTCGGCCGAGCCGCCATCACCGCCACCAATGATCAGCGCCGTGCGAATGCCTTCGTGCGCGCTCGCCGGCACCTGGATGAGATTCTCGTGGTAGTAGAACTCGTCCCGTTCGGAAGTCATGAAGCAGCCATCAAGGCGGAAAATACAGCCGAAGGCCGGCGTATCCCACACTTCGTAGTCCTGCCATGCGGAACGTCCTTTCTCCAGCAGATTTGCGCCCTGCAGAAAGTAACCGGCATGAGGGCCGAGCTCTTCTGCCAGCACGCCCTCTTCTGCAAGTGCGTGCAGTGAAGGCCGCATTGCTCAGGCCTCCACGGGCAGACGCCCGCGCACCACCTGATGTTCAACCTGGTCTTCCGGGTTGAGCATCTCGATCACCCGTTGATAAACCTGGCGGGCGCAATCACCATTGTCACGGGAGAAGTTGCACACATACACGTCGAGTGTCACATCGCCGGTTTCCGGCCAGGTATGGATCGCCAGATGCGATTCGGCGAGCACCACGGTACCGGTCACGCCGGCGGGCGCACCCTGATCGTCAAGAAACTGATAAAAGTAGGCGCCCAGCGGGGTCAGGCCGGCAGCGCGGCATTCTTCCACGCAAAATGTCTCCAGCTCCCCACAGTCCGTCAGAGCCCGGGAAGTCGTGCGACAACCATAAAGATCTGCAATCAGATGAAGTCCGTTCATTTTCCAAGAAAGCAAGGGCGGTGAATAGAACCCGCAATGGTAACACGGCCGGGGTCTAAGCACTTATCTTTCAAGAGCTTTCCGTTGTTTCACGTGAAACAGTCTGTTGTCATCGAGTGACTGCCCAGTCAGCAAGCCCTTTCCGGGCGGCAAACTGGGCCACGCTCAGCACAGTCGTTCAGCACAGTGGTTCAGCGCAACAGGTCAACCAGCATGCGCACAATCAACACACCGACCACCACCAGAAACAGCTTGCGCACAAAACCGCTGCCACGCCGGATTGCCAGCCGTGAGCCCAGCACGGCACCGCTCAGATTGCATGCCGCCATCACTGCGGCAAGGCCGAACATCAGTTCGACGCTGGCAGCAAAGTAAGCGATGGCAGCAATATTGGTGGACACATTCACCAGCTTTGCCACTGCGGAAGCGCGCAAGAAACTCAGCCCAAGCAGCTGGATGAAAGCAAAGATGAGAAAGCTGCCGGTGCCTGGCCCGAAAAAGCCATCGTAGAAACCGATCACTCCACCAATCAACAGCGTCTTGAGCAAAGCGTGGCGGATCACGGGTGTCGGCCCGGTCTGGTCCGCACCAAAGTCCTTGCGCCGGAAAGTGTACACCGCGACCGCGCACAGCAAGACCAGGATCAGCGGGCGCAACAGCGCGGGATCGAGCAGTGCCACTGTCTTTGCGCCAAACCAGGAGCCGACGAAGGCCGCCAGGGCGCCCGGCAAGGCAATCTCCCACGGAATGCTGACCCGGCGGCTGTACTGGAACGCCGCGCTGGCGGTGCCGGCAATACTGGCCAGCTTGTTGGTGCCGAACAGCACTGCAGGGGAAGCCTGGGGGAAAGCGGTGAACAAGGCGGGAATCTGGATCAGACCACCGCCACCGACCACCGCATCGACGAAGCCGGCCAGCATCGCCGCCAGCCCGAGTACAACAAAAATCGGCTCAAAATCCATGTTTTTGTTTCACGTGAAACCTCATCCTTGTTGACGGGCGGCGAGATGTTCCGCCGTCACATCGCGTGCTACGGCTGCAGAACCAAGTGCCCTGCCCTCGCCATCGGTAATCAGACTGAAGCTCATCGCGACATAGCGCTTGCTGCCGTCTTTGTGCACCGCCCGAGTGGTCCGCACCTGGCCCGGATGAGCGGTATGGCCTTGCTCAATGGCCTGATCATAACCGTGCCAATGCGCAGCACGCAGATGTTCCGGAATGATGATGTCCAGACTTTGGCCAAGCGCCTCGGCAGCAGTAAAGCCAAACAGTTTTTCCGCTGGAGAATTCCAGGCGCGGATGATGCCTTCACGGTCTGCGTAAATCAACGCTTCTTCAAGGTCGACAAAAATTCGCGCCCAGGGCGCTTCGCCCGCTGCAGTGTGTTCCATGACCAGTGCCTCAAATCCGGGAGAGAGAAGTATGGCGGGACAATGGTGTGTGCGGAAAAAGTAAGCTGCATCAATTGCTCCCGCCTTCCCTTGTTGTAGTATCAACGGACAGAAAAGGCGACCGCAAGGACGCGCTGAACCGATTGCTCGTCCGTCGGTCGAACAGCCGTGCAGATCGACCAACCAACAACAAGCGCTGCGCATGCAGCAAGATCGGTCAGCCGGAAAACGCTGTCGGGCATTGCCGTTTGACTTCTGCCCGTTTGACTTGACCCCAATTTTGCATCGACCAACCAGGAGTATCGCCCCATGGCCAACATCCAGATCTTCGACTCTGCCCAGCATCCGCATACCGGTCTCAGCGCCGAACAAGCTGCTCACCTGAGCAGCGAATTTGCCGCAGATGTCGATTGGCTCAACGCCGAAGGCGCGCAAATCGAACGCTTCAACCAGGCCACACAAGCTGCCGCCTTCGACGCCAATCCGGTGGTGAAAGACCTTATTACCCGCAGCGGTGACGAAGCGCTGCCCATCATCCTCGTCAATGGCGAACTCGCGCTCAGCGGCCGCTATCCGAACCGCACTGAATTGAGCAACTGGGCGCGCGCCAAGAAGCTGGTGGTACTCAATGCCGGCTCCAGCGATTGCTGCTCGGGCGGGATGTGCGGCTGAGCCCTGCCGGTAACTGCCTGCAGGCCACCAAGCAGGACTGCAGGCTGCAACCAGCCGAGACGTGACCCCTTCCCACGCAATACTCATCTGCCGCTGAGTTGTCGTCCGCCGATGGCACTCGATTACTTCACCCTCGCCAGCTTTCGCGAACATCATCCAGCCTGGCGTCTGCTGGCCTCACCGCATGCGCCGCTGGTGGCCAGCTTCCTCCAGCGGGTGTCAGCCTCATGCTCGCCTTGCTGCGCAAACGGATGGCCGAAACCGATGCCAGTGGCGGCGAGACCCGGCTGGTGCTCACCCGTGGCGAGATTGCCGAGCTGATGCAGGTCTTCCTGCCACAAGGCA
>JAVEVA010000028.1:33331-35616 GCA_034005275.1 Thauera sp. | reverse complement strand
CCGGCGACGGCATTGGCCCCGAAATCATGGCGCAAGCGGTGCGCGTGCTGCGTACCGTCGAACCGAAGTTCGAAATCGAACAAGCGCTCATCGGCGGCTGCGCGGTGGATGCTGCCGGCACGCCCTATCCGGAAGCGACCCAGAAACTCGCTCGTGAAGCCGATGCGCTGATGCTGGGCGCAGTGGGCGGCCCGAAGTGGGACACGCTGGCACGCGAGCTGCGCCCCGAGCGTGGCCTGCTCGGCATCCGTCAGGATCTCGGCCTGTTTGCCAATCTGCGTCCGGCGATCCTGTATCCCGAACTGGCCAATGCTTCTTCGCTGAAAGCGGAGATTGTCTCCGGGCTGGACATCCTCATCGTGCGCGAACTCACCGGTGACATCTATTTCGGTCAGCCGCGCGGCATCGAAGTGCGTGAAGTCAACGGTGCCCAGCAGCGCGTGGGCTGGAACACGATGATCTACGCCGAATACGAAATTCGTCGCATTCTCAAGGTGGCGTTCGAAGCAGCGCAGAAGCGCGGCAAGCGCCTGTGCTCGGTGGACAAGATGAACGTGCTCGAAACCACCCAGCTGTGGCGCGATATTGCCGAAGAAATGGCCAAGGATTACCCCGATGTCGAGCTGAGCCACATGCTGGTCGACAACGCCGCCATGCAGCTGGTGCGCGCGCCCAAGCAGTTCGATGTGGTGGTGACCGGGAACATGTTCGGCGACATCCTGTCAGACGAAGCAGCGATGCTCACCGGTTCGATCGGCATGTTGCCCTCGGCCTCGCTGGATGCCAACAACAAGGGGCTCTACGAGCCTTCGCATGGTTCAGCACCCGACATCGCCGGCAAGAACCTCGCCAATCCGCTGGCGACCATTCTGTCGGCCGCAATGATGCTGCGCTACACCTTCAATCAGGAAGAGCAGGCGCGGCGCATCGAAACGGCAGTCAAGAAGGTGCTGGCGCAAGGCCTGCGCACCGGTGACATCTACGAGCCGGGCACGAAGAAAGTGGGCACCAGCGAGATGGGTGACGCGGTGATCGCGGCACTCTGAGCGGCAGTGTGCCGCTGAGTGTGGCAGATGAAGCGTGGTAAATCGCAGCAATTTTTTGCAAGGGAAGCAATCATGAAACGAGTGGGTCTGGTCGGCTGGCGCGGCATGGTGGGTTCGGTGCTCATGCAGCGCATGGTGGAAGAAGGTGATTTCGCCTTCATCGAGCCGGTGTATTTTTCCACCTCCAACGCAGGCGGTGCCGCACCGCAGTTTGGCGGCAAGACCGCTGCCGAGCCGCTGCAGGATGCGACCAATATCGACGCGCTCAAGACTTGCGAGATCATCATCACCTGTCAGGGCGGTGATTACACCAATGCGGTCTACCCGCAGCTGATCGCCAGTGGCTGGCAAGGTCACTGGATCGATGCCGCTTCGGCGCTGCGCATGAACGATGATGCGGTGATCGTGCTTGACCCGGTCAACCGCGATGTCATCGATGCAGCGCTCGCCAAGGGCGGACGCAAGTGGATCGGCGGCAACTGCACGGTGTCGCTGATGCTGATGGGCCTGGGTGGTCTGCTGCGCCAGGGAATGGTCGAGTGGGTGTCGGCGATGACCTACCAGGCCGCCTCCGGTGCCGGTGCGCAGAACATGCGCGAACTGCTGAGCCAGATGGGCGCCCTGCATGCTTCGGTGGCCGATCTGCTCGCTGACCCTGCGTCAGCGATTCTTGACATCGACCGCAAGGTCGCCGAGACCATGCGCGCCGACAGCTTCCCGACCAGGAACTTCCGCGGTGCGCCGCTGGCCGGCAGCCTGATCCCGTGGATCGACGTGCCGGTCGACAACGGTCAGAGCAAGGAGGAATGGAAAGGCGGTGCCGAGTGCAACAAGATCCTCGGCAATCCGCCGTTCCGCAGTCCCGGTTCGGTGCCGATCGACGGTCTGTGCGTGCGCATCGGCGCGATGCGCTGCCACGCCCAGGCTTTGACCATCAAGCTTAAGCAGGATGTGCCGCTGGATGAGATCAGCGAGATCATCGCCAGCGCCAACCAATGGGTGAAAGTGATTCCCAATGAGCGTGAGCTGAGCGAACGTGAACTGACCCCGACTGCGGTCACCGGCACGCTCAGCGTTCCGGTCGGCCGGCTGCACAAGCTGGCGATGGGCGACGATTACCTGGGTGCTTTCACCGTCGGCGACCAGCTGCTGTGGGGCGCTGCCGAACCGCTGCGCCGCATGCTGCGCATCCTGCTCGAAAGCTGATGAAGGCGACCCTCGTGGTCGCCCTTGCCCGGG
>JAVEVA010000028.1:0-33231 GCA_034005275.1 Thauera sp. | reverse complement strand
TAGTCGCGGGAATAATGCAGGCCGCGGCTTTCCTTGCGCTTCAGCGCGCAAGAGACGATCAGGTCGGCGGTGAGCACCAGGTTGCGCAATTCGATCAGGTCATTGCTGACGCGGAAATTGCGGTAGAACTCGTTGATTTCGCGCTCAAGCATGCGGATGCGATGCTGGGCGCGCTTCAGGCGCTTGGTGGTGCGCACGATGCCGACATAGTCCCACATCGCCTGACGCAGCTCGGCCCAGTTGTGCGAGATCACCACTTCCTCGTCGGCATCGGTGACCTGGCTTTCGTCCCACGGTGGCAACTCCGGCAGCGGCGTAGCGGCCTGGGCAAGGATGTCTTTCGCCGCCGCTTCGCCATACACCAGACATTCGAGCAGCGAATTGCTCGCCAGCCGGTTGGCACCGTGCAGGCCGGTGTGGGCCGATTCGCCGACCACATACAGTCCGGGCACATCAGTGCGGGCATTGAGATCAGTGACCACCCCGCCGCAGGAGTAGTGCGCGGCCGGCACCACCGGAATCGGCTCATGGGTGATGTCGATGCCCAGTTCGAGGCAGTGGGCGTAAATGGTCGGGAAGTGCAGCCGCAGCCACTGGGTCGGCTTGTGGCTGATGTCGAGATAGACGCAGTCCAGCCCGCGTTTCTTCATCTCGAAGTCGATCGCTCGCGCCACCACGTCGCGCGGCGCCAGTTCGGCACGCGGGTCGTGTTCGGGCATGAAGCGGGTGCCGTCGGGCAGCTTGAGCAGGCCACCTTCGCCGCGCACCGCTTCGGTGATCAGGAAGGATTTGGCTTGCGGGTGATAGAGGCAGGTCGGATGGAACTGGATGAATTCCATGTTCGCCACCCGGCAGCCCGCGCGCCAGGCCATGGCCACGCCATCGCCGGTGGCGACATCGGGATTGGTGGTGAACAGATAGACCTTGCCCGCACCGCCGGTGGCGAGCACGGTGTTGCGCGCGGCAAAGCTCAGCACGCGGTCGCCCTTGATGTCGAGCACGTAAGCGCCCAGACAGCGCTTGTCGTCCTGGCCGATGCGATCGGCGCGGATCAGGTCGACCGCGATGTGGTGTTCGAAGATGTCGATGTTCGGATGCGCGCGCACCAGCGCCGACAGCGTGGTCTGCACTGCAGCACCGGTGGCGTCGGCGGCGTGAATGATGCGTCGGTGCGAGTGGCCGCCTTCGCGGGTGAGGTGATAGCCGTGGCGCGGTGAATCCTCGCGGGTGAAGGGCACGCCGCGCTCGATCAGCCAGTCGATGGCGCGCTTGCCGTTCTCGACCACGAAGCGGGTCGCTGCCGGGGTGCACAGATCCGCGCCGGCGGTGAACGTGTCCTGGACATGGGCTTCGATGCTGTCGGCGTTGTCGAGCACGGCGGCAATCCCGCCCTGGGCCCAGAAACTCGCGCTGTCGGACAGTTCGCGCTTGGTGACCAGCGCCACCCGCAAATGATCCGCCAGCCGCAAGGCGACTGACTGGCCGGCAGCTCCGCTGCCAAGGATGAGGACATCGTATTGGTGCTGAGCCATCTTGGTCTGCTCGTCGTGGAAGGGAAAATATATCACGCCACCTTGCCGCTGCAGCAGTTGGTGATATTTCGGCAATATCCATGCTGGCGTCTGAACTAATTTCGAGCGCTCCTGTCTGTTCTGTTGCTTGCAACTTTGGCAAGGGCTGGGCCTCGCATATAATCCGGCTGATTCATCATCTCCACAGCCGGTAAAAAGCAGAACTCATGTCCGATCGGGAACTTGATCAACAACTCGTCGAGCGCGTCCAGCGCGGCGACAAGCAGGCCTTCGGCTTGCTGGTAAGCAAATACCAGCGCAAGCTGCAGCGCCTGCTGTCGAGGCTGATCCGGGACCCGGCTGAAGTGGAAGACGTGGCGCAGGAGACCTTCATCAAGGCCTATCGTGCGCTGGGCTCCTTTCGTGGCGACAGTGCGTTCTACACCTGGCTGTACCGGATCGGTATCAACACGGCGAAGAACTGGCTGGTCGCGCAGGGGCGTCGGGCGCCGACCTCGACCAGTGTGGATGCGGAAGAGGCGGAGACTTTTGACGATGGCGAACGCCTGCGTGACATGAACACGCCGGAACGCCTGCTGATGAGCCGCCAGATTGGCGAAACTGTCGAGGAAGCGATGGCGGCACTGCCTGCAGAACTGCGGACCGCCATCATGCTGCGCGAAATCGAAGGGCTGAGTTATGAAGAAATCGCCTCCGTCATGGAATGCCCGATCGGCACCGTGCGTTCGCGCATCTTCCGTGCCCGTGAAGCGATTGCGCAGCGGCTGCGGCCCTTGCTCGACACCGCCCCGGATCGGCGCTGGTAACACAATTGGATAGGATTTCGATAGGCATGGGCATGAAAGACAATCTGTCGGCTTTCCTGGATGGCGAACTCGAAGACGAAGCGGTTGCGGCCGCTTGTCAGCGGCTCGGCCGTGATCCCGAACTCAACGCCGAATGGCAGACCTGGTGCCTGATCGGTGATGTCCTGCGCGGCGAGCAGGGCAGCGGCACCGATTTCGCTGACGACCTCGGTGCCGACTTCGGTGCTGACCTGAGCGCACGGGTGCTCGCGGCGCTGGCCGATGAGCCGACCCTGCTGGCACCCGCTGCACTGCAGCGCAAGCCGGCGCGTCCGGCACTGGTCGCCAGGCTGCTGCCGATTGCCGCTTCGGTGATGGGAGTGGCGGCGGTCGGTGTGGTGGCTGCAACCCTGTTCTCCCATCAGAATCCGCAGCCGGCGGCGCTGATGGCGGGCACACCGCTGACTGCGCCGGCGACCCTGGCGCAAGCGGCACGGCCGCCGCAGGCGGTCAACGTCCGTCAGGAAGCGGCGGCGGATGAGGCGCTGAGCGAATATCTCATCGCCCATCAGGGCGCGAGCGGCGGGGCGATGCCGGCCGGCATGCAATACGTGCGCACGGTTTCGCTGGCCAGCGGAGGCGGGCGATGAAGCGACTGGGCCTGGTGCTCGGCTTCTGTCTGGCAGTGTTGCATGGTGGCGCGATGGCAGAAGTGCCTTCCGATCCGCTCGCCTGGCTGGGGCGGATTGCCAATGCTGGCCAGCGCCTCAACTATGTCGGCACCTTTGTCTATCAGAGTGGCAGCAGCGTCGAGACCTCGCGCATCACCCACAAGGTCGAAGGCGGGCAGGAGTTCGAGCGGCTGGAAAGCCTGGATGGCAGCCCGCGTGAAGTGATCCGCGAAGGCATGCTGGTGCGCTGTCTGCTGCCCGAGCAGCGGGTGGTGATTCACGATGAAGTGAGCGGCAGGCGGGTTTTCCCCGGCCGCTTGCCGCTGGCACCGATGGCGCTGGCGGAAAACTACCGCATCCGCAAAGGTGAGCTGGCTCGCGTGGCCGGGATGGAAGTGCAGACCCTGGTGCTCGAACCGCGTGACGATCTGCGTTATGGCCACACCTTGTGGGCAGAGCGCGAAACCGGTCTGCTGCTCAAGGCGCGCACCACCGATCACAATGATCGTCTGATTGATCAGTTTTCCTTCAGCGAAGTGCGCATTGGCGGCGAAATCGATCCGGCCTTGCTCGCCAGCCGCTTCAGTGACACTGAAGACTGGCGTCAGCTCGATGCGCGCGGCCAGCGCCTGGGCAAGGCTGACAGCGGCTGGCTGATCGATGAAAACCTGTCCGGCTATGTGCTCACTTCCGTGATGCGGCGCCATCTCGGTGCCGGGCGGGAACAGACCTTGCATCTGGTATTCAGTGATGGTCTGGTGTCGGTATCGGTGTTCATCGAGCCGGTAATCGAAGACGGTGCAGCTGGTCTGGGACCACTTGCCAGTGGTTCCTTCAATGTCTTCAAGCGGGTGCTTGATGGTCATCTGATCACCGTGCTGGGCGAAGTGCCGGAGGCGGCGGTGCGCCGCATCGGTGAAGCGCTGCGCCCGGGAGGCGGTTGATGGAAGCTCTGGCCGAAGTGCTGGCGCTTGACGGAAATCGTCTGCGGGTCAAGGTGCGCGATGCCGGGACCGGCTGCGGCCGCTGTGACGAGCCGGGCGGTTGTCGCTCGCTGCGTCTGACCCATGCGTTTGGCGCTCCGTGCAGCGAATTCCAGCTCAAGGCGCCGTCCGGACTGAACGTGCAGGTCGGTGACCAGGTGCGAATCCGCATTGCCGAAGGCGCAGCGCTCAAAGCGGCACTGGCAGCCTACGGACTGGGGGCGGCGGCACTACTTGGTGGTGGTGCGCTGGCGCACTGGTTGTGGCCGGCAGCCGGTGATCTGGCCACCCTGAGTGGTGCGGTGGGTGGGCTGCTGCTTGCCGTGGCCAGCAACCGTGTGCTGATGCGCAGCCGGCGCTGGCGCGGCCAGTTTCAGCTCGAACTGCTCACGCCCGAGCAGCTTGCAGCCACCGTCAGCCTGACGTCGGCCGGTTGCAGTCCGGGCAGACACTGAACATGGCAGGAGACAAGCATCCCGGGTCCGTGGCTGGATCTGCGGATGAGCGAGCGAATAGGGCAGTGCAGTCCGTCGGCGAGCGTCAGTTCACCGTGCTCGGGCGTAGCTGGTGCCATCTGTGCGATGACCTGCTCGCCGCGCTGCAGCCGCTGGCGAGCGAATTCGGCTGGACGGTGGAAGTGCTCGACATCGATCAGCATCCGGCCTTGCTCGCGCGCTGGGATGAACTGGTGCCGGTGCTGCTGCATCAGGAGCACGAACTCTGCCACTACCACCTTGATGCAGCGGCGGTGCGCGCTTATTGCGCCGCTTTCCGTTAAAATCGTCCGCTTGACTTCCAGTTCACCCCAAACCTGTCGAAAACGGCAGCGGCAAGGCGGCCTTTTCGTTACCCATGAAGCACATCAGAAACTTTTCCATCATTGCCCATATCGACCACGGTAAATCCACCCTGGCCGATCGTCTCATCCACTTCTGCGGCGGCCTGTCCGACCGCGAGATGGAAGCCCAGGTGCTCGACTCGATGGACATCGAGCGCGAGCGCGGCATCACCATCAAGGCGCAGACTGCCGCACTGAGCTACCAGGCGAAGGACGGTCAGGTGTACAACCTCAACCTGATCGACACGCCGGGCCACGTTGACTTCTCTTACGAAGTCAGCCGCTCGCTGGCGGCCTGTGAAGGCGCGCTGCTGGTGGTCGATGCCTCGCAAGGGGTGGAAGCGCAAACCGTCGCCAACTGCTATACCGCACTCGAGCTGGATGTCGAAGTGGTGCCGGTGCTGAACAAGATCGATCTGCCCGCAGCCGATCCGGAAGCGGCGCGTGGCGAAATCGAGGATGTGATCGGCGTCGATGCTTCGGAAGCGGTGCAGTGTTCGGCCAAGACCGGGCTGGGCATCGAAGACGTGCTCGAAGCGATCGTGGCGCGCATTCCGCCGCCGGTCGGTGAGATCGATGCACCGCTCAAGGCGCTGATCATCGACTCCTGGTTCGACAACTATGTCGGCGTGGTGATGCTGGTGCGGGTGGTCGATGGCGTGCTGAAGGCCAGGGACAAGATCCTGTTGATGTCCACCGGCGCGCAATATCCCTGCGACCAGGTCGGGGTGTTTACCCCGCGCTCGCTGCCCCGCGAGCAGCTCAATGCCGGTGAGGTCGGCTTCATCATTGCCGGCATCAAGGAGCTGGAAGCGGCCAAGGTCGGCGACACGGTGACCATCGCCAATCGCGCCGCGAGCGAGCCGCTGCCCGGTTTCAAGGACATCAAGCCGCAGGTGTTTGCCGGCCTCTATCCGGTTGAATCCTCCGAATACGACCAGTTGCGCGATGCGCTGGAAAAGCTGCGCCTCAACGACGCTTCGCTGCAGTTCGAGCCCGAAGTGTCGCAGGCGCTCGGTTTCGGTTTCCGCTGCGGCTTTCTCGGCCTGCTGCACATGGACATTGTCCAGGAGCGGCTCGAGCGCGAGTTCGACATGGATCTCATCACCACCGCACCGACGGTGGTGTACGAAGTGATGCTCAATGACGGCAGCGTGATTCACGTCGAAAACCCCGCCCGTCTGCCCGATGTGGGCAAATATCAGGAAATCCGCGAACCGATCATCACTGCCAGCATCTTCCTGCCGCAGGATTACGTCGGTTCGGTGATTACGCTGTGCAATCAGAAGCGCGGGGTGCAGATCGACATGCGCTACCACGGTCGTCAGGTGCAGCTGATCTACGAGATGCCGATGAACGAAGTGGTGATGGATTTCTTCGATCGCCTCAAGTCGGTGTCGCGCGGTTATGCCTCGCTTGACTATGAGTTCAAGGAATACCGGGGCGCGGATCTGGTCAAGCTGGATGTGATGGTCAGCGGTGAAAAGGTCGATGCCTTGTCGGTGATTGTGCACCGGGCAAGCGCGCAGTATCGCGGCCGCGAACTGGCGGCCAAGCTGCGCGGTCTCATCCCGCGCCAGATGTTCGATGTGCCGGTGCAGGCGGCGATCGGCTCGCACATCATCGCGCGTGAAACCATCAAGGCTTTGCGCAAGAACGTGCTCGCCAAGTGCTATGGCGGCGACATTTCGCGCAAGAAGAAGCTGCTCGAAAAGCAGAAAGAGGGCAAGCGCCGCATGAAGCAGGTCGGTAACGTCGAAATTCCGCAAGAGGCCTTCCTCGCCGTGCTGCGCACAGACGAAGGCAAGTGAGGATTGACGATGAATTTTGCCCTGATCCTGTTTCTGCTGCTGGTTTTCAGCGGCGTGCTGTGGCTGTTCGACCGTTTCTGGGCCCGTCGCCGCCGTGGGCCGGATGCACCCACGCCGTGGTGGGTTGAATACGGCGCCAGTTTTTTCCCGATCATCGTGCTGGTGTTCGGCCTGCGCTCCTTCATCGTCGAACCGTTCAAGATTCCTTCCGGCTCGATGATTCCGACCCTGTTGGTCGGCGATTTCATCCTGGTCAATAAATGGACCTATGGCATCCGCCTGCCGGTGATCAACAAGAAGATCATCGACGTCAACGAGCCGCAGCGTGGCGACGTGATGGTGTTCCGCTATCCGGCCGATCCTTCGCTCGACTACATCAAGCGGGTGGTCGGTCTGCCGGGTGACCGGGTGGACTACCTCGACAAGCGGCTGAGCATCAATGGTGAGTCAGTGCCGATCAAGGAGAACGGCAGCTACCTCCATCCCGACCGGCTCTATTATTCGCCGCAATACGAAGAGCAGCTCGGCGCCGAGCCGCACCAGGTGCTGATCGAGCGCGAGGCGCCGGCCCACATCACCCAGGCGCTCAATTTCCCCGGCCGCGAGCATTGTCGCTATGTGCACAACGGGGTGAGCTGCACCGTGCCGACGGGTCATTATTTCGCCATGGGTGATAACCGTGATGCCAGCAGCGACAGCCGCATGTGGGGTTTCGTGCCCGAGGAGAACATTGTCGGCAAGGCTTTCTTCATCTGGTTCAATTTCAATGATCTGAAGCGCATCGGCAGCTTTCACTGAAATCCTGGAGCAAGGAAAACAATGAATCATCGCAATCAGCAAGGTCTCAGCCTGGTCAGCGTGTTGTTCGTCGGCGTCGTGCTGGCGTTTGCGCTGGTGCTTGGCTTTCGTACCGTGCCGGCAATCACCGAATACATGGCGGTGAAACGCATCGTCAATGCGCTTGCCGAAGAAGGCGATGCCGGCGTGCCGGTGTCAAAGCTGCGTCAGAGCTTCGGCCGTCGTGCCCAGATCGATGATGTCAGCTCGGTGACGGGGACCGATCTGGACATCAGCAAGGAAGGCAACCAGACCATCGTCGAAGTCGAATACGAGCGCGTGGTGCCGATTGCCGGCAATGTCAGCCTGCTGTTCGAATTCCAGGCCAGCAGCAGGGCGCGCTGAGGTGGCGGAGCAGGCTTTCGAAGCACGGCTGGGCTACCGCTTCAGCAATCCGGCCTTGTTGCGCGAGGCGCTCACCCATCGCAGCTATGGTCTGCCGCACAACGAACGTTTCGAATTTCTCGGCGACAGCATTCTCAACTGCGTGATGTCGATTGCGCTGTGCGCGCGTTTTCCGCAACTGCGCGAAGGCGAGCTGTCGCGGGTGCGTGCTTCGCTGGTGCGTCAGGAAGCGCTGCACCGCATCGCCTGCAACATCGGTCTGGGTGAAGCGATGCGCCTCGGCGAAGGCGAGCTCAAATCCGGCGGACGCAAGCGGCCGTCGATTCTCGCCGATGCACTCGAAGCGGTATTTGCCGCCGTGTATCTCGACAGCGACTTCGAGCAGGTCAAGGGCTTGATCAACCGCCTTGCCGAACCATTGCTCAGCGAAGTCGATCCGCAGCGTCCGGCCAAGGATGCCAAGACCGCCTTGCAGGAATGGCTGCAAGGTCGTCGCCTGGCCTTGCCGCAGTACCGCCTGGTTCAGACCCTGGGCGAAGCCCATGCCCAGGAGTTTGAAGTGGTGTGCGAGATTCCCGGGCGCGGCCTGAGCACCCACGGACGCGGGCCGAGTCGCCGCATTGCCGAACAACAATCTGCCGAGTTGGCCTTGCAGGCCCTCAGGAAGCAATGAGAACGCCATGAACACCTCCCTGAGCACCGACGCCACTGGCGCAGACGAGCTTTTCCGTGCCGGATTCGTCGCGATCGTCGGCCGTCCCAATGTCGGCAAATCGACGCTGCTCAACCGGCTCATCGGCCAGAAGATCAGCATTGTCTCCAGCAAGGCGCAAACCACCCGCCATCGCGTCACCGGTATTCTCACTGAAAACGATGCCCAGTTCGTCTTTGTCGATACGCCGGGCTTTCAGACCGAGCACCGCAACGCGCTCAATCGTTCGATGAATCGCACTGTCACCATGGTGCTGGCCGATGTCGATGTGGTGTTCTTTCTCATCGAAGCTGGTCGTTTCAACGAGGCCGACCGCAAAGTGCTGCAGCTGATTCCGGCCGATGCGAAAGTGGTGCTGGTGATCAACAAGGTCGATCAGCTCAAGGACAAGGGCAGCCTGCTGCCGTTCATCGACCAGATGCAGCACTTGCGCGATTTTGCCGCCATCGTGCCGCTGTCCGCCGAACGCGGTCACAACGTGGACAGCCTGCTCGCTGCCGCCCGGCCAATGTTGCCGCCGGGGCCGCCGATGTATGCTGAAGATGAAGTCACCGATCGCAGCGAACGTTTCCTCGCCGCTGAATTCCTGCGCGAGAAGCTGTTCCGCCTGCTTGGTGATGAATTGCCGTATGGCATCGCGGTCGAGATCGAGAAGTTCGAAGTCGAAGGTCAGCTGCGGCGCATCTTTGCCGCAGTGATTGTCGACAAAGCGGGCCACAAGGCGATCGTGATCGGCAACAAGGGTGAGAAGCTGAAGCGGATTTCCTCCGAAGCGCGCGTCGAACTCGAGCGTCTGTTTGACGGCAAGGTTTATCTCGAAGTATGGGTCAAGGTCAAAAGTGGCTGGGCCGATGATGAGCGTGCGCTCAAAAGCCTCGGCTACGAATAAGGGCGGCTGGCAAGCTTGTCCGGGGCGAGATCGTGGCCAGACAGCGTGTTGTTGACCAGCCCGCCTGGGTGCTGCACAGCTATCCCTGGCGCGAAACCAGCCTGATTGTCGAAGTTTTTGCGCGTGAACATGGCCGGGTCGGCCTGGTGGCCAAAGGCGCGCGCCGGCCGTATTCGCAGCTGCGCGGCGTGCTGCTGGCCTTTCAGCCGCTACGGGTGGACTGGAGCGGTGGCGGCGAAGTGAAGACCTTGCTGCGCGCCCAGTGGCAGGGCGGTCAACCGCTGCTCAGTGGCCGTGCGCTGCTGTGTGCCTATTATCTCAACGAGTTGCTGGTGCGCCTGCTGGCGCGCGAAGACCCCCATCCGCGACTGTTCGACCACTATGTCGCGGCGCTCGCCGAGCTGGCGCGTGGCTTGCCGGAAGCGCCGATTCTGCGCCGCTTCGAGCTGGTGCTGCTTGCTGAACTGGGCTACGCGGTGCAGCTGCAGCATGAGGCGGACAGTGGTGCGGCGCTGGAAACGGATGCGCGCTATCGCTACGTGCTGGAGCACGGCCCGCAGCGCATTCCGGCACATGCTGGGCAGGCGATGGACGAAGGTCCGCAAGAAGGGCTGGTGAGCGGCCAGACCCTGATTGATCTGGGCAATGACGATTTTTCCCGCGCACAGACGTTGGCCGAAGCCCGCGTGCTGCTGCGTCTGCTCATCAACCATGTGCTCGGTGCCCAGGGGCTGCATTCGCCCCGGGTGCTGAAGGAATTGCAGGAGCTGTGATGATTGAACTCGGCGTCAATATCGACCACGTTGCCACTTTGCGCCAGGCGCGCCGCACCTGGGAGCCGGATCCGGTGTGGGCGGCGGTCGAAGCCCATCTTGGCGGAGCAGATGGCATCACCATCCATCTGCGTGAAGACCGTCGCCACATCCAGGACGAGGATGTACGGAGGTTGAAGGAACTCACCCAGGTCAAACTCAATCTGGAAATGGCCGCCACCGCCGAGATGCTGGCCATCGCCTGCGAGCTCAAGCCGCAGATGGCGATGCTGGTGCCGGAAGGTCGTCATGAAGTCACCACCGAAGGCGGACTCGACATCCTCGCCCAGGAAGCGGCGCTGAGCGACTTCATCGCCAGCCTGAGTGCAGCCGGCATTGTCAGCAGCGTGTTCATTGATGCCGATGAAGCGCAGATCGAAGCGGCGGCGCGCATTGGCGCGCGGGTGTGCGAAATTCATACCGGCCCTTATGCGCATGCTTTTCATGCTTGTGGTCGTGATGTGGACGCGCCGGCAGTGCAGGCCGAGCTCGACAAGCTGCGCCGTGCTGGTGAGCGTGTGCGCCGGCTGGGAATGCGCTTCAATGCCGGTCATGCGCTCAACTACTACAACGTCGAGCCGGTGGCGAAGCTGACCGGAGTGCGCGAGCTGCACATCGGCCACGCCATCGTCAGCCGCGCCGTGTTCGTTGGTCTGCGAACTGCGGTGAGCGAAATGAAACGCCTGATGCGCGACGCTGCGCGTCTAGCCTGAGCAGAGCGAGGGCAGGGCAGTGATCTACGGCATCGGCACCGACATCGTCAACATCGCCCGCATCCGTGCCGCCTGCGAACGCCACGGCGAGCGTTTTGCCGCCCGCATCCTCGCCCCGGTGGAACTGTCTGCCTGGCGCGAACACAGTGACCCGCCCCGTCTGCTGGCCAAGCGCTTTGCCGCCAAGGAAGCGTTCGGCAAGGCGCTCGGCACCGGTGTTGCCGTGCCGGCAACCTTGCATGCGGTCGCCGTGGTGCACGATCCGCTCGGCAAGCCGCTCTACCAGTTTGACCCGCGCCTGCAGGCCTGGATGGCCGAACGCCAGCTGCGCGCCCATCTGAGCATCAGCGATGAAGTCGAGCAGGTGATCGCGTTTGCCATTGTGGAACAGGAGAACGCGCCGGCCGGAGCGCTTGCCTGATCAACTCTGGTCGTTCGGTTTTTTGCGTTGTTCTTGGCGTTGCGCGTGTTCCGGGCAGGCACAAGGCCTGCCCCTGGTGCGCCCGTGAATGCGCATCATGCTTGCCTTGGCGGTCGCTTGGAGCAAGCCTCATCTCTCCTGCAGCACTTTCTCCCTTGTTCAGACCGCTTCCACGCGCACCGGCAGCCCCTGGCGGACGGCGGCGCCGGAGATGGTGTCGATCCAGCCGTTGATGTGGGCGCCACGGGTTTCATCGACCAGGCCGATTTCGTTCATGTTTACCCCGGCGGCGAGTGCTGCATCAGCGGCCATCTGCTTGCCGTCGATGCGGTGAGGTCGGGCGCCCAGTTCGAAATGGCCGTAACCGTATTCGACCGCGACCGTGCCGCGAGCGATGCCTTCGCGCAGCAGGGCAACCCCGGTGATGCTGCCACTCGGTGAGTGAATGCGCAGCTTTTGGCCATTGGCAATGCCGAGTGCACGGGCATCTTCACGGTGGATGGAAACCGGGTTGTGCGGATGGACCTGACGCAGGCGGCTGACGCCGATCGACATTGAACTCATCAGATTGGATTTGTACGAGGTCATCAACAGCGGCCAGTCGCGTTCGGAGTATTTGTCACGCATCGGCGTGCCATCGGCCAGGCGCGGCGGTTGCCAGCGCGGACAGCCGCTGAACAATTCGCCCGTCATGCTGTGACGCAAGGTGGCGAGGGTTTCGTCCCACAGCGGCAGTGCCGGCTGGTGAGCAGCCTTGACGTGCTCTCCTTGCCAGGCATCGTCGAGCAGATCGAAGCGTCCGCCACGGGTCAGTACCATCGCGGCCTGACGCCATTCGTCCGCGCCGAGCTTTTCTTCCAGTAGTGGGCGCAGGCGAGTCAGACCGGTGAGTTCGAGATCGTCGTCGCTGGCTTCGCCGACCGGCTTGCCACCGGCGTAGGCAATGTTGGCAATCGCGCGCAGGTAGAAATCGGTCGCGCTGTCGAGGTCGTGGCGCTGGCCGTCGCGATCCTTGAGCGCGCCAGGGCCGAAACCGGGCAGACCAATGGTGCGGGCGCAGGCAAACAGGAAGGATTCGAGGTTGATCGGCTCGCCACGCTCGGTGCGGCCGACACGCGGCTCGACTACCGGCGTGCGCACGGTCGACGATTTGGCCACCACGTCGGCCCAGGGCACGGAAATGCCCCAGCTTTCGTAGGTCACGGTGTCAGGAACGATGTAATCGGCGAAGGCGTTGGTTTCGTTGATGAAAGGGTTGATCGAAACCGACAGCGGCAGCAGGCTGGGGTCTTTGAGTTTTTCGATCAGCGCCTGGCGGAAGCCGGCGATGGCATAGACCGGGTTGGCCATGTGGTTGAACCAGACCTTGGCGTGGTAGGGATAGCCGTTGAGCGCCGAAGCGATCATTTCGCTGCTCAGGTTGTTGCCCGGTGCCGGATACCAGGGCGCAGTGGCCGGATAGGGATTGGCGCCGCTCGCTTGTTTGCGCTTGAATTCGCTCGACTTTTCGTAAGGCATGCGGTTGCGTGACAACCCGAGGCCGCTTGGTTTGGCGCGACCTTCGAACTGGGCGAAGTTGTAGCGCGGACCGGGGCCGAAAGGTGCGAAAGCGCCAGCGTCGATCACCAGCCCGCCCTTGACGTTGAGGTTGCCGACCAGGGTGTTGAGCATGGCGATGGCGTAGGCCGTCTGGAAGCCAGCGCCATTCATGGTGCCGCCATGGGCGTCGGCAGCGGCGCGTTTGCCATGACTGGTGAATTCGTTGGCAAGTTGCTCGATTTCGGCCACCGGCACGCCACACAGCGCACTGTATTCTTCGATGGTCTTGTCATGCACCGCACGGCGCAGCATGACGAAAGCGCTGGCCACGGCCACAGCACGGCCTTCTTCGCCCCAGGCCGGAATGTCCACCACGCGCTCGACCTTGATTTCGGCCGCTTGTGCTGCGGTGTGGGCGATCAGGGTGCCATCTGCAGCCTGGGCGACGAAGACTTCGGCGGCGGGTTTGCCTTCCTCTTCAGGTTCGGGCGCTGGCCAGCCAAGGTCCTGTCCACGCAGGAACTGACCGTAGCGCGGATGCGCGGGATCGGCTACCAGCAGGTGCGTGGCATTGGTCCAGGTGGCTTCGCCGGCGGCCTTCATTGCTGCCGGGCCGGGCTGGCTGAGGTTGAGCTGATCGTAACGATCGTGATCGATGATCCAGCGGATCAGCGCCAGCGCCAGCGCGAGGTCGGTGGCCGGCTTGATCGCGACCCAGCGGTTGCCACTGCCGGCCGCCATGCTCGACGAAGTGGGCAGGATGGGCGAGACCACCACGTAGCGCAGCGGATTGCGCGGGCGTGAGCGCGCTTCGGCCAGCTCACGACCCTGACGCTGGAAGGGGTTGCCGGATTGGGCGGGTGCGGTGCCGATGAACAGGCCGAATTCGGCGCTCGGCCAGTCCGGTTTGCCGTGCGGCATGCCGCGCATGTTGCCCAGGGCAGCACCGGCGCCGACTCGGAAGCTCTGGCCGCAGTAGGAGCCGTGATTGGCAAAGTTGACGCTGCCGAAGGATTGTTCGGTAAAGCGGCGGATGAGGCCGGTGCGCCCTTCGTTGGAAGCATCGGTGAACATGAACTGATTGACGCGGCTGCCGTATTCGGGATTATCGGCGTCGATCAGGCTGTCAGGGTCGTAAATTGCCCGCAGGCCGTCGACATGACCTTCGCCGAACAGGTCGCCGCCTTCGCAGACTTCGCGCACCAGTTGTTCGAAGGAAATCGTCTGCCATTCACCGGCGCCGCGTGGGCCGACCCGTTTCAGCGGCTGCAGCACACGGTGAGGATTGAATTGCTGCTCCAGCATCGAAGAGCCACGGGCACAGGCGGTGGCACGCCCTTCGAGTCCGTTGTCACCGCCCAGGCGCGAGAACACTTCACGCACCGGCATGCTCATCGGCGCGGGATCACCGGTGGCGAGCGGGTGATAGGGGTTGCCGGCCACGCGCAGGATCCGGTTGCTGGCGGTATCAACACGCACACGCACACCACACTGCGTCCAGCAGCCCAGGCAGCTCGACATGCTGACCACCTGACCGGCCTGCTGGGTGAGTTCGCCACTGATCGGGTTGAGACGGAATTCCGGCGTCAGTGAGTTGCCTCGGGTGGCATGTTCCGGTTTTGCACCCGCGCTGCCGGTGAGCAGGCCTTTGCCGGCACTGATGACAGTGTCGCCATAGCCTGCCGCAAATGCGGCCAGCCCACCGATTGCCACGCTGCCATGGGCGAGCAGCTTGCGACGGGCGAGGTCAGTGTTTTCGTCCGGTTTGGCTGCGCCCTGATCAGTGCGGGGGGATGAGTCGTGCAGTTCAGTCATGACGGATTCTCCTCAGGACAGCGCCAGCGAGCGGCGCGGCGGAAAACGGAACAGAACATAGGTGAGAGCGGCAATGAGGGTGGCGACCAGGCCAAACACGCCGACCATGCCCAGCACGCCATCGCTGCCCCAGGGCAGGCTTTGCAGATAAAGGCCAGCGCCAAACTTGGGCACGGTCTGTACCGCCATGAACACGATCCAGCGGAACGCCCAGGCTGCAGCCAGCATGGCCACCGCAGTCAGCCAGGGCAGCTTGTCATTGACCGGTGCGGTCGGCAGCTTCACCACCAGCACGGTGAGGAAAAGGCCACCGAGCACCGAGCCCAGTACTGCCGCTTGCCAGGCGCCAAACTCCTGATAGAGCTTGAGCATGGCCGTGAAAGACGGCGACTCGCTGGCCGCACCCTGAACCAGCCAGATGATGGCGGTCAGCATCAGCGCGATCACCACTGCGAGCGCGAGGCGGCGCAACAAGGCGAGCGGAAACTCTCCCGGCGCTGCAGGCAGCCAGCGCGCCAACAGCAGCACCGCGCCCAGGGTGCCGAGCAGCCCGGTGAGAGCGAAATTGATCGGCAGGAAGACGGTGTCCCACAGCGGACGCGAGCGGATCACCATCACTTCAGCACCGGTATACACCAGGATGCTGATGGCGCTCAGGGCGAGCAGGATGGCCAGCGCGCGCAGCGGCTTTTGTCGGTCGAGCCACCACAGTCCAGCAAAGGCGAGCGCAGAAACCACGAATACCGGCAGCAGGAAGGCGCCCAGCGACATCCACGACCAGGGGCTGGGGTGTGCATAGAAGTGCCAGAAACGGCCAGGTTGATGGAGGTCGGCGAGCAGGGAAACAGGTGCTGCAATGACGGTCACTACCAGCACGCTGACCACTGCCGGCAACAGACGGGCGCAGGCAGAATCCGCCTTGCCGAAGCTGAGTCCGGCGGCGAGCAGGGCCGCAGTGGCAGCAATGCCGATGAGGAAAAAGTATTGCACTGCCCACGGCAGCCAGGCTGCATCGTAGGCAGGGGTGAGCAGTTCGATGATGTCCATGGGGCAACTCCAGTTTGTTCAGGAGTGGGGAAGCACGCGCACGCCGGCCTGACCGTCGATGCCGCTGACGAATTCATCCGGCAAACCGATGTAGTACACGTGCGGACTGGTGCCTTGCTCAGGCTTGAGCACTTTCAGCGCCTGGCTGTTGGCGCGCATCAGCGTGGAGATTTCGCTGTCGGGATCGTTGAGATCACCGATCTTGCGCGCGCCACCGACACAGCTCTCGACGCAGGCCGGCAGCAGACCGGCTTCGAGCCGGTGCTCGCAGAAGGTGCATTTGTCGGCAGTCTGGGTTTCGTGGTTGATGAAGCGCGCATCGTAAGGACAGGCCTGCACGCAGTAGCCGCAGCCGACGCAGCGATCGTTGTCGACCAGCACCACGCCGTCGGTGCGCTGGAAAGTGGCCTGCACCGGACAGACCGGCACACAGGGCGGGTTGTCACAGTGGTTGCACAGGCGCGGCAGGCTGACCATCGCCGGTGGAGCACCTGCTTCGTGGCTGTTGACTTCGTACTGCAGCACGGTGGTGCGGAACTGGCCGATCGGCGGCAGGTTCTCCATCGAGCAGCTCACGGTGCAGGCCTGGCAGCCGATGCAGCGGCGGATGTCGACCAGCATGCCGTAGCGTTTGCCTTCCGCACCGGGGCGGCGGGGAGGTTGACTGCCGATGGCAGCGGCGGCAGGTTCGATCGAGGCGACTGCCGTGGATGCGCCGACGCCGAGGCCGAGAAGGGCACGCAGAGTCTTGCGCTTGCTGGCAGAATCAGGGCTTGACGCTGCGGATGACAAAGGGAGATTGCTATTGTTCATGTTTGCTTCACCGTCCTTTTTTGGGTCGTTGGCGCATGCTGGGCAGTCTCGCCGGTTTTATCCATGCTGCCAATCGGGTTTTTCGTGGAGCACGCTAGATGATTTTCCCTATTGCCATTTTCGGGTGGCGAGCATGACTGCCATTGCCGAACGGGGCGCGCGCTGATGTCGCTTCGTCCTTGCAGCCGACTGCCGGCTTGGCTGTTGCTGGGACTGCTGCTTGCCGGGTTGATGTTCACCGCCCTGACTGCCCGCGCCCAGTCGCAGTCGCAGTCGCAGTCGGAACCTCAGCCCAGCCTGCGCTTTGCCCTGCTGCGATTTCTCGACAGCACTCGGCAGGATGAATGGGAGCCGGTGCGTGCGCAGTTGCGACAGGCTTTCCCGGACCATCGCCTGGAGTGGCGCCTGCTTGATCATGCCGGGATCGAAGCGGCTGCCGAAGCGCAGGAGCTGGATTTCATCATCACCAACCCTGGTCACTACGTCGAACTTGAAGCGAGGATGGGGGCATCGCGTCTGCTCAGTCTGCAGACTGCAGCGAGCCCCTTGATCATTGCTGCCCAGGCAGTGGGGGCAGCGGTGGTGACGCGCGCTGATGATCACCGCTTGCAGCGCCTGCAAGACTTGCGCGGCATGCGGGTGGCCATTGTTGGCCAGTTTGCCTTTGCTGGTTATCAGCTGGTGTGGCGTGAGCTGGCAGCGCTGGGCATTGAGCCAGTGGATGACCTGCAATTGCAGACCGTCGGTCTGCCGATGGACAAGGTGCTCGCGGCAGTTGCCAGTGGCGCGGTCGATGCTGGTTTTGTGCGTGCCTGTGTGATCGAGAGCCAGCCGCAGTGGCAGCGCGATTTCCGGGTAGTGGCGCCGCGGCCGGGCAGTGCGCTGGGCTGTGCGACCTCGACCCGGGTCTATCCGAACTGGGCGCTGGCGAGTCTGCCTTACACTGATGGCGCGCTTGCCCGGCGGGTGATCATCAGTTTGCTGGAGATGGAGCGCAGCGCGGATGGCGCCGGGATCAGCTGGACGGTGCCGGCGGATTACCAGTCGGTGCATGAATTGCTGCGTGAGCTCAAGATCGGCCCCTATGCTGATCTTGCGCCACCGACGCTGACGGTGCTCGCCCAGCGCTACTGGCCCTGGCTGGCCGGATTGCTCGGACTGATGGTGCTGGGCGGCCTGTACACCATCCATGTTGAGCGCCAGGTGCAAAACCGCACCGCTGCGCTGCGGGCCGCACTTGAAGAGGGCGAACAACTGCAGGCCAGCCTGCGCGCGAGCCATGAACAGGCCGAGCACATGGCGCGCCTATCGGTGCTGGGCGAACTGTCGGGCACGCTCGCCCATGAACTCAATCAGCCGCTGGCCGCAATCGGCAATTACGCCAACAGCCTCATCCGCCGTGCCGATGCGGACCGTCTCAGCGCCGAACTGGTGCGAGAAGTTGCCGGCGAGGTCGCTGGGCAGGCAGAACGTGCGGCTGGGGTGCTGGGGCGCATTCGTGCCTTTGCACGCAAACGGGTAGGTCAACGCCAGCAGGCCGATGTCGATCAACTCGCCGCCGACAGCATCGCGCTGTTTCGTGGCATGCAGCACGACGCGCCGCAGATCCGGCTCGAATCGTCGCTGCCGGCTGGTTTCCGCGTTTCACTCGATGTGCTGCAGGTGCAGCAAGTGCTGTTGAATCTGTTCAAGAATGGCTGGGATGCGACCTGCCATCTCGCTGCCGAGCGCCGGGACATGTGCCTGCGGCTGCAAGTGAGTACGGAGACGCCGCGCATGTTGCAGTTTGCCCTCCGCGACTACGGCGAGACCCTGGATGAGGATGCGCAGGCGCATCTGTTCGAGGCGTTTTACACCACCAAGGCCGATGGCCTTGGGCTCGGATTATCAATTTGTCGTAGCATTGCCGAAGCCCACGGCGGCCGTCTTGATGCATGTGCAGCTGATGACGGTCCAGGCATGATTTTCACTCTGAGACTGCCTTGTGATGTCCGAATCTGAAACCTCTGTCAGCGCTCCTGCCGCACATTGGCAGCTGCATGTCGTGGATGACGATGCCGCGTTTCGCCGCTCGCTGGTCTTTCTGCTCGAATCGATGGGTTGGGAGGTGTACGCCCATGCCAGTGCGGCCGACTATCTGAGCGAAGGCTGGCCGCAGCATGAGCACACCGGCTGCCTGCTGCTTGATGTGCGCATGCCGGCGATGAGCGGCCTGGAACTGCAGCAGGAGCTTGCTGGCCGTGGCTGTGCGTTGCCGATTGTTTTTCTGACCGGTCATGGCGATGTTGAACTGGCGGTGCAGGCGATGAAACTGGGCGCCTTCGATTTCATCGAAAAACCGTTCCGTGATCAGCGTCTGCTTGATGTGGTCGCCGCTGCCCTGCGTCAGCGTGAGGTGGATTTCGCCCGTCTGCAGCGTTGCGAGGATGCGCTGGCCCGCCTGGCCCGCCTGTCACCACGAGAAAGCGAAGTTGCACTGTTGCTGGCCCGCGGATTGCCCAACAAGCTGGTCGCTCGTGAGCTGGAGATCAGCGAGAAGACCGTTCACGTCCACCGCCAGAATGTGATGGAGAAAACCGGGGTCAGCAGTGCCGCCGAACTTGCCCGCCTGATCCTGTGCAGCGATCCGACTGCGCTTGATGCCAACTGAGGCAGCAGACGATTTCAGCCTTCAGGGCGACTCCTTGTGGCGATTTCCGCCGGAATCCAGCCGCGCAGGCTGTTGAGGAAAGCCCAGGCTTCGATGCGGGGCAGATCTTCCAGGCGGAGGATAGCTTCGCTCACTCGGCCTTCGTTCATAGCGAGCTCGCGGCCGACGCCGGGCAGCAGACCGCAGGTGAGCGCTGGTGTGAGCCAGCGGCCGTCGATGCGGGCAGCGATGTTGCCACGAGTGCATTCGGTGATTTCGCCAGCTGCATTCCACAGCACGGTGTCGAAAACGCCTTCGGTGCGTGGTGCGTGGCGCTCGTAGTGCGCGCGGCGGCTGGTCTTGAAGCGGACGTATTCGCTGCTGCTGTCGATCGCAGTTGAGGCCCATTGCAGTGTGACTTTTGCCGGATTGGCAGGCAAAGGCTGGCAGTCGAGTTCAAAGCCACCGTCCGCGTGCAGCTGTAATCGCAACCGCCATTGACCTTGCGGGTGCTGGGCAGCGCACTGAGCGATCAGCGCACGGGCATTTTCCAGCGCACAGGGATAGCCGAAATGCGCAGCCGCGCTGGCCATGCGAGCCAGATGGAGTGCTGCATGGCGGGGCTGGCCCTGGTCAAGCGCGAAAGTTTCCAGCACGGTGAAAGGCTGGCTCACGCGCTCGAAGAAGCGGCGCTTGTTGCGCCATTCCTGCCATTCGTCCGTCGCATTGGCGTCAAAGGTGATGCCGCTGCCAATGCCGCAGCTGAGCAGTCTGCTGCCATCGCTGCCATTGCTGACGTGGTCGATGACGATGGTGCGAATCGGCACATTGAAGCTGGCACGCATGCCGCCGGCACCGTCACTGCGTACCACGCCCAGTGCACCGCAATACCAGCCGCGTGCGCTGGTTTCGAGCGCGGCAATGGCGGCCATCGCACTGCGTTTGGGCGCACCGGTGACCGAGCCGCAGGGAAAGAGCGCCGCCAGCACCTGATGCAGGCGGGTGGCAGCCGGCAGCTGGGCACGGACGTCGGAAGTCATCTGCCAGACGGTCGGCAAGGCCTGGGTGGCAAACAGTGCATCGACCTGTACGCTGCCGGTGCGGGCAATGCGCCCGAGATCATTGCGCAACAGGTCGACGATCATCAGGTTTTCGGCGCGTTCCTTGACGCTGGTGCGCAAGTGCGCGGCGGCGGCTTGGTCAGCGGCCGGGGTGCTGCCACGCGCTGCCGTGCCTTTCATCGGCCGGGTGAGAATCTGGCCATCGCCTGCCGCTGGCTGATGCCAGTCGAAAAAAAGTTCGGGCGACACCGAGAGAATCTGGCTGCTGCCCATGTCGAACTGCAGCGCATAGCCGCCAGGTTGAGCCTGCTGCAGGGCGGCGAACAAGGCGTCGACATCGAGCGGAGCGGTGCTGCGTGCGCGGTAGCGTTGAGTGAGATTGAGCTGGTAGTAACGGCCTTCGCCAATGTCAGCGTGGATTCGGCCCAGCGCCGTCTGGAACGCTTCGGCGTTCATTTCGCCTTGCCAATCGAGTTCGGCCGCCAGCGGGGCAGACTGGGTGCAATGGCTCAGCGGCGCCGCGTGGATGGCGAACCAGGCCAGGGGCTGTTCGGATCCGCTGTCCGGTGTTCCTGGTACGGGCAGGCCGGAATCAAACGCTTGTGCGGCTTCGTAGCGCAGGCCACCGACACACCAGTATCCGGCGCGGGCCGCAGCTTCGACCGCAGCCAGCAGTTCGGCGACTTCGGCAGCAGTGCGGGCTTCAAGGACGCGCAGTGGTGTGGTGAACGCAGCTTGCAGGCGTGCTTCCCCGGCGTAAAGCGGCTGACCAAAATCGATGCGGGTGAGAACGCTGTGGATGGCAGGCGAGCTGAACAATGCCATTGGTTTTGAGCTTTCCGGAGAATTGCGAAACAGCCCGGTAATTGCGAAACAAAAAGGGCTGTGGATAAGTATCCACAGCCCTTGATGTATATGGGGCGACATACCGGGATCGAACCGGTGACAACTGGAGCCACAATCCAGTGCTCTACCAACTGAGCTAATGCCGCCACTGAAACCTTGGCCTGCCCGGCAGGGATCGAACCTGCAACCCCCAGCTTAGAAGGCTGGTGCTCTATCCAATTGAGCTACGGGCAGATTCCCCGGGCATTCCGGAGTGAAGCTGGTCGGGGTGGAGGGATTCGAACCCCCGACATCTTGCTCCCAAAGCAAGCGCGCTACCGGACTGCGCTACACCCCGAGAACGGCGAACTATACAGAGGTGTTTTGCAGAAGTCAAACACCATACGAAAAATTTATTTTTCCGGCCCAGCTGGCCCAGTGTTTGCCAGCAGACGTGCCTGTTGCCAGTTGCTCAGGGTGTGCCAGATGTTGTGCAACAGCCAGCCGAATTCGACAATCAGGGCGAGGCCTGCGAGGCGAGTGACCAGGCTGGCAGTGAGGTTGGTGCCAGCCGGGGCGAAGGCGCTGAGCAGACTGGCGAGGCAGAGCAGGGCAAGACTCAGATGATGAACGCGCAACTGGCGCTGAATGCGCGAGTCGGGCAGCAGTTTCTTGACGCTGGGCGGACGCCGGATGCCGGCCTGGGACAGATGAAGCCAGGACAGGAAGGGGACGATCTTGTACAGCATCGCACTGATCGCACCGCCAAAACCGCCGTGCAGGATGAGGATTGCTGCGAGCACGCTGGCCAGCGGGTGATCGTGGACGGCGTTGCTGGCGAGGATCAGTGTGCCGCTGGCGAAGGCGAACATTGCGACTCGAAAGGCACGAAAAGAGGCATCCGGCTTGCTGCGTCGGGTGCGTGCCTGCAGCCGGAGGGTGATGACGGCAAAGCTGGTGATCGCTGCGAGCAGCAGCAGGCCAAGGATCAACCAGGCAGCGTTCTGCTCGGCAATGCGCAGTCCTGACCACAGCAGCAGGGCGGCAAACAGGCCGGGGGCGTACCAGCGGCCAAAGAGGTCGGGATAGGAAGGGGTGATTTGGAACATCGGTACCACCACCCAGCTGGTGGCGGCCAGCAGCAAGCTCGCCCAGCCGAGTACGCCCCAGCTTGCATGCAGATCGACCAGATCGGCAAAGGAAAGGGTGACAAAGGGCAGGTTCAGGCCTTGGGCGAGGCTGAAGGCAAGCAGCAGGCCGAGGCTGAGGGTGATCGCCAGCCCGGCGAGCGCCAGGCGCAGATCACGCGGGGTATGGCTTGCGGTGGCGAGGCGCGGACTGCGCAGGATGGCCAGCCCGGCGCCGACCAGAAAAACAAGCAGGCCGCTCACCAGCAGCAGGGCGCCGCCGATGATCAGTGCGGGCAGCATCAGCCCGAGACCGCTGGCGAGCGCAAGAGCGCCCAGACTGCTGAGGGGATGAGTGAGACCGGCAATCAGCAGCGGACGGGGCAGCTGCGCACCGGCAACCACCGGCATGATCTGCTGCAGCGCGCCGATCATCACCTGCAGCATGAAGCCGGCAGCAAGCAGGTGTACCGCAGCAAGAGCGCCTGGTGACCAGCGTGAATCGAGCAGGCCGGGATCAAGCAGCAGCAACACGCCAAGCGCGACGCCGAACAGCGGCGCAGTGAGGAAAAAGCGCAGCGGCGCCGAAAAAGGCGGCGTGTCCTCGTAGCTCAGTCCGGGATTGTTGCTCACGGCGGTTCAGAAGGCGACTGGGCCTGCGCTCGGTCAGGGGCGACCGATGATCATCGCTACTGCGCCATCATCGCGGAAAGTGACTTCGTGGCGGTAGCCATCGCGCTCGAGCAGGCGGATCAGCGGGTGGGGCAGGCGATCAAGCAGCAGGGTGAACTGCTGACCGGCTTCCAGATCGGCCAGGGCTTCCATGGCGCGCTCGAAAGGCTCGGGCGGCTCCATGCCGCGGGCGTCGATGATGGCGGTATTCATGCTCGATTCTCCTGGTTCAGCGCAGCGCCAAGGCTGCTGCACACGCTGGCCTGTTCGGTGCCAAGGCGGGCATCACACATTGGATACAGGATGTTTTCTTCTTTCATGTTGTGCTGCTGCATCATGATCATCAGAGTTTCGGCTTCGCCGGCGAATTCGTCGGCATCGCGGGCGCTCAGTGCTTCCTGCAGCCGCTCAAGTATCTCACGCATGTCGCGGTGTTCGCCACGCATCACCTCCGTCGGCCCTTGAGTCATGCCAGTGGCGGCTTCGAAAGCTGGGAACAGGGTCTGCTCCTCGGCGTCGAAGTGGGCGTTGAGCGCATCAGCGAACGCGGCCAGCGCCTGGTCGGCCTCTTCCCACTGACTGCGGTCAGCCAGCGTTTCGGCGCGTGCGAAGTCGTGGTCACAGGCGCGGTGGTCATGCGTCATCAGTTCGGCAATGCTTGTCATCGGCTGCTCCAGAGGTGCTGGCTTGAAGGGTTCTGGTCTGAATTCCGGCTTCAGCTTCATTGTGAATCCTTCTCATCCTCAGGCATTGACAGCAGTCAAATTGGGCCGGTTTATCAGCAATCCTGATATGGCCTTGTAGCAGTCGAGTAGTGGTGGCAGGAAGTTGAAGCAGGCACAATCCTGTTTTTATCCGCGCGCGCCCTTCATGTTGCCCCCGTCTGCGTCTGCATCCAGCCCCTGGCTGCGCATTTTCCTGCCGTTTGCGCTTGGCTACTATCTGTCCTATCTGCTGCGCACGGTGAATGCGGTGATCTCGCCAGCGTTGACCAGCGAGTTTACGCTCGGCGCCGGTGAACTTGGCCTGCTCACCAGCCTGTATTTCATTGCCTTCGGCCTGGCGCAGATTCCGGTCGGCATTGCGCTTGACCGTTTTGGCCCGCGTCAGGTGGAAAGTCTGTTGCTGCTGCTGACCGCGCTCGGATCGGCAGTGTTTGCCAGCGCCGAATCGCTGACTGGCCTGGGCCTGGGGCGCGCCTTGATCGGCTTTGGCGTCTCGGCCTGCCTGATGGGGGCCTTGAAAGGGCTGACGCTGTGGTATCCGCCCGAGCGTCAGGGTTCGATGACCAGTTACATCATGGCGTGCGGTGCGCTCGGGGCGCTTACTGCCAGTGCACCACTGGAAGCAGTGTTGCCTTTGCTCGGCTGGCGGCAGGTGTTCTGGCTGATTGCCTTCGTCGCGCTCGCTGCGGCGCTCAGTCTGTGGTGGAGTCTGCCGCGTGGCGAGACCCGGAGCGCTGGCGTGTCGCTCGGCAGCATCGTCAGCGGACTGGCAGTGATCTTTCCGGCGCCCGCATTCCTGCGTTTCAGTGGCACTGCCTTCTTTCTGGTGGGTGGCTACATGGCGCTGCAAAGCCTGTGGGCGGTGCCCTGGTTGATGGAGGTGGAGGGCCTCGATCTTGCCGCGACGGCGCGGGTGCTGTTTGGCTTCAACGCCGGTATGCTCTGCGGCCAGCTGGTGTTGGGGATGATCGGCGTGCGTCTCGCGCGGCGTGGCGTTCAGCCTTTGCAGCTACTGCAGATCGGCTATGCCGGCATTTTGCTGGTCGAGCTTGCCATTCTGCTCGACTGGGGGCCGAGCTTGCCGCGCTGGTTCCTGTTCGGCATGTTGTCGGCGGTCAACTCGCAATCCTATCTGGCAGCGGCGGGGAGCTTTTCGCCGCAGATGTTCGGCCGGGTCAGCACTTCGCTCAACCTGCTCATCTTTGTTGGTGCCTTTGCCGTGCAATGGGGTATCGGCCTGCTGCTTGATCTGCTGCGCGGCGCCGGCTGGGAGATGGCGCTGGCACTGCAGATGACTTTTGGTTTGCTGCTGGCGGTGCAGGTGCTCAGCTATCTGCCGCTGTGGTGGAAGCTGGAGGCGCGGCGCTGATTGGTGGCTAGAGTGCTGTGCCGCACGCCTGCGCGGAAGACCAGGCCCACTGAAAGTTGTAGCCGCCAAGGTGGCCAGTGACGTCGACCACTTCACCAATGAAGTACAGCCCGGGACAGTGGCGTGCTTCCATGGTGCGCGAAGAGAGCGCATGGGTGTCGACGCCGCCGAGGGTGACTTCAGCTTTGGCATAGCCCTGGGTGCCGTTGGGCGCGAGCTGCCAGTCGCCCAGCGCAGCGGCAATTTCGCTCAGTTCGCTGGCGCGGAATTGCTGCAGCGGCCGGTTCCAGCCGTAGAGTTCGCACCAGGCCTGGGCAAAGCGGCGAGGCAGGTGTTCGCTCAGCGCCGTGGCGAGCAGGGCGCGGCTGGCCGCTTTCTGCTCCAGCCAGGAGTGGATGTCGAGCCCGGGCAGCAGGTTGAGACTGATCGGTGCGCGTCGCTTGCCGGTTTCATCCTGAGCCTGCCAGTAGCTGGAAACCTGCAGGACTGCCGGGCCGGAGAGACCGCGATGGGTGAGCAGTGCAGCTGCGCGAAAAGTCGGGCCGGTGCACTGCGCTTCGACGTCAAGGCTGATGCCGGCCAACGGCGCGAGGCGGGCGAGCGTATCGGGAGCAAGGGTGAGCGGTACCAGCGCCGGCTGTGGCGGCACGATGGCGAGGCCGAACTGCTCGGCAAGGCGGTAGCCGAACGGCGTGGCACCAATCTTGGGAATCGCCAGACCGCCGCTGGCAACGACCAGCTGACCGGCGTCGAATTGCCCGGCGCTGCTGTCGACGATGAAGCGGCGGTTTTTGTCGCCAGCGTCGCTGGCGCGGCTTACCCCATGGATCTCGGTGGCCATCGACCAGGTGACGCCGGCATCGTTGCATTCGCTGCGCAGCATGTCGATGATCTGCTGCGCCGAGTCGTCGCAGAACAGCTGGCCGTGTTCGCGCTCGTGATAGGCGATGCCGTGGCGTTCGACCTGTTCGATGAAATCGGCTGCGCCGTAGCGCGCCAGTGCCGAACGGGCGAAGTGCGGATTGCGGCTGAGGTAGTGCTCGACACTGACTTTGCGGTTGGTGAAGTTGCATCGTCCGCCGCCGGAGATGCGGATCTTTTCCGCCAGCTTGTGGGCATGGTCGAGCAGCAGCACCCGCCGGCCGCGATGGCCGGCGACTGCCGCGCACATCATCCCCGCCGCGCCGGCGCCGATGATGATCACGTCGTAACTGCGCGCCCGGCCGGCGCCTGCGCCACTCATCGGGGTCAGAACATGCCCATTTCGAGGCGGGCCGCTTCACTCATCATTTCGCGGCTCCAGGGTGGATCCCACACCAGATCGACATAAGCTTCTTCGACGCCGGGCAGTTGCAGCAGTTTTTCACGCGCTTCGTCGGCAATGAAGGTGCCCATGCCGCAGCCCGGGGCAGTGAGCGTCATGCGCACGCTGAGGCGGTAGCCGCCATCGGGCAGGTGTTCGGCGCTGCAGCCATAGACCAGACCGAGGTTGACGATGTCGATCGGGATTTCCGGGTCGTAGCAGCTGCCGAGCACTTTCCAGGCGTTCTGCTCGATCACCTCGGCGCTGAGTTCGCCCGGATGGAGCTGGCCAAAGTCTTCTTCCTGACGAGGTTCGAGACCGAGGGCGTCGGCATCGCGTTCGGCCACGCGATAAAGGTTGCCACCGCACATTACGGTGATCGAATTGCCCAGGCGCTGGGTGACCAGCGCGTAGGCGCCAGCGGGCAGGGTTTCGGGTTGCCCCCAGGGCACGCTGATCGCATCGCAATCGCGGCTGAGGATGCGGGAGTCGGTTTCAGCTTCGCTGTTGAACATGGTGGTCTCCGGGGCGCTCATTCAGTGCGGGCGGCTTCCTGCGCGCCGCTCAAGGCATTGTGCAAGGTGTGCCAGGCGAGGGTCGCGCACTTCACCCGGGCAGGAAATTCACGCACGCCGGCAAACACCGCCAGTTTGCCGAAATCGCGTTCCGGTGCTGCGTTGCTGTCGGTGAGCAAGGCATGAAAATTTTCAAATAGCGCTTCGACTTCCGCCAGCGGCTTGCCTTTGATTGCTTCGGTCATCAGCGAAGCGGAAGCGGTGGAAATTGCACAGCCCTGGCCTTCGAAGCTGACGTCTTCCACAATGCCGTCCTTGACCTGCAGGAACACTTCAAGCTGGTCGCCGCACAGCGGGTTGTGGCCTCTTGCGTGATGGCTGTGCGGGTCGAGCTTGCGGTAATTCCGCGGCTTGCGGTTGTGGTCGAAAATGACTTCCTGGTAAAGCTCGCGCAGATCGGGTGCGCCAATGTTCATGCTGTTCTCCGGGTGCCGAACAGTTGCTGGGCCTTGTCGATCGCCGCGGCCAGCGCGTCGATGTCGGCAGGGGTGTTGTAAAGCGCCAGCGAAGCGCGTGCGGTGCCGGGCAGGCCGAAACATTCCATCAGCGGCATCGCGCAATGGTGGCCGGCACGGATGGCGACGCCTTCGGTGTCGAGAATGGTGCCCAGGTCGTGTGGATGGATGCCGTCGACCAGGAAAGAGAGGATCGCTGCCTTGTGGCGCGCCGTGCCGATCAGTCGTACGCCTTCGATCGCACCGATGGTGGCAGTGGCATGGGCGAGCAGGGCGTCTTCGTGGGCGGCAACGCGCTCGAGGCCGATGCCGTCGAGGTAGTCGATCGCCGCAGCGAGCGCAATCGCACCGGCGATGTTCGGCGTACCGGCTTCAAAGCGCTGTGGCGCTGGCGCCCAGGTGCTGCCGGTAAAGGACACGGTGTAGATCATGTCGCCGCCGCCTTGCCAGGGCGGCATTGCGTCGAGCAGCTCGCGGCGGGCGTAGAGGGCGCCGATGCCGGTCGGGGCGTACAGTTTGTGGCCGGAAAAGGCGTAGAAATCGCAGCCGATGGCCTGCACGTCGACGCGGGCATGGGCAACCGCCTGGGCGCCATCGATCAGCGTGACTGCGCCGACGGCGCGCGCGCGCGCGCACAGCTCGGCGACCGGGTTGATGGTGCCGAGTGCGTTGGAGACATGGGTGATCGCCAGCAGTCGGGTGCGTTCGCCGAGCAGCTGCTCGAAGGCATCCAGTTCGAGTTCGCCGGCCGCATTGACCGGCACCACTTTCAGCGTGCAGCCGAGCTGTTCGCACAGCAGCTGCCAGGGCACGATGTTGGAATGGTGCTCAAGCGTGGTGAGCAGGATCTCGTCGCCGGCACGCAGATTGGCCCGTCCCCAGCTGTTGGCGACCAGGTTGATCGCTTCAGTGGTACCGCGAGTGAACACGATTTCCTCGGGCGCTGCGGCGTTGAGGAAGCGTTGCACGCGGGCGCGGGCTGCATCGTAACGCTCGGTGGCGTGTTGCGACAGCCAGTGCACGCCACGGTGAATGTTGGCGTTGTCGGCCAGATAGAACTCGCGCTCAGCTTCGATCACCGCCAGTGGTTTCTGCGTGGTGGCACCGTTGTCGAGATAGACCAGCGGTTTGCCGTGCACCTGGCGGGACAGGATCGGGAAGTCGCTTTTGACGTCGAGATCGCTGACAGCGACTGCGGCGGACGGTGTGGTGCTCACTGCAGTTCCTCCAGCGTGTCTTGCTCGGGCAGGCAGTCGAGCAGCGCTTTGCGTGCCTGCTTGCGTGCCGCTTCGTGTTCGATACGCTCGATCACTTCGGCAGCAAAGGCATAGGTCAGCAGCTGCTGGGCGTGTTGCTGGTCAAGGCCGCGACTGCGCAGGTAGAACAGCGCGTCGTCATCCAGTTGGCCGATGGTGGCGCCGTGGGCACACTTGACGTCGTCGGCGTAGATTTCCAGTTCGGGACGCGCATCGGCTTCGGCCATCTTCGACAGCAGCAGGCTGTCCGAACGCTGGATGGCATCACTGCGCTGGGCGTCCTTGGCAACCAGGATGCGGCCACGGAACACGCCGCGACCGCTGCCGTCGAGCAGGCCGCGATAATACTCGTGGCTGGTGCCGTGCGGCTGGGCGTGATCGATCTGGGTGTGGTGGTCGACGTGACGACGACCATCGACGTGGTAAAGGCCGTTCAACAGGGTTTCACAGCCTTTGCCGGCAAAAGTGGTGTTGATGTCGTGGCGGGCAAACTTGGCGCCGAAAGACAGCGAATGCGAATGGAAGCGCGAATCAGCCTGCTGGCGCACTGCGGTGAGGCCGACGTGAATGGCTTCGGGCGCTTCCTGCTGGAACTTGAGGTGATCAAGCCGCGCATTGGCACCGAGCTCGATGCGGGTGGTGGTGGTGCTCAAGGTCTGGCCGCCACCAAGATGGTGCTCGACCACGCAGGCGACGCAGTGCTCACCGGCAAGGATCAGATTGCGCAGATGGCGGTCGGAGCTGGCGGTGGCACCGATGAACACCAGATGAATGGTGTTGTTCAGGGTGCAGCCGGCGGGCAGGCGCAGGAAAGCTCCATCCGAGCACAGGGCCAGATTGAGCGCTTGCGGACTGTCGCCTTCATCGGCATCTCCGAAATTGGCAGCGAGCTGTTCGAGCAACTCGTCCGGAGCCTTGCCGTTGGCGCTGCCATTGAGCAGGGTCGAGATGGCATGCAGCTCGACGCCGGCCGGCAGCCCGGCGGTGACCGACAGGCTGGGCTCATGGCGACCGTCAACGAACACCAGCCAGTGATCATGCTGGTCATAGGCGCTGCGCAGCCTGGCCAGGGTGTTGGCCGGATGAGGCAGGTCCTCCGGCGCGTGCAGCGGATGCTGATCGAGAAAGCTCAACGAGCTGTGCCGCCAGTCTTCCAGGCGGCTGCTCGGCCAGCCCAGTTCGGCAAAGCGGGCGATCGCCTGACGACGGCGTGCATCGAGCCAGTCGAGACGGGCGCCGGGTAGTGCCGGCCGGCGTTCGGCGAACTGTTCGGGCCAGGAATGGCCCGGAGCAGTGCCGGCTGAGGTGGTCGGGGGGACTGAGGTAGCCGAGGGGGCAGAGGTGACAGTCATGGCCGTGCTCCCGCTGCAGCCTTGCCCTGCATCTGCTGGTCGATCCAGCCATAGCCTTCGGCTTCGAGTTCCAGCGCCAGCTCGCGGCCGCCGGAACGCAGGATCTGGCCGTGGGCGAGGACGTGAACCTTGTCGGGAACGATGTATTCGAGCAGGCGCTGATAGTGGGTGATCACCAGCAGCGAACGATCCGGCGAGCGCAGGCGGTTGACGCCATCGGCGACGATCTTCAGCGCATCGATGTCGAGACCGGAGTCGGTTTCGTCCAGAATCGCCAGTCGTGGTTCGAGCAGCGCCATCTGCAGCACTTCGTTGCGCTTCTTCTCGCCACCGGAGAAGCCTTCATTGACCGAGCGGTAGAGGAATTCCTCGCGCATGCCGACGGTCTTCATTTCGGCCTTCACGCGGGCAAGGAAGTCCATCGCATCGTATTCGTCGAGTCCGCGATGGCGGCGCACCGCGTTGACTGCGGCCTTGAGGAAGTAAGCATTCGACACGCCGGGAATTTCGACCGGATACTGGAAGGCGAGGAACAGACCGCTGCGCGCTCGCTCTTCCGCCGGAAGGGCGAGCAGATCGACGCCATCCCAGTCCACGCTGCCGGCAGTGACCTGGTAGGTGTCGCGTCCGGCCAGCACCTGGGACAAGGTGCTTTTACCCGAGCCGTTCGGCCCCATGATGGCGTGCACTTCGCCGGTACCGATTTCGAGGTTGAGGCCGCGCAGGATTTCCTTGCCGTCCACGCTGGCATGCAGATTGTTGATTTTGATCATCGTGTTCTCCTGGTGGGTTCAGCCGATGCTGCCTTCAAGGCTGACACCGAGTAATTGCTGGGCTTCAACGGCAAATTCCATCGGCAGCTCCTTGAGCACTTCACGACAGAATCCGTTGACGATCATCGAGACCGCGTCTTCGGCGCTGATGCCGCGCTGCATGGCGTAGAACAGCTGGTCTTCGCCGATGCGCGAAGTGCTGGCTTCGTGTTCGACGTGTGCGGTCGGGTTGCGCGCTTCGATGGTGGGGAAAGTGTGGGCGGCGCAGCGGTCGCCGATCAGCAGCGAATCGCACTGGGTGTAGTTGCGTGCGCCTTCGGCTCGCGGGGTGATCTTCACCAGGCTGCGATAGGTATTGCTGCCGCGCGAGGCGGAGATCCCTTTCGACAGGATGGTGCTGCGCGTATTGCGCCCCATATGGATCATCTTGGTGCCGGTGTCGGCCTGCTGCAGATTGTTGGTGAGGGCCACCGAGTAGAAATCGCCCACTGAATCATCACCACGCAGGATCACGCTGGGGTATTTCCAGGTGATTGCCGAGCCGGTTTCGACCTGGGTCCAGGAAATGTGCGAACGGGCACCACGGCAGTCACCGCGCTTGGTGACGAAGTTGTAGATGCCGCCGACGCCGTCCTTGTCGCCCGGATACCAGTTCTGCACGGTCGAATACTTGATCTTGGCGTCGTCGAGGGCGATCAGTTCGACCACCGCCGCGTGGAGCTGGTTTTCGTCGCGCATCGGTGCGGTACAGCCTTCGAGGTAGCTCACCGAAGCGCCTTCTTCAGCGATGATCAGCGTGCGTTCGAACTGGCCGGTGTCGCGGGCATTGATGCGGAAATAAGTGGACAACTCCATCGGACACTTCACCCCTTTGGGAATGAAGACGAAGGAACCGTCGGAGAACACTGCCGAATTGAGCGCGGAATAGAAGTTGTCGGCCGGCGGCACCACGGTGCCGAGATATTTGCGCACCAGCTCGGGATGCTCGCGCACTGCTTCGGAAAAGGCGCAGAAGATGATGCCGTGCGCGCTGAGCTCCTTTTTGAAGGTGGTGGCCACCGACACCGAATCAAACACCGCATCGACCGCCACGCCGGCAAGGCGGGCACGCTCGTGCAAGGGCACGCCGAGCTTGTCGAAGGTGCGCAGCAGCTCGGGATCGACTTCGTCGAGGCTCTTGGGACCATCTTTTTTCGACTTGGGGGCCGCGTAATAGACGATGTCCTGGAAGTCGATTTCGGGAAAGCTGACTGCCGCCCAGCGCGGTGGTTTCATCTTCAGCCACTGGCGATAGGCGCTGAGGCGCCATTCGAGCATGAATTGAGGTTCTTGCTTGCGCTCCGAGATCAGGCGGATGACGTCTTCCGACAGACCTTTCGGAATGGTGTCGGTTTCAATCTCGGTTTCGAAGCCGGCGGTGTATTCCTGATCGAGAAAGCTGCTGAGAACTTCAGCTTCGCTCGCAGCAGCCGGCGACGGGGTGACGGGGGTGTTCATCGGAATGCTCCTCTGTTCAGCTGCGCGCCGGGCGTGCAAGCGAGGTCGGATTGAGAGTGTGGCAACTGGCACCATGGGTGGACAGTGCGTGACCATCGGTCGGTGTCATGTCGGCAATGCTCACGGTCTGCAAGGCACGGCGTACCACGGTGTTGACCCGCAGCCAGCCGGCGCGGATGCGGCAGTCGCCTTCGTGTCCGCACACGCCGCTGCGGGCACTGCATTCGGTGAGGCCGAAATCCTGTTCTTCAAGCGCATCGACCAGATCTGCCAGGGTGATCTGTGCTGCCGGACGGGCGAGCTCGTAGCCGCCCAGGCTGCCGCGATGACTGTTGACCAGACCGTTGCGGGCGAGCGCCTTGAGGATCTTGCTCACGGTAGCCGGTCCGAGGCCGAGGGCGCCCGCCAGGTCGCTCGCGCTCACGCGCTCGCCAGCCCTGCTCGCCATTTCGGTGACGATCAGGGTGCCGTAGTCAGTGAGTTTGCTGATGCGCAGCATGACTTGAGCTTCCTTGCGGGTGGTTGGAGAAGGTTGGAGAAGAGCGGGTTGGAGAACAGGACTGCCGGCGCTATACTGCGCGCCCGCAGCGCGGATCTGCTGCAGGCAGTGGTGCATACTGTACCAAATTAGTCCGGTATTGCCAAGCCTGATGTTGCGCTGCAAGGTCGGCAGGCCGGATGGCGGAGGAAGCGATGAACGAGGGCAAGCTCGAAGTCGGCCGCAGTTATTGCATTCGTCTGTGCAGCGGCGAACTGCGACAGTGGATCTACCAGGGTGGCGATCGCGCCGCAAGTGAGCAGGTGTGGTGGCAGGATGCCGAAAGCGGTCTCAGCTTTGCCGAGTCGAGCATTCTCTACGCCTGGGAGCTGTGCGAGGACCAGGAGGACGGGCAGGGCGCAGCGGTGCGCGGCTGAGGCGTCGAGGCTGTTCAGCCTGCTGCGGGCGGAGTTGTCGGGGCAATGCGCAGCGGAATGGTCACCGGACCGTCATTGATCAGCGCCACTTTCATGTCGGCAGCAAAACGGCCGCAAGCCACTTTGCCGTGTGC
>JAVEVA010000027.1:0-36413 GCA_034005275.1 Thauera sp. | reverse complement strand
AACCTGCACCGCCTTTGCGAGTGAAGATCTGGATCACACCGCCGATCGCATCCGAACCGTAGAGCGCGCTCGCCGGGCCGCGCACGATTTCGATGCGCTCGATCAACTCGGCCGGAATCGCTTCCAGGGTTGCCGCACCGGAAGTCACCGAACCAATGCGCATGCCGTCGACCAGCACCAGAGTGTGGCCAGAGGCAGCACCACGGATGAACACGCCGGTGCTCGCTCCCGGGCCACCATTGCTGGTGACCTGCAGGCCGGGCTGGGCAGCGAGCAGTTCGGTGAGCGTGCTGTGACCGCTGCGCTCGATCCGGGCGCGGTCAATGACATCGACGCTGGTCAGCGCTTCATCGACACGCTGCGCCTGACGGGTGGCGGTGACCACCACTTCGCCTAGTTTGGCATCAGCAGCCTGGACGGCCTGGATAGCGGGAAAAGCGCCCAGCAGCGCCAGCGCACAAAGACGGATTTTCATTTGAATGACACTCCATGAGCCAGCTCGCACGTCCCCGCACCAGATGGCAATCACATCGGGATGCACCATCCGGGGAAGAGCAAAAGCCAGCCATGCTGAATGTCAGAGCTTCGCCGCCACCCCGCGGCCCATCCACCCAAACGTGCGACGGCCGGTCTCCGGGCTCATGTGCGGCCTTGCCAATCTCAGTCTGACTGAGTGTGACAAGGCGAATGGATCGCCTTCCCGGGACATCAAGCTCCCAGTGGCTGCTGATCCACTGTTGCGCACACCTACCGTTGCGGGGGCAGCACAGGAATTGCCGCAGGGACGAATCGCCTCCGACGCACCTGTTTCCCATTCAAGCAGGATCACCGCACGGCGATCCGCTACCGATGGCACGCCACTCCTGACGGAGTGAGGCGGCAATGATACCGTACCCTCTGGTATTGTGCACGGCAACAAGACCAATTTCTCCCCTGCCACCATGACTTGCGAACTGATCCTCGGCGGCGCCCGTTCCGGCAAAAGCCGCGAAGCCGAACGACGTGCCAGCGCCAGCGGCCTGCCGGTGAGTGTGATCGTCACGGCCGAAGCGCTCGACGCCGAAATGAGCGCCCGCATCCGCCGTCACCAGGCTGACCGCCCCGCACACTGGCGCACCATCGAAGCGCCACTCGCCCTTGCTGCGGCCTTGCGTGCCGAAGCCGCGCCGGAGCGTTGCGTGGTGGTCGACTGCCTCAGCCTGTGGCTCAACAATCTGCTGGTCGATGCCGAGCAGCTTGCTCCCGGCGCCGATGCCGAGGAACTGCCGTTGTTCGCCCGCGAACGTGCCGCCTTGCTCGCCATCCTGCCTAGCTTGCCTGGACGCATCATCCTCGTTGCCAACGAAGTCGGTCTCGGTCTGGTGCCACTGCATCCGCTCGGCCGTCTGTTCCGTGACGAAGCTGGCCGGCTCAACCAGGCGATTGCGGCGTTGAGCGATGAAGTGCTGTTCGTTACTGCCGGTCTGCCGCTGCAGCTCAAGGGCGGCTAAACTCCCCCGCTACTCCCCCGCTATCCGCTGCCCTACCCTCATCCACTTCATCCCAGTTTTCCCGGCCCGATCATGAACTACGCCATCATCCCGCCCAACCAGACCATTGCTGCTGCGCTGCAGGAAAAAATCGACAGCAAGACCAAGCCACTCGGCGCACTGGGCCGTCTCGAAAGCCTTGCGCGACAGATCGGCCTCGTCCAGCAGAGCCTGAGCCCCGAACTGCGCCAGCCGCAGCTCGTCGTCTTCGCTGGCGATCATGGTGCAGCACGTGCCGGCGTTTCCGCCTACCCACAGGAAGTGAGCTGGCAGATGGTGGAAAACTTCCTTGCCGGCGGCGCAGCGATCAATGTCTTCTGCCGCCAGCTTGAACTGGGGCTGAGCGTGGTCGACGCCGGCATCAATCATGATTTCGGCGCCCGCAGCGGCCTCATTCACGCCAAGATCGGCCCCGGCACGGCCAACTATCTTGAGCAGCCGGCGATGAGCCCTGCGCAACGCGACGCTGCCCTGCAACGCGGTCGCGAGCTCGCCCATGCACTGGCCGACAACGGCTGCAACTGCGTCGGCTTCGGCGAAATGGGCATCGGCAACACTGCCTCCGCTTCGCTGCTCACCGTCTGCCTGGTCGGCGCTGAACGAGGCGCCGATCTGTACACCGTCACCGGTCGCGGCACCGGGCTGGACGACACTGGCCTGCAACGCAAGCGCGAACTGCTCAAGGCTGCGCTGCGCCGGGGTGGCTATCCGCAAGATCCGCTGCAGGCGCTGTGCGAATACGGCGGTTTCGAGATCGCGATGATGGCAGGTGCGATGCTCGGCGCTGCCGAACGACAGATGCTGATCCTCATCGACGGCTTCATCGTCACCGCCGCGCTGCTGGTCGCGGAAGCGATCAACCACAACTTGTTGCCCTACTGCGTGTTTGCCCACCGCTCGCTTGAACCCGGACATCGTGTCCAGCTCGACTATCTGCAAGCCGATCCGCTGATGGAACTCGATCTGCGCCTGGGCGAAGGCACCGGCGCAGCGCTGGCGATGCCGCTGCTGCATGCCGCAGTCAACTTCCTCAACGAAATGGCCAGTTTCAGCAGCGCCGGCGTCAGCGGCAAGGACGGAGCTGCCTGAAGCGATGCGCCACCAGCTGGAGCTGCTGCTCACTGCGATCGGCTTTTTCACCCGCCTGCCGGTCCCGTCCTGGCTGCCGTGGTCACCGGCACGGCTGGCACCGGCACTGGCCTGGCTGCCGCTGATCGGCGGGCTGGTGGGCGGACTGTGTGCGCTGGCGCTGGCACTGTTCAGCCTGGTGCTGCCGCCGGCACCTGCAGTGCTGCTCAGTCTGGGCTGCGGCGTGCTGCTCACCGGCGCGTTTCACGAAGACGGTTTTGCCGACAGCTGCGACGGTCTGGGCGGTGGCTGGGACAAGGCCCAGGTGCTGGCGATCATGAAAGATTCACGCATCGGCAGCTATGGCGTGATCGGCATCGTGCTGCTGCTGCTGACCAAGGCCGCCGCGCTGATCGGGCTCGCCCAGTTCAGCCTCGGTGCCGCAGTGATCGCCCTGCTGCTTGCCCATCCGCTGTCGCGCCTGGTGGCGGTCGCCATTGCCCAGCTGCTGCCCTATGCGCGCGCCGAGGACGAGCACAGCAAAAGCGCTGCCGCCGCCCAGCTGCTGGCGCCGAGCGGCCTGGCGCTGGCGATCAGCTGCGGGCTGCTGCCCTTGCTGCTGCTGCCGCTCACACACGCGCTGATGCTTGCCGGCGCAGCCTTGCTGATGGTGCTTGCCAGTGTGCGTCTGTTCCGCCGCCGTCTTGGCGGCTATACCGGCGACCTGCTCGGCGCCAGCCAGCAAGCGAGCGAGACGGTGTGTTATCTGTTGCTGCTGGCCTTGGTCAGCTGAGTTTGAATAGCGAGCCTGCCATGGAACTTCACCTCATCCGCCATCCCCGCCCGGCCATTGAACCTGGCGTCTGTTACGGTCAGCTCGACATCGACATTGCCGAACTGGCTACGGTGGTCGGCGCCCGCCTGCGTCCGCTGCTGCCGAAACGCTTTGCCCTGCACGCCAGCCCGCTGCGCCGCGCCCGCCTGCTGGCCGAGACCCTGGGTGAACCGCTGCTCGATGCCCGTCTGCAGGAAATGAGCTTCGGCCAATGGGAAGGGATGCGTTTCGATGACATAGGCCCGGCGATCGACGACTGGGCCGCCGATCCGCTCCATTTCCGTGCCCCGGACGGTGAATCCGCCCACCAACTGAGCCTGCGCGTGCTCGCCTGGCTGGAAGACTTGCGCCGCCAGCCGACCGAACTGCCACACGTGATCGTCGCCCACGGCGGCCCGCTGCGCGTACTCGCCGGCCACCTGCTCGGCCTGCCACCTGAACGCTGGCTCGGGCTGGACTTCGCCTGCGGCCAGGTCAGCCGGCTCGACATCGAAGACTGGGGCACGGCGCTGCGCTGGTTCAACCGCTGAACGGGCGCTGATGAGCGATGTGGTTCGCGACTCCAACACGTTGGTGGTGCTACTGGGGTTTTCGGGGCAGACCTTGTGCCTGTCCTGGCGATGACGCGATTTCCGGCAGGGCGACCACAAGGGTCGCCCCTACGGCCGGACTCCACGATATCGCCGGCGGACTTGCCGCAGACCTCCCCCGTCCGGGGCGACCGCCCTGACCGACTCGCCGCGGATCTCCCCTGCGTAGGGGCGACCCTTGTGGTCGCCCTGGCTGATTCACCGCCGTGGTCCGGGTAGGCACAAGGCCTACCCCTGCGGCCGGACCCTGCGATCAGCTCAAGGACAATGCAACTGATTGCCGAGCACCTGGCAGGCTGGACTGCCATTGGCCGGGAACAGCGTATTGCCGGCTCCACGATTGTAGCGCTCGCCATTGCTGTCCCAGCAGCCGCCAGGATCGCAGTTGGTGATCACGCCGGGGGTGCGATACCTGAGGCGGCCGCCACTTTGGTTGTACTGATTCATTTCGACCTGATCAGGTTCAGGCATGCCGCAAGCGCTGCGCATTGCCATGGTCTTTGCCCGAATGCTGGCCGGCGTCGCAGTCATCGAACTGGACACCACTCCAGGGCAGGATCGACGTTGATGTGCCGCCATCGCGGGCTTCATGGGATAATCCCCGATCCGGCTTTTCACCTGCTTGCACCATGTCGCTTTCCCTGCCCGAGTTTTCCCGCGGTCGCCTGCTCATTGTTGGCGACGTGATGCTTGATCGCTACTGGCATGGGTCGACCGAACGCATCTCGCCGGAAGCACCAGTGCCGGTGGTGAAAGTGGAGCAGGACGAGTTTCGACCTGGCGGTGCCGGCAACGTGGCGTTCAATGCGGCGGTGCTCGGCAGCGACACTGAATTGCTCGCCCTTGTCGGCCGTGATGAAGCGGCCCAGCGCTTGCACGAACGGCTCGAAGCCGCCGGCATCGGCTGCCATCTGCTCGAAGCGCCGACCCATCCGACCATCACCAAGCTGCGCATCATCAGCCGCCATCAGCAACTGATCCGGCTTGATTTCGAAGATCGTTTCAGCGCCGAAGACGCTGCCGGTCTGGGCAGTCGCTTTGCCGGCCTGCTCGCCAAGGCCGGTGCGGTAGTGCTGTCCGACTATGGCAAAGGCACGCTCAGTGCGGCAGGCGAGCTGATCGCAGCGGCGCGTGCCGCCGGTCGCGCGGTGGTGGTCGACCCCAAAGGGCGTGATTTCAACCGCTATCGCGGTGCGAGCGTGATCACCCCCAACATGAGCGAGTTTGAGGCGGTAGTCGGCCATTGTGCGGATGAAACGCAGGTGCGCAGCCGCGGCGAAGCGCTGCGTGCCGAGCTCGGGCTCGACGCCGTGCTCATCACCCGCTCCGAGCGCGGCATGACCTTGCTGCAAAAAGATCAGCCGGCTCTCGACCTGCCGACCCGCGCGCGCGATGTCTATGATGTCACTGGCGCCGGCGATACCGTGGTCGCCGTGCTCGGCGCCGGCCTCGCCTGCGGCCTGTCGCTGGCCGCCGCAACGGCGGTGGCCAATGTTGCCGCCGGCATCGTGGTCGGCAAACTGGGCACGGCTGCGGCCAGCCCGCAAGAACTGACTGCGGCCCTCGCCCTCGGCGCCGCAGCCTGAACCTGGAGAAGCGCAACATGATCATCGTCACTGGCGGCGCCGGTTTCATCGGCAGCAACATCGTGGCCGCCCTCAATCAGCGCGGCCGGCGCGACATCCTCGTGGTTGACGACCTCAGCGACGGACGCAAATGCCTCAACCTGTCCGATCTCGACATCGCCGATTACATGGACAAGGATGACTTCCTTGCCCGCATCACGGCTGGCGAGCGCTTCGGCGAAGTCGATGCGGTTTTCCATCAGGGCGCCTGTTCTTCGACCACCGAGTGGGACGGCCGCTTCGTGATGAAGGTGAACTACGAATACAGCAAGGCGGTGCTGGCCTGGTGCGTGGCCGGCAAAGTGCCGTTGCTGTATGCGTCTTCGGCTTCAGTGTACGGTCAGGGGCCGGTGTTTTGCGAAGCACGCGAACACGAGCAGCCGCTCAACATGTACGCCTATTCCAAGTTCCAGTTCGACTGCTATCTGCGCCAGCAACAGGCGGCGATCGGCAGTCAGGTGGCCGGTCTGCGCTATTTCAACGTCTATGGCCCACGCGAACAGCACAAGGGCAGCATGGCCAGCGTCGCCTACCACTTCAATCAGCAGCTGAAGGAAAGCGGTCGCGTGCGGCTGTTCGAAGGCTGTGACGGCTACGGGCCAGGCGAGCAGCGACGCGATTTCATTCACGTCGATGACGTGGTGGCGGTCAATCTGTGGCTGTTCGACCATCCGCAGGTTTCGGGCATTTTCAACGTTGGCACTGGCCGCGCACAAAGCTTCAATGATGTCGCCCACGCGGCCACGCGCTGGCATCGCGCGCAGGGGCGCAGTGGCGGTGGCATCGACTACATTCCTTTCCCCGACCATCTCAAGGGCCGTTACCAGAGCTTCACCGAAGCCGATATCAGCGCCCTGCGTGCTGCCGGCTACGATGCGCCGTTCATGAATGTCGAGACCGGCGTGCCGGCCTATCTCGACTGGCTCAACGGCCGGCTCTGAGCCCCGGCGGCAAAGTCCCCCACTGAGTTCCCAGTACTGAGTCCGGAGCAGATCACGATGCAAGACCGCGCCCGCCACATCCTCGTCGTCGGTCCATCCTGGGTCGGCGACATGGTGATGGCGCAAAGCCTGTTCAAGGCCCTCAAGCTGCGCGGCGCCGAAGCGATCGACGTGCTGGCACCGGGCTGGTCCTTGCCGATTCTCGAACGCATGCCGGAAGTGCGGCGCGGGGTGGTGATGCCGCTCGGCCACGGCGAGTTCGGCTTCAGCGCCCGTCGCGCGCTCGGTCACTCTCTGCGCGGCGAAGGCTATCAACAGGCGATTGTCCTGCCCGGTTCGCTCAAGTCGGCACTGGTGCCGTTTTTCGCCCGCATTCCGCAGCGCACCGGCTTTCGCGGTGAAATGCGCTACGGCCTGCTCAACGACTTGCGCCTGCTCGACAAGCAGGCGCTGCCGATGACCGTTCAGCGTTTCGTTGCGCTCGCCGGCCCGGCCGACGCTGCACTGCCTGATTCGCTGCCCTCGCCACTGCCTTTGCCCCGTCTGGTCGCCCAGCAGGCTCAGCAGCCCGAGCTGCGTGCCCGGCACCATCTGGCAACCGACATCCCGGCAGTGGCTTTCATGCCTGGCGCCGAATACGGCCCGGCCAAGCAATGGCCGATTCCGCACTTCGCCGCCCTCGCCCGCCTGCTCGCCAGTCAGGGCTTTCAGGTCTGGGTGCTGGGCTCGAACAAGGATCAGGCTGCTGGCGAACAGATCGCTGCCGGCAATTCGGCGGTCCACAATCTCGCGGGCAAGACTTCGCTCGGCGACGCGGTCGATCTGCTGGCAATGTGTGCCGGCGCAGTCAGCAATGACTCCGGCCTGATGCACGTCGCGGCGGCGCTGGATGTGCCGCTGGTGGCGATTTACGGCTCCTCCAGCCCGGAACACACGCCGCCACTGGCCGACAAGGTGGCGATCGAAACCCTGCGCCTGGACTGCTCGCCCTGCTTCAAGCGCGAATGTCCACTCGGCCACACCCGCTGCCTCACCGACATTCTGCCCGGGCGCATTCTCGCTGCGCTTGCCGGCCTCGGCCTGCCGTGCACGCCGCTGTCCAGACCCGCTGGCAGCGCTTGACCACCATGCGGGCGCTGATCGTCAAGACTTCCTCGCTCGGCGACGTCATTCATACCCTGCCGGCCGTGACCGATGCCGCCCGTGCTTTGCCTGACGTGCGTTTCGACTGGGTGGTCGAAGAAGCCTTCGCCGAAATTCCGCGCTGGCACCCGGCAGTCGACCAGGTGATTCCGGTCGCCCTGCGGCGCTGGCGCAAACAGCCGCTGCAAGCCTGGCGCAGTGGCAAATGGGGCAGCTTCCGTCAGGCCATCGGCGCCCGCGCTTACGATGCAGTGATCGACGCCCAGGGCCTGCTCAAGAGCGCCTGGCTGAGCCGCTTCGCCCACGGTCCGCGCCACGGCCTCGATCGCCATTCCGCACGCGAAAGCCTCGCCAGCCTGAACTACCAGCATCGCCATCCGGTCGCCTGGGGCCGTCACGCGGTGCTGCGGGTGCGCGAACTGTTTGCTCATGCCCTTGGCTACCCTCTGCCTGCCGACGCCCACCTGGCAGCGCCCGCCCCCGGCAGCAATCCTTACGGTCTCGATCGTGCCCGCCTGCTGGCCGGCAGAGGCCCATCCTCGGCATCAGTGCCTTATCTGCTGTTCCTGCACGGCACCACCTGGCCGACCAAACATTGGCCAGCGTATTACTGGCGCCAGCTGGCTGAACAGGCCACTGCCGCCGGCTGGGAAGTACATCTGCCCTGGGGCAATATCGCAGAGCAGGCCCGGGCCGAACAGATCGCCGCCGATCTGCCCGCAGCACGCGTACTGCCGAAATTGTCACTCGCCGGCATTGCAGCGGAACTGGCCGGCGCCACGGCCTGCGTGGCAGTCGACACCGGTCTTGCTCATCTTGCTGCCGCGCTGGCGGTGCCGAGCGTGTCGCTGTACGGCCCGACCAACCCCGGCTTCACCGGCAGCTGGGGCGCCAATCAGCTTCATCTGGCGGCCGAATTTCCCTGCGCACCCTGCCTGAAGAAGGACTGCAGCTATCAGGCCGGCACTGCTGAACGTGCGGCGGCCGATTTTGCCCTCGTCCAGCCGCGCTGTTTCAGCCGCCTGCCACCACCGCGAGTGTGGCAGGCCGTGCAACAGCTGATCGCCCGCACCGCAAACGATGCTGCGGCGCCGGAGGCCGTCTGATGCAGCTCGCCTTCTGCCTGTACAAATACTTTCCCTTTGGCGGCATGCAGCGCGATTTCCTGCGCATTGCCCAGGCCTGCCAGGCACGCGGCCATGGCATTCGTGCCTATGTGCTGAGCTGGCAAGGCGAAATCCCGCCCGGCTTTGAGGTGGTCATCGTGCCGGTGCGCGCGCTGGTCAACCACCGGCGCTATCGCAAGTACAGCGCCTGGGTGGCGGCCGACCTTGCCCGCCGCCCGGTCGAGCGGGTGATCGGTTTCAACAAGATGCCTGGCCTTGACATCTACTACGCGGCTGATCCCTGCTACGAAGACAAGGCTCGCACGCTGCGCAATCCGCTTTACCGGCTCGGCAGCCGCTATCGCCATTTTGCTGCCTATGAGCGCGCTGTTTTCGGCCGCGACCGCCGCACCGAAATCCTGATGATTTCCAGCGTGCAACAGCCACTGTTTCGCCAGCATTACGACACTCCGGCGGAACGCTTCCACCTGCTGCCACCGGGCATTGCCGTCGACCGGCGTGCGCCGGCCGACATCGACCAACAACGTCCGGCCCTGCGCGCCGCCCTGCGCCGCGAGTTCGGTTTTCCCGACGACAGCCTGATCGCGCTGCAGATCGGCTCCGGCTTCAAGACCAAAGGCGTGGATCGCAGCCTGAAAGCGCTCGCCGCCCTGCCTGCTGCCCTGCGCGCGCGTACCCGGCTGATCGTCATCGGCCAGGACGATGCCAAAGCTTTCCGTCTGCAGGCCCAGACGCTCGGTCTGGGCAGCACAGTGCTGTTTCTCAAAGGGCGCGATGACATTCCGCACTTCCTGTTCGCTGCCGACCTGCTGCTGCATCCGGCTTACAACGAGAACACCGGCACCGTGCTGCTCGAAGCGGTGGTCGCCGGCTTGCCGGTGCTGACCACGGCAGTCTGCGGTTACGCGCATTACATTGCGGAAGCCGACGCTGGCAGAGTGCTCGCCGAGCCTTTCCAGCAGCAGGCGCTCGACCAGGCACTGGCCGACATGCTCAGCGACGACCAGGCTCGCACCCACTGGCGGGCCAATGGACTCGCCTTCGCCGCCAGCGCTGATCTTTATCGGCTGCCCGAACGCGCCGCCGAGCTGATCGAAACGCTGCCACCCACTATCCGTGGAGGCGCACAGCAATGACCACTGTGGTACTCGAACCGCCGTTCCGCGAACTGTGGCAAGGACAGGATGCCTTCGTTGCCGTCGAAGCGCTCGAAGGCGAAGTGTTCCGCGCGCTGGAAGGGCGGCGTACCTTGCGCACCGAAATCGACGGCCGCGGCTATTTCGTCAAGATTCACCGTGGCATCGGCTGGAAGGAGATTTTCAAGAATCTGCTCTCCCTGCGCCTGCCGGTGCTCGGGGCGCGCAATGAATGGCGGGCGATTGCCCGTCTGCACCAGGCCGGCGTCGCCACCATGACCGCCTGCGCCTATGGCGAACGCGGCCTCAACCCGGCGCTGCGTCACTCCTTCCTGATCACGGCCGAACTGGCACCGACCATCAGTCTGGAAGATTTCTGTCGTCCCTGGCCCCAGCAGCCCCCTGCGCCCGCACTCAAATACGCCCTCATCGCCCGCGTGGCCGAGATGGCCCGTCGCATGCACGCCAGCGGCATGAATCATCGCGACTTCTACCTGTGTCACTTCCTGCTCGACATCGCCTCGCCTCCGCAGCCACAGACGCTGCAGCTGTCGCTGATCGATCTGCACCGCAGCCAGCTGCGCCGCCAGGTGCCGCGGCGCTGGCGAGACAAGGATCTGGCCGGGCTGTACTTTTCCGCGCTCGACATCGGCCTCGGCGAGCGTGATCTGCTGCGTTTTCTGCGCGGCTACTTCCAGGCACCGCTGCGCACCACCTTGCAGCGCGAAGCCGCTTTGCTGCGCCGTCTGCAGCGCAAGGCGCAACAGCTGCGTGCCCGTTATGTGCGCAAGTACGCGCCTGCTGCGGAGTCCTCGTCATGAGCAGCTGGCGTTTGCTGCCGCCATACGACGCCGGCTCCAGCGCGCAGGCTTTCCGCAGTCTGGATGCCGTCTTCGCCCTCAAGGGCGACAAGATCGCCCGCGACCCCTTGAGCGAAGTGCTGCGAGTCAGCATCGGTGAACAGCGCTACTACCTCAAGCGCTACCGCGGCGCCGGCAAGAATCCGCTGCGGCTGTGGTTCGGCCGCCCGCGCGTGCAGGCTGAATGGGAGAATCTGCTCGCTTTCCAGCGCTGGGGCATTGCCACTGCACCCGTGGTGGCGCATGGTCTGGAGCGGCGCTGGGGCGCTTTCCGCCGTGGCGCGCTGATCACCGCCGAACTGCCGGCGACAAGCGATCTGGCCCAGCTCGCTGCCGCCGCCGACCCACGCTTGCGCAACCCGCGCTGGCTGGACAGCGTGGTCAGCCAGCTCGCCCGCGCCACTCGCATCCTGCATGCGCACCGTTTTGCCCACAATGATCTGAAGTGGCGCAATGTACTGGTCAGCGAAGGCGAAAACCCTGAACTTTTTCTCATCGACTGCCCAAGCGGCAGCTACTGGTGGGGGCCGCTGCTGCGCTATCGCATCATCAAGGATCTGGCCTGTCTGGACAAAGTGGCCAAATACCAGCTGTCGCGCAGCTGGCGGCTGCGCTTTTACCTGCGCTACCGCGAACAGCGCCGGCTCACCGCCGCAGACAAGGACATGATTCGCCGCATCCTGCGCTTTTTCGACGGCCGTGAATGATGGAACGGCAACAGCCTGATCAACTGGACGACGAACTGCCGCTCAGCAGTGCGGCCCAGCTGCGTGCGGCCGGACGCACTCCGACCCTGCCGTTCGCCGTCGAGCTGATCGAAGAAGACGGTGCCAGCCACCGCCTGCGCTTCGAACAACTGCTGCGTGTGCTGCCGGGCAAGCGTCAGGTCGGCATCGCTCATTACCGGGGCCAGCGCGTGCTGGCCAAACTGTTCATTGCCGCCCACAGCGCCCGCCACTGGCAACGCGAGCGCGACGGCATTGTGGCTTTGCACGCGGCCGGTCTGCCCACGCCGGCACTCGTGGCCAGTGCTCATTTGAAAGGTAACAGCGGTGTCGATGGTCATGCCCTGCTGAGCGAATTCATTGCTGACGCCCACAGCCTGGCCGAACGCTGGCACGCGGTTGCCAACCCGGCGGGCAATGCTGCGGGGCTTGCCCTGCTGCAGCCGGCTTTCGCCCTGCTCGGCCAGCTGCACGCCCAAGGCCTGATCCATGAGGATCTGCACCTGGGCAATTTCCTCGCCCGTGGTGAAGATGCAGATGCTGCACTGCTGCTGATCGACGGCGATGCCGTGCGTGCCCTCAGCCCTGGCCAGCCGCTGCCCACCAGCGCAGCGATGGACAACTTCGCCCTGCTCGCTGCCCAGCTGCCACCGTTGTGGGATGGCTGGCTGAAGCCGCTGCTGGCGAGCTGGCAGGCGGCAGCTCCGCAACTGCCGCAACTCGACTCGGACGTGCTGCAGCAACACATCGACCGCCGGCGTGCAGTACGCATCGCTGACTATCTCGCCAAGAGCGAGCGCAACTGCAGCCTGTTTGCGACCGCTCGTCACGGCAAACGCCACAGCATCACCGTCCGCCGCCATGCCGAGCAGCTCGCCACCATTCTTGCCGATCCGGACGCCGCGCTCGCCAGCGGCCAGCTGCTCAAGGACGGCAACACCTGCACTGTCGCCGGCGTCGATGTCGCCGGGCTGAAGCTGGTGATCAAGCGCTACAACATCAAACATGCTGCCCACGCCCTGTCACGCGCCTGGCGGCCCAGTCGTGCCCACCATGCCTGGCGCGCCGGCCATCTGCTCAGCCTGCTCGGCATCGCCACACCGCCGCCACTGGCGGTGATCGAAGAGCGTCACGGACCGCTGCGCGGCCGCGCCTGGTTGATCACGGCCTGGAGTGATGGCGAAGACCTCGCCCACCACCTCGCGCCTTTTGTCGATCAGGCTCCACCGCCTGCCACCGCGCAGGCGCTGATCGAGCTGTTCACCGCCATGCAGCGCCACCGGATTTCCCACGGTGACTTCAAGGCCAGCAATCTGCTGTGGAACGAGGGCAACCTGATCCTCATCGACCTCGACGCCACCCGCCAGCACCGCAGCACCCGCAGCCACCTCCGCGCCTGGCAACGCGACCGCGCCCGCCTGCTGCGCAACTGGCCGCAGCACAGCCCACTCTGGCAATGGCTCGACCAGCATCTGCCCAAACATGACCACTGATGCAGATCGCGGCGCAGTCGCTGTTCGCGGCTTGCGCCGCTCCTACGCCGGATTGCAGGCGTCCGTGCTCCCAAGATGGACGCCTGCCCGGCAGATGACCCCGGGGATCAACAGCCAGGCTGCCCGAGCCGCCTCATTTCAGCCGAGGCTGAACGATGATCTTGACCGCTGATTCGTTGTTGTGGATCAGGGTTTCGAAACCCTGGGCGACCAGATCATCGAGCTGGATGCGCTGGGTGATGAAAGGTTCGAGATTGATCTTGCCTTCTTCAACCAGCCGGATGGTCTCCTGGTGGTCGTTGCAGTAGGCAATCGTGCCACGGACATCGAGCTCCTTCATCACCACGCTATGGACATTGATGGTGGCTGGATGACTCCAGATCGACACGATCACCACCACGCCGCCAGGTTTGGTGGCTGCGACCATGGCATCGAGCACCTTGTTGACGCTGGAGCACTCGAACGAGACATCCGCCCCCTTGTCAGCGGTGATGCGCATCACTTCGGCCACCACATCGACTTCGGTCGGGTCGAGGATGTGATCGGCAACGCCGGATTCACGCGCCTTTTCCTTGCGCTTGGCACTGAGCTCGGTGACGATCACCGTCAGGCCTTTTGCCTTGAGAATGGCTGACAGCAGCAAGCCGATCGGCCCTGCGCCACCGACCAGCGCCACATCGCCCGCCTTGGCACCGCTGCGGCTGTAGGCGTGGTGACCAACGGCCAGCGGTTCGATCAACGCAGCCTGATCAAGCGGAATGTGCGAAGCAATCGGATGCACCCAACGACGCTTGACGGCAATCTTTTCTGCCAGACCACCTCCGCGCCCACCCAGGCCGATGAAATTCATGTTCTTCGACAGGTGGTAGCGTTCACCAGGGCCGGTCGGCACATCATCGGCAACGATGTAAGGCTCGACCACCACATGCTGGCCCACTTCGATGTCGGTGACGCCTTCACCGACGGCATAGACAACACCGGAAAACTCGTGCCCCATGGTCACCGGTGCCGATTCACCTGAAATGGGGTGAGGATGTCCGCAAGGCGGAATGAAGATCGGTCCCTCCATGAATTCGTGCAAGTCGGTGCCGCAGATGCCACACCAGGCGACCTCGATCCCTACCGTACCGGGTTCGACAACCGGCTCGGGAATGTCCTCGATGCGGATATCGCCTCGATCATGGAAACGCGCTGCTTTCATGGCTCAAACTCCGTGGTAGTCGTGCATGAAGAAATGACAACGGCTGCAAGCTGCTGTCATGGACAACTTAGCCCAAGCATGGTCTTTGTGGCAAGCCGGCAACCGGTTTCGGCCAGCAGTTCGTCAGTTCGTGGCTTGCCTCGCTCCAAGCCGATCACGAGCACTTTTCCTGCTGCTGCCGGCATCCGCCAAATGGATGGTTTTCCGACCGTGTGGATCGGGTACAACAGCGCCATGCTCTTCCTCTGTCCGGAAAACCTCATGCGCACTCCTGCCTTACTCGTCTTCACCGCCCTGCTCGCCAGCGCCTGCAGCCAGCAAAGCGGCAAGCCCGTTTTCAGCCCGGCACCTGCCACCGAATGGAGCAGCTTTGGCGCCGCGCCGGGCGGCGGCCATTATTCGCCTGCCGCCCAGATCACCCCGACCAATGTCCACACGCTGAGCAAGGCCTGGGAATGGCGCTCCGGTCAGCTGCGCTTGCCTGGGCCGGGACAGATCCAGGGCCATGACACTTTCCTGCCGGGCAGCAGCTGGCAGATGACGCCGCTGATGGTGGGCGACACCTTGTACGGCTGCACCGCTTTCAATGACGTGTTCGCGCTTGATCCGAGCACCGGCGCACAGAAATGGCGCCACGACACCGGCGTCGATGTCTCCAGGGAAATCATGGTCAACTGCCGCGGCGTCGCCAGCTGGCAGGGACGCGCGAATGCCGAAGGCCAGTGTGCCCACCGCATCTTCAGCGGCACCATGGATGGCCGTCTGATCGCGCTCGATGCTGCCACCGGCCAGCCTTGTCGTGATTTTGGCGACGCCGGCACGGTCGATCTGAGCGCCGGTCTGGGTGAATACAGCGTCGAAGAATATTCCGTCCCTTCGCCGCCAGCGATCATCGACGAGCTGGTCATCGTCGGCGCCTTCGTGCTCGACCGCACTCACAACAACATGCCCAGCGGCGTGGTGCGCGCCTACAACGTCCATAGCGGCAAGCTGGAGTGGTACTGGGATGCCATCGTCCCTGGCGAACAGCATCAGCTCGATGAGCAGGGCCAGCCGCTGTTCCGCCGCGGCACCACCAATGTGTGGTCGATCATTTCGGTCGACCCGGAACGCAAACTGGTTTTCCTGCCCACCGGCAACACTTCGACCGACTTCTTCGGCGGCCTGCGTGATGGCCTCGATTACTGGTCATCTTCAGTGGTGGCGCTCGATGCGCGTGACGGCAAGGTGGTGTGGAACTACCAGTTTGTCCATCACGATCTGTGGGACTACGACACCCCGGCCCAGCCCACCCTGTTCGAACTCGAGCGCGATGGCCGCAAGCTGCCGGCGCTGGCCCAGCCCACCAAGATGGGCCACCTTTTCATTCTCAACCGCGAAACCGGCGAGCCGCTGTTTCCAGTCGAAGAACGTCCTGTGCCCCAGGTCGGCGCCGTGCCAGGCGAAACGCTCTCGCCGACTCAGCCTTTCCCGGTCAAGCCGGCACCGCTGGTCAAAGGCGGTCTCAAGGCCGAGGACGCCTGGGGCTTCACCTTCTGGGATCGTGCCCAGTGCCGCAAGCAGATCGAAGGCCTGCTCAGCGAAGGGATGTTCACCCCGCCTTCGCTGCAGGGCAGCGTCATTTCACCGGGTGACATGGGCGGCAACAACTGGGGCACGCCGGCAATCGACCCCGAGCGCGGACTGATCATCCTCAACACGCTCAACATCCCACAGGTGCTGACCCTGATCCCGCGCGAACAATGCGAGCTGGGCAAGGACCCTTATGTCTCGCCTCAATTCGGCACGCCCTACTGCGTGCACGTCCGCCGGCTGGTGTCGCCGCTGGGGGCACCGTGTGCCGCACCGCCCTGGGGCAAACTGACGGCGATCGACATGCACACTGGCGACACACGCTGGGAAGTGCCGCTGGGCAATCTCGAAGGGCTGGCGCCCTGGCCGGTATCGCAGATGAAAGGCGCACCCAATGTCGGCGGCCCCAGCGTCAGTGCTGGCGGCCTGACTTTCATCGCCGCCACCTCGGATTCCTACCTGCGCGCCTTCGACAGCGAAACTGGCGAGGAATTGTGGAAGGACAAGCTGCCCACTGGCGGCCATGCCGTGCCGGCAATCTATACCGCCCCGCAGGACGGCCGCCAGTATGTGGTGATCACCGCCGCCGGCCACTGGGGCATCCCCGAGCGTCCGACTGCGGACTACCTCATCGCCTACGCCTTGCCGAAGAACTGACGATGGGCGGGCGTCATCCAGTCCAGCATCGGCCCCAGCGGCACAATGCCGTTGGGGTTGATGCTCGGATGGCTGCGGTAGTAATGCTGCTTGATGTGATCGAAATCGACCGTGGCGGCAATCCCCGGATGCTGATAGAGCTCGCGGGTCCATGCCCACAGGTTCGGATAGTCGATCAGGCGCCGCAGATTGCACTTGAAGTGGCCGTGATACACCGCATCAAAACGCACCAGAGTGGTGAACAGCCGCCAGTCCGCTTCGGTCAGGCGCTCGCCAAGCAGATAACGCTGGCGACCGAGCAGGACTTCGAGCTCATCGAGCGCGGCAAACAGCTCGGCAACCGCCTCTTCATACACCGCCTGCGCAGTGGCAAAACCGGCCTTGTAGACACCGTTGTTGATCCGCTCGTAGACCATGGCATTGACGCGGTCGATTTCGGCCAGCAGTTCAGCCGGAACAAAATCGCCTTCGCGCGCGCCCACGCGATCAAAAGCGGAATTGAACATGCGGATGATGTCGGCAGATTCATTGCTGACGATGGTGTCATGTTCCAGATCCCACAGCACCGGCACCGTCACCCGCCCGGCGTAATCAGGGCTGGCGCGCAGATAAAGCTCATACAGGACGCGCGCATTGATCACCGGGTCCGGCCGCACCCCGGCAGCATGCTCAAAGCTCCAGCCTTCCGCGCCCATCAGGGGATTGACCACCGACAAGCCGATCATTTCCTCCAGTCCTTTGAGGCTGCGAAAGATCAGCGTCCGGCTCGCCCACGGGCAGGCGAGCGAAACGTACAGGTGATAACGCCCGGACTCGGCCTTGAAGCCACCGTCACCGCTTGGGCCGGGACCACCGTCAGCAGTCACCCAGTGACGAAAGCGCGCTTCGCTGCGCACGAAGCGGCCACCGCTGGCAGCGGTGTCATACCACTCATCGTGCCAGTTTCCATCCAGCAAATATCCCATTCCGCTTCCCTCCGCTTCGCGCTTGTTTCAGCATTCTCGCCCTTCCTGGAGCCGGGCAGCACAAATACGACCAGCATGACCTGGAAAAGTTTTTTTCGTTTCTCCCCTTCTGTCCCCGCCATTTTGCTCCTGACAAGCTTCACCCCGTTCGCTAAAGTTCACGCAGCTGCTGCCGATAGCGGCACATCTCGCCATGCCAGCCGTACTCATTCAGAGGTGGATCATGAAACTCGCACACAAAGTGGGCCTCGCAGCGGCGGCAGTGCTGTTCCTCACTACCAGCCTGCTGTCACTCACCCAGGTCAGCCAGGTTCGCGACAGCCTGCGTGCCCAGGCGGAATCAGCGATCATCGGGGAAGGCGGCGCGCTCGCTGCCCAGATCGAGAACTGGCTCAATGCCAAGCTTGGTCTGGTCAATCTGGCCACCGAAACCATCGACAGCAATTTCAGCCGTGAAGAAGTCCAGCGCGTATTTCATGCTCCCATCCTCGCCCGCGAGTTTGTTCTGTTCTTTGGCGCGCTGCAGGAAGACGGCAAACCGATCGGCAATCTGGCCAGCTGGCGGCCGAGCGCCGACTGGGACGGCCGCAACCGCCCCTGGTATGCAACCGCCAAGGCCGCTTCGCAAGCAGTGCTCACCGAACCCTACACCGACAGCAGCACCGGCGACCTGCTGATTTCCGCGGTAGCGAAAATCACCGATCACGGCCGCTTTGAAGGCGTGCTCGGCGGTGACCTGCGCCTTGAGACGGTGTCAAAAGCAGTCAACACCCTCGATTTCAACGGTGCGGGCTATGCTTTCCTGGTCAATGGCGCGGGCAAGATCATTTCTCACCCCAACACCGAATTCAACGGCAAGAATTACAACGAGCTGTTTGCCGGCCAGTCGCCACAGCTCGATGGCAGCCTGAAAGAGCTCGTTGCCAACGGCAAGACCTTGCTCGTGTCCTTTTCACCACTGCAGAACCTTTCATCGATGGACTGGTACATCGGCGTCGTGCTCGACGAGAGCATCGTGATGGCCGAAGCCAACCGCCTCACCTGGCAGGCAGCAATCGGCACCCTGATCGGTTCAGCGATCTGCGCCGTGCTGCTGGTGCTGCTGGTCACGCATCTGCTCAAACCGCTGGGTTGCGAGCCTGAAGAAGCCGCAGCAGTCATGGCCAGAGTGGCCAGTGGCGACCTGTCGCTCAAGCTCGGCGCGACCCGTCCCGGCAGTCTGGTACATGCCCTCAGTGAAATGATCCAGTCCTTGCGCAGCATCATTGGTGAAATTCTCACCGACGCCAACCGCCTTGCCGACAGCGCCAACCAGGTCAGCCAGACCGGTGCCGAAATCGCCTCGGCTTCCGAACATCAATCCGATGCCACCTCATCGATGGCCGCAGCAATCGAGCAGCTCACCGTAAGCGCAAGCAACATCTCCGACAGCGCGCGCGAAACTTCGCAGGATTCGCGCACTGCGGTCCAGCTTTCCGGCGAAGGCGCCGAGCGAGTCAATCTGGCCAGCCAATCGATCGGCCAGATGGCGGCCACCGTCACCGATGCGTCCAACCGCATTCACGCGCTTGAAGAGCGCGCCAAACAGATCGCCGACATTGCCAACGTGATCAAGGAAATTGCCGGTCAGACCAATCTGCTCGCGCTCAATGCGGCGATTGAAGCGGCGCGAGCAGGGGAGCAGGGGCGTGGTTTCGCCGTCGTCGCCGACGAAGTGCGCAAGCTGGCGGAACGGACTTCGACCGCCACCACCGAAATCGAGACCATGCTCGACGGCATCCAGCAGGACACGGCCGGTGCGGTGAGCGCAATGAATGCCGTGCTCCCCGAAGTCGAGCAAGGCGTCGAACTCGCCAACTCGGCAGCCGATGCACTGCGCTCGATCGAAAGCGGCGCGCGCCGCACACTCGAGCGCATCGACGAAGTGGCGGAAGCCACCACCGAACAGAACGCCGCCAGCACCGCCATTGCCCAGCGCGTCGAACAGATCGCCAAGATGGTCGAAGACACCAGCCTCACCATCCAGGGCGCAGCGGAGACTTCACGCGAGCTCCAAAGCATCGCCAGCAGCCTCAAGCAGCTGGTGAGCCGTTTCCGGATCTGAAACGAACGCGCAATCAGCGCCTGCCCGGGAGGTGCCCCCAGAAGGCGCGGCACAGGCACGGGGGGACACAGGCACGGAGGCGCTACTGCGCCCCCACCAGCATGCGACGGTCCATGTCGCTGACCCGGGCAACACTGGTCAGCGTCATGGCAACGTGCATTTCCTTCTCGATCAGCTCGAGCAGATGCGCCACCCCCGCTTCACCAGCGGCGGCAAGCGCATAGATGTAGGCCCGGCCGATCATGGTCGCATCCGCACCCAGTGCCAGCATGCGCACCACATCCAGCCCGTTGCGAATGCCCGAGTCGACCAGAATCTTCAGCTCGCCTTTCACCGCATCGACAATCGCCGGCAAGGCACGCGCCGTTGACAGCACGCCGTCGAGCTGGCGGCCGCCGTGGTTGGAAACCACAATGCCATCGGCACCGAAACGCACCGCATCGCGCGCATCGTCGGCATCGAGAATACCCTTGATCACCATCGGCCCTTTCCAGAAGTCACGAATCCATTCGAGGTCGCGCCACGAGATCGACGGATCAAAATTCGCGCCGAGATAACCCATGTAATCGGCCAGGCCGGTGGGATTGCCGCGATAGGCAGAGATATTGCCCAGATCATGCGGCCTGCCCATCAGGCCGACATCGAATGCCCACTGCGGATGCCACACCGCCTGCAGATAGCGGCGCATCGCGGCATAGGGGCCACTCATGCCGGAATGCGCGTCGCGATAGCGCGCACCGGGCACCGGCATATCGACGGTGAACACCAGCACCGAACAACCAGCGGCCTGAGCACGCTCCAGCGCATTGCGCATGAAGCCGCGATCCTTGAGCACGTAAAGCTGAAACCACATCGGCCGGCCGAGACGCGGCGCAACTTCCTCGATCGGACACACCGACACGCTCGACATGCAGAAAGGCACGCCACGCGCATCGGCTGCACGCGCGGCCTGTACTTCACCACGGCGGGCATACATGCCGGTGAGACCAACTGGCGACAGTGCCACCGGGATATCCAGCTTTTCGCCAAACAGCTCGATGCTGGTATCGAGCTTGCTCATGTCATTGAGCACCCGCTGGCGCAAGGCAATATCGGCCAGATCATCGGCATTGCGCTGCAAGGTTCTCTCGGCGTAGGCGCCACCGTCGATGTAGTGGAACAGGAAAGGAGGCAAGCGTCTTTTGGCAGCTTTGCGGTAGTCGCTGGTCGAAGCAATGATCATCACCTGCTCTCCTCTCGAACGGGACGAGGAAGACTAACATGCAGACTCATGCTGCGGTATCGCGCCGGCAAAAATCGAGATGTACATATCGCCATTGAAAACTGTTTTGCCGCCTCACCTTTTTGGGTGATGTCGAAGACCCGGCAGCACGCACAGACTGTCACCGACTTTTCCACTCCCGCAGGACTGAATCATGATCAGACTGGACAACAAGATCGCCATCATCACCGGTGGCGCCCGCGGCATGGGTGCCGCCACCAGCCGTCTCTTTGTCGAGGCCGGGGCACGCGTCCTCATCGCCGACCTGCTCGATGAGCAAGGCACAGCACTGGCCAGCGAACTGGGCGAAGCCGCCCACTTCCAGCATCACGACGTCACCGACCCGGCAAGCTGGGCCGCCCTGGTCAAGGACACGGTGGCACGCTGGGGGCAGATCGATGTGCTGGTCAACAACGCCGGCGTGCTGCTGTTCCGCACCCTGCTCGACACCAGGCCGGAGGAATTCGACAAGGTGCTGCGCGTCAACCTGATGGGCAGCTTTCTCGGCATCCAGGCGGTCGCTCCCCACATGATCGAGCGTGGCCAGGGCGCGATCGTGAACGTCTCCTCGGTGGACGGCATGAAAGGCGCCAACGGGCTGGGTGCCTATTGCTCAAGCAAATGGGGGCTGCGCGGCCTGACCCGAGTTGCCGCACTCGAACTGGGTCATCGCGGAGTACGGGTCAATTCCGTTCATCCGGGCGGCATCGACACGGTGATGAGCAACCCGCGCGCCCTCGAGCGCGAACAGATCGATCACAGCTACGCCAACCTGCCGCTGCAGCGCATCGGCGCGCCGGAAGAAGTCGCCCGCACCAGTCTCTTCCTCGCCAGCGACGCCGCTTCCTATCTGTGCGGCGCTGAAATTGCCGTCGACGGCGGCATGACTGCCGGCCAGTATTACCCGGGCTTGCCGGGCGCCCCCGGCGTGTAAGTTTCAGCCAAACAGCTTCAGTCAAACCGCCAGGCCGACACACGGGTGGTCGCCAGCACTTCGGAGTAAGGCTTGCTCACCACCCCGTCGCCCGCTGCGCCAGCCACCACCATCAGCGGCAGCAGGTGCTCCTCCTGCTGCGGCGGGTGGCAGTCGAAGGCATGCGGCGCCTGTGACCACTGACTCAACGCCACTTGGCGCTGCGCCGCAGACCCGTCCAGCGCAGCATCGAGCCAGTGATCAAACGCTTCCGAAGGCGCGGTGTAGCGCGGATCACCGGCTGCCCGCATGTTGTGAAAACTCATCCCGCTGCCGACAATCAGCACCCCTTCATCACGCAAACCTGCCAGTGCGGCACCAGCAGCCAGATGGGCGGCAGGATCCAGATCGGCGCGCAAGGCCAGTTGCACTACCGGAATATCGGCAGCCGGAAACATCAGCATCAGTGGAATGAACATGCCGTGATCAAAACCGCGCGCTCCATCCAGGTGACAGGGAAAGCCGGCTGCTTCCAGTCGCGCCGCAACCTGGGCAGCGAGGGCGGGCTCGCCGGCCGCCGGATAACGCAGTTGATAAGTGTGCGGCGGGAAACCGTAGTAATCGTAGATCAGCGCCGGCTGGGCAGCGGCGGTGACGCTGAACTGTTCCGTCTGCCAATGTGCCGACACCACCAGGATCGCCTGCGGTCTGGCTGGTAGCGTGGCGGCAAAGCCACGCAGGAACTGCTCCATCTGCCGCCACAGATCAGGCGGGTTCCAGTCCATGAAAAAGCATGGTCCACCACCGTGGGGAATATAACAGCCGGGCTGACGCGGCAAGCTGGACGAAGACATCAAAACTCCCTGGAAAAATCAGTGGCGGTGCCTCAACGATCACCTCAGCCACCGCAGCCACAACCTGCCTGGGCAGCAATGAGGCGGTGCAGCTGGGCAAAGCGCTGTTCGCTCGGCACCGGAAAAAGTGGATCTGCGCCATCAACGGCCGGCATCGCTGCCTTGATCGCCGCCCAATCTTCCTCATCCAGCGCAGTGCTGGCGACGGGAAAAAGCTGACGCTCTTCAGTGACCATGTTCACGCACAGACGTTCGGCATACAGCCGCACATTGGCTTCGAGCAAGGCAGCCGGCATGCCTTCCTCGCGCAGCGCAGACTCGAGATCACGCAACAGCTGTCCGCCGTGCGTCGCCAGCGTGACATGCTGCGCTTCGATTTCGTTCCGCTGCGCCTCACTGAGCTGCCCCTTGGCGCGCAGACGCTCGACAATCCGGTCTTCGAGCGCGTGATGACGCAGATCGGGGTAAGAAGTCAGGTAATCCAGCGCATCGACCAGAATACCGATGTTGGGCGCCAGCGCGTCGGCCTGCAACACTTCCTGGGTGCGCAGCAGCTGCGACAGGCGACGCAGATCGCTGTGTTCCGCCTGCAGGCGAGCGAGAATGGGATGGATTGCCGTAGTCATGTTGCCTCTCCTTGTCTGTCAGGCACGGTCAGCTGCGATGCAAAGCCATGCTGATCAACAGCACCGCCTCGCTCACTGCCAGCACGGCATGCGGCTCCTGATCGGCCAGATAGACCAGATCACCGGCAACCATGCGCTGCCGACGCTGATGCGCATCAAGCTCGATTTCACCACTCAGGCACTGGATGGTGATGATGCCGGCCGCCTGGTGCATGCTGGTGAGCTTGCCCGCCGGCAAGGCATAGCGGAATACCTGGAAATGCTCGTCACGAACCAGGGTTTTTGATTCGGGCGAGTTGTCGTCCCCTGCGGACAGCAACTGAAACACTTCACCGGAAGCAAGGTGGGTAATGGACATGGCAGGCCTCCTCATTGTTGTCTTGTACCGATGCCAGAGATCAGGATTCCGCAAACCGTTCCAGCGCAAACCAACCGGCACCGACCCGTTCATACTGGCGCAAGCTGGCGACGACGGCAAGACGACAGCCTTCATTCACCTGAGACACAAAAAAACCGGTATTGCCTGGTGGGCAATACCGGTCCTGTCAGGCAAGCAACTGCTGACGACGGCGGTAAAAACGACGCGGTCAGTGCTCAGTCAGTCATCAGCCTGCCAGCGCACGCCCGATCACCATTTTCTGGATGTCGCTCGCGCCTTCGTAAATCTGGCATACACGCACATCACGGTAGATGCGCTCGACCGGGAAGTCGGTGACATAACCATAGCCGCCATGCACCTGAATGGCATCCGAACAGACGCGCTCGGCCATTTCGGAAGCGAACAGCTTGGCCATCGATGCTTCCTTGAGGCAGGGGCGACCCGCATCCTTGAGGCTGGCGGCGTGCCAGACCAGCTGACGGGCCGCTTCGAGCTGAGTGGCCATGTCGGCAAGACGGAAGTTGACTGCCTGATGCTCGAAGATCGGCTTGCCGAAGCTTTCGCGTTCCAGCGCGTATCTGACCGCCGCTTCCAGCGCCGCACGTGCCATGCCGAGACACTGGGCGGCAATGCCGATGCGGCCGGTTTCCAGATTGGCGAGCGCGATCTTGTAGCCTTCGCCTTCCGCACCAATCAGCGAGTCAGCCGGAATGCGGCAGTCCTCGAACAGGATCTGGGTGGTGTCGGAAGCATGCTGGCCCATTTTTTCTTCCGCGCGACCGACCTGATAGCCAGGCGCATCGGCCGGCACCAGGAAGCAACTGATGCCTTTGCGGCCGGCAGCCTTGTCAGTCACCGCAAACACGATCGCCATATCGGCATGCTTGCCGGTGGTGATGAACTGCTTGACGCCGTTGAGCACCCATTCATTGCCGTCGCGCACTGCGGCAGTGCGGATCGCCGCCGCATCCGAGCCGACATGCGGCTCGGTGAGGCAGAAGCAACCGAGCTTTTCGCCACGGGCAAGCTGAGGCAGCCAGGCTTGCTTCTGCGTTTCGTTGCCGAAACGGTTGAGAATTCCGCATGGCAGCGAATTCTGTACCGCAACAATGGTCGAAGTCGCACCGTCACCGGCGGCGATTTCTTCCAGCGTAAGCACCAGACTCATGTAATCCATGCCGGCACCGCCCCACTCTTCCGGCACCACCATGCCCATCGCTCCCAGCTCGGCCAGCTCATTGAGCGCTTCACGCGGGAAGGTGTGATTGCGGTCCCAGTCCGCTGCAAACGGCGCCAGGCGCTCCTGGGCGAACGCACGCATCGAGTCGCGGATCAGTTCCTGTTCTTCCGTCAATACCATGTTGATGCTCCTTAACCGCAGGCAACCGCAGAGTCGACTTCAATCGCCATCGCCGTGGCTTCACCGCCACCGATGCACAGGCTGGCGACACCGCGTTTGAGACCGCGCTTGCGCAGCGCACCGATCAGCGACACCAGGATGCGGGCACCGGAAGCGCCGATCGGGTGACCGAGCGCACAGGCACCGCCGTTGACGTTGACCTTGGCGTGATCAAGCTTCATCTCGTGAATGGCCGCCATGGTGACCACCGCAAAGGCTTCGTTGATCTCCCACAGGTCGACTTCGTCCTTGCTCCAGCCGGCTTTGGCGAGCACTTTTTCCATCGCCCCCACCGGCGCGGTCGAGAACCACTGCGGCTCGTGCGCGTGGGTGGCATGGCCGACAATGGTCGCCACCACCTTGAGTCCCAGCTCGGCTGCGGTCGATTTGCGCATCAGCACCAGCGCGGCCGCACCATCTGAAATCGAGCTCGAATTGGCCGGCGTCACCGTACCGTCCTTCTTGAACGCCGGCTTGAGGGTGGGAATCTTGTCGATCTGGGCCTTGAGCGGCTGCTCATCCTGACTGATCAGCGTGTCGCCCTTGCGTCCGGCAACCGCCACCGGCACCACTTCCCAGCTGAAATCGCCATTGGTGATCGCCGCCTGAGCACGAGTGGTGGACGCGATGGCAAATTCGTCCTGCGCTTCGCGGCTGAAGCTGAAGTGGCTGGCACAGTCTTCGGCAAAAGTGCCCATCAGCCGCCCCTTGTTTTCCTTCGAGTAGCTGTCTTCCAGGCCGTCGAGGAACATGTGATCCAGCGTCTGACCATGGCCGAGCCGATAACCGGCACGCGCCTTGGGCAGCAGATAAGGTGCGTTCGACATCGACTCCATGCCACCGGAGACCATGACCCGGTTGCTGCCGGCCAGAATGAGATCGTGGGCCAGCATGGTGGCTTTCATCCCTGAGCCGCAAACCTTGTTGATCGTCGTGCAACCGGCCGACAGGGGCAAACCTGCGCCCAGCGCTGCCTGACGGGCGGGCGCCTGACCAAGACCGGCCGGCAGCACGCAGCCCATGATCACCTCTTCGACCAGTTCGGCCTTGATCCCGGCACGCTCGACCGCGCTCTTGATCGCCACCGCACCGAGCTGGGGTGTGGTGAGCGAGGACAGCTCGCCCTGAAAGGCGCCCAGCGGAGTGCGGGCCACAGCAACGATGACGACTGGATCTGACATGAAGTTCTCCTGGTGAAGGTGCTTGGGTGCGACGGACAATGACGCAGGCGGCAAAACTGCCCGCTCAGGACGGACGCTCGCCAGGTTTCAGTTCCCCCGGCGAGCGTTCGCTCTTGCCCTGCATGGCCATGATGGTCTGCTGCATGATCGCGCACAGCGTCCAGCGTTCGTCGCGAATCGCATAGACTTCGGCGCGGGTGATGATCAGGGTACGGCCGGGCTTGATCACTTCGCCACGGGCAACCAGTCGCTGACCATCAGCCGGTGCGACCAGATTGAGCTTGTACTCGACGGTGAGCACGCTGGTGCCGGCATCCGTGAGAGTGTTGGCCGCATAGCCGGCAGCGGAATCGGCAATCATCCCCACCACGCCGCCGTGAATATAGCCATGCTGCTGGGTGACTTCGGCCTTGTGCGGCAAGTGGATCTCGGTATAACCCGGCTCGATCACCGCCAGCTCGGCACCGATCAGGCTCATCGCCTGCTGCAGGTCGAAGCTCGCGCGCACCCGGGCGGCATAGCCGGGGTCTCGGGGTTGAAACTGAGGCGCTTCGGGTCGCATGAATCGGATCTCCTTGAGCATGGGCCGCCGTTCTCTGCAGGCAGCCGTTATTATCCGCCAGTTTACGTTAACGTCAACGTAAACTTATCGCCAACAAAACGTCCTCAAACCAGATCCGCCTGATTGATGTGGCGCTGGAGCTCGGCACGTGCTGCAGCTGCACCTTCCTCGTTCTCTCCGAGCAAGGCATGGCATTGCTGCTCGAGCATGTCGATTTCACGCAGCACTGCAGCGATGTCGCGTTGCTGCTGTTCCATTTCCGCACGGCGGGTGGCGAGAATGCGCAGGAAACGCTGGAGTTGAGACCCAGAGTCACGCACATCACCGTACATGTGCAGCAGCTCGCGAATTTCAGCCAGCGAGAGCCCAAGCCGCTTGCCGCGCAGGGTGAGCTTGAGCCGGGTGCGATCGGCCTTGCTATAGACCCGGTTGCGCCCTTCGCGGGCCGGGGTCAACAGCCCCTGATCTTCATAGAAACGGATTGCGCGCGCAGTGATGTCGAACTCGCGCGCGAGTTCGGTAATCGTGTAGGTCTGACTGCAAGTCTGGGAGTCGGTCTGGGCGCTCATCCTGGCCTCGATCATGCCCCGTGACAGCCGGAGCGGGCATGAATTTTACAAAAAACAGCAAGACTTTGTTTTATAAGTTTAAAATAGCAGGTTTCGCACATGACAGGTTTCAGCGGATATGCGCGGGGCGGTCAGCCTCATCGACTGCTGCAGCCTGACGCAAGCCTGCTCTGCCGCGATGATACAAGGAAACCGGATGACCCTGCCTTCCACCCCGCTTCAATACCCTTTCCCCGAATTGCCCGCTCCGGCAAGCACCTTGGAAGTCGCTCCCGGCGTGCACTGGGTGCGCATGCCGCTGCCTTTCGCCCTCGACCACATCAACCTGTGGTTGCTTGATGATGGCGACGAATACGTCATTGTCGATTGCGGTTACGGCAATGAACACACCCGGACGCTGTGGAGCAGCATTCTCGACCGTGACCCACGCCCGCTCGGCCGCCTGGTCGTCACTCACCACCACCCCGATCACCTCGGCCTCGCCAGCTGGCTGTGCGCCCGCAACGACGCGCCGCTTTACATGAGCGCAGGTGAATTCCTCGCCGGCCAGGCCTTGTGGCACCAGTTGCCTGGTTACAACATCGCCGACATGCTTGATCAGTTCCAGCGCCACGGCCTTGATCCGGCACGCCTGTCGGCGCTCGACATCCGCGGCAACGCCTATCGCGCCGGCATTCCCGAAATGCCAAAGCGCTTTCGCCGCCTGCGTGATGGCGAACAGCTGCGCATCAACGGCCACGACTGGCGGGCGATTGCCGGCTATGGCCATGCGCCCGAACACATCAGCCTCTACTGCGCGAGCCTGGGGGTACTGATCTCCGGCGACATGCTGCTGCCACGCATTTCGACCAACGTCAGCGTTTATGCTGCAACGCCAGATGATGACCCGCTCGGCTACTTTCTTGCCTCGATTGAGGAACTTTGCAACATGCCGACGGACACCCTCGTGTTACCATCGCATGGTAAGCCGTTCAAGGGGATCCAGCCCAGAGTGCAACAACTTGCCGATCATCACCGCGACCGCTGCCAGGCCTTGTTGGACGCATGCGGCAGCGCACAAAATGCCGCCGATCTGCTCAGCACCCTGTTCTCGCGCGAACTCGACACTCACCAGCTGATGTTCGCCATGGGCGAAGCCATTGCCCATCTCAACCACCTTGAGCACCGTGGCGCTCTGCAGCGTGAAACCGATGCAGATGGCCAGATCCGTTTCAGCCGTATTACCCCACATTGACGACAGGCCGGGTTCTGCCGGTCACTACCTCCAGGAGTCCTCCCACCATGGCCACGCCATCCAACGAAAACGCGCTTGTCGAATTGCCCGACCCGCAGGAAGTTGCCAACACCTACGCCGAAGTTGCCCGTCGCGCTTCGCAGCTGATCAACGACCACATCCATCGCCAGCTCAAGAAAGGCATCAAGGCGCCCGCCGACGAACTCGGCATCGCTCAGGCTTTCATGGACATGATGGCCAAGCTGCTGTCGAATCCCTACAAGCTCGCCCAGGCACAGATGAGCCTGGTATGGGACTATTTTTCGCTGTGGCAGCACTCGATGATGCGCTTCACCGGCATGAACGCCAACCCGGTCGCGGCGCCCGAAAAATCCGACAAGCGCTTCAAGGATGACGAGTGGGAAGAGCATTTCCTGTTCGACTTCATCAAGCAGTCCTACCTGATCACCGCACGTCACATCCACGACACCGTGTGCTGCGTCGACGGCCTGGATGACATGACGCAGAAGAAGGTCAACTTCTACACCCGCCAGTACATCGATGCGCTGTCGCCATCGAACTTCGCCATCACCAATCCGGAAGTGTTCCGCGAAACGCTCAAGAGCGGCGGCCAGAACCTGCTCAAGGGTCTCAACAACCTGCTGCGCGACGTCGAAGACGGTGGCGGTCAGCTGCGCGTGCGCATGACCGACACTTCGGCATTCGAGCTCGGCGTCAACGTTGCCACCACACCGGGCAAAGTGGTGTTCGAAACCGAGATGATGCAGCTCCTCCAGTACAGCCCGAGCACCGACAAGGCGCTCAAGAAGCCGCTGCTGGTGATTCCGCCCTGGATCAACAAGTTCTACATCCTCGACCTGCGCGAGAAGAACTCCTACATCAAGTGGTGCGTCGATCAGGGCCACACCGTGTTCGTCATCTCCTGGGTGAACCCGGACGAACGTCACGCCGAAAAGACTTTCGACTCCTATCTGGAAGAAGGCGTGCTCGCCGCGCTGGATGCGATCGAAAAGCAGACCGGCGAAAAATCGGTCAATGCTGCCGGCTACTGCCTCGGCGGCACCCTGCTGGCCACCACCCTGGCCTGGCTCGCCGCCAGGAAGCAGGCCAGCCGCATTGCCAGCGCCACCTTCTTCACCACCATGACCGACTTCACCGATCCGGGTGAGCTGGGCGTATTCATCGACGAAGTCCAGGTTTCCAGCCTCGAGAAGAAGATGTTCGAGCGCGGCTATCTGGAAGGTTCGGAAATGGCCGGCACCTTCAACATGCTGCGTGCCAACGACCTCATCTGGTCTTTCGTGGTGAGCAACTACCTGATGGGCAAGGACCCCTTCCCCTTCGACCTGCTCTACTGGAATTCCGACTCGACCCGCATGCCGGCCAGGATGCACAGCTTCTACCTGCGCAAGCTGTACATGGAAAACCGTCTCGTCGAGCCGGGCGGCCTCAACATTGCCGGCGTCGACATCGACCTGGGCAAGATCAAGACCCCGTGCTACTTCATCTCCACCATCGAAGACCACATCGCACCGTGGAAGAGCACCTACATGGGTGCCTGCCACTTCGGCGGCCCGGTGCGTTTCGTTCTCGGCGGCTCGGGCCACATCGCCGGCATCGTCAACCCGCCTGCCGCCAACAAGTACGGCTACTGGGTCAACCCTGCCGCCAAGCTGCCGGAAGACGCCGAGCAATGGCTGGAAGGCGCTCAGCAGAATGCCGGCTCGTGGTGGACCGACTGGCAGTCCTGGCTGACCGCGATGGACAACGAACAAGTTGCCGCGCGTGATCCGGCCAAGGGCAAGCTGAAAGTGCTGGAAAATGCGCCTGGCTCTTTCGTCAAGGCACGCATCGAGCCCGCCAAGGCAGCCTGAGTCCCCACCGCAGCAAATACCAAGGGGGCGCACGCCCCCTTTTTCTTTTCCTGTCCAGGCGCGCCATGACTGCAAACGACGACTCCTCGCCGACCAGGCTGGTGATCGACACCAACGTCGTGCTGGCCCTATGGCTGTTTGTCGATCCTGCGCTGGATGATTTGCGTCGCGCCATTGAAGCCGGCCATTACCTGCTGCTCAGCCGCGACGACGCGCTCACCGAGCTGGCGCTGGTGCTGGCCTATCCGCAATTCGGCCAGCAAGCAACACAACGGCAAGCCATTCTCGCCCGCTATCGCCGCCATCTCCACTGCCTGTCTGCGCCGACAGACGAGGAGCAAGCCGAACTGGCCCGTCTGCCGCAGTGCGCGGATGGCGACGACCAGAAGTTCATTGAAATTGCCTGGCTGGGCGGTGCCGGTCAATTGCTGACCCGCGACCGTCAGCTACTGAAAACTGGCCGCAAGCAGGTACTGAAAACACGTTTCCAGACGCAGAGTCCGGAAGCTTTCCTTCCTCCCGCCCAGCCGCAGGAGGTCAAGCCTCAGACGCTGGCGCGCAACTCGAGCAGGTAACGCAGCCCGGCAATCGCCCGGCTGCCGTACCAGGAAACCATTTCGCCGTCGATCATGCTCGCCGGACGGCCGCCGAGCTGTTCGACTTCAGGCAGATGAGCAGGCTTGAAATGGTAAGGCTCGGTGGACAGCAGCACGCGTTCGACTTCACCGGTATCGCTCCAGTCGAACTCCGGGTAGCGCTGCCCGGCCTGAGCAGGCCAGGTCTGCCAACCCACTTCGGCCAGCATCGCCGCAATATAGGTGTCGCGCGCCACCGTCATCCACGGCTCACGCCAGATCAGGTACAGCACCTGCTCGACACTGAGCGCCGCGCGTGCGGCGGCTGCCTGTTCCCGTGCCATCTGCAAGGCCACGCACAATTCGTGCGCTGCCTGCACGCGGCCGAACAAGGTGCCGAACAGCCGGAACAGGGCAAAGTTGTCGGCCGGCGTGCACGGATGAGTCACCACGATGTTGGGCACGAAAGTGGCCAGCTCATCGACTGTCTCGCGACGGTTTTCATCGACATTGACCAGCACATGCGTCGGCGCCAGCGCACGCAACACGTCGAACTTGACGTCCTTGGTGCCGCCGACCTTGGCAACGCTGCGCACCACTGCGGCCGGATGAATGCAGAAACCGGTACGGCCAACCAGCTGCGCGCTCAGCCCCAGGTCACAGACCAGCTCGGTGAGCGACGGCACCAGCGAAACGATGCGCGCCTCCTCACCGGCAGGCGTCAGCGCGACTCCCAGCGCATCGCGACACCAGGCGGCGCCAGGATCTTCAACACAGACAGAATTCATCAAGCATCAAGCCTCGGCGGACGCTTTCCGCGCCAGCAGTCAAATCACCGAACGGCCGCTGACAATCTGCGCGGCGTCCTTTTCGCTGATCGGCACCGAAGCATTCATCAGCACGTGGGCAATCAGCCAGTCACGCAGGTCTTCCGCGCCGCTTCCTTCGAAACTGACAAAGCGGCAACCCATCTGCTGCCTGCCGGCAATGTAATTCATCACTTTGGCCTGACCGCAGATCCGGTCAGGCACGCCTTCGCGAGTGAGGACGAAAGCGAAGCTTGCGCCCGGCGCCGGTGGCACCGGAACCGGGCAGGAGAAACCATGGCAGGAAAGATCGTGCAGCGGAATCTTGAGCCCTGCATTACTGAACCAGAACGATTGCCGCCCGCGATTCAGCGCAAAAAAACGCTGTACCACCCTGCGCTCGGCGTCATCATCGACGACTGGCGCAGGCGGCATGCGCTCCTCGGCGCTCATTTGCCGGCACGCTCCTTGCGGACGCGCTCGATGAGCTGGTCGGCCACCTTGAGCGACTGCTCATGGCTGCCGGCCATCGATGCGGAGGTGACGAAGCGGCCTTCGATCACCAGCGTCGGCACGCCATTGACCTTCATCGCCCGCCCGAGCTGGTCGGCACGCTGGATCATCGAATTGACGCCAAAGGACTTGTAGGCATTGATCACCTTCGCCGGATCTTCAACCTTGCCCCGTAGCCAGGCAGCAACATCGGTTTCGCTGAACAGGGAACGTTTCTCGTCCTGAATGGCACCGAAAACCTTGCCGTGAATGCTGTCGAGTTCGCCGGCAGTCTGGGCGGCAAAATAGAGCCGAGCCAGGGCGGTGAGCTGGGCATTGTTCCAGATCGCCGGTACGCGGCGGAAGCTGACATCGGCAGGCAGCTGCTTCTTCCACACTTCGATCAGCGGATCGAGATCGCGGCAGTGCGGACAACCGTAATGGAAGAACTCCAGCACTTCGATCTTGCCCGGATCATCGGTCGGCTGGGCCGGATTGAGCTCGGAGTAGGCATCCTTGGCCAGCGCCAGATTGGCAAACGGGACCAGCGCACAGCCTGCGGCAAACTGCTTCAAGACATCACGACGATTCATTCGGTAATGCTCCATGAGTAAGATGAATGACCCAGCTCTGACCATGACAGGATCAATTCCGTTCCCGCTCCGATCAAATCAGGGGGCAACGCGACTGACTGCGGCGCTGAAACCGGCTTCGGCAAGACGGGCCCGGGTCGGATTCATGTCTTCCGGACGATCGAACGGCCCGACCCGCACCCGATGCACCACCCGTCCATCGGCCAGCTGAGCGCGCTGGGCGCTGGCAGCGATGCCGGCCAGCGCCAGTCTGGCCTTGAGATTATCCGCCTCGCCGGGATTTTCAAACGCTCCGACCTGCAGATAGAGACGTTCGGTCGGCCGCACGCTGGCCTCCTGCACCGGTGCAGGCGCCTGCTGGGCCGGCACGGGAATCACTTGCGCTTGCGGCGTATTCACTGCCGGCGGACGCGCTGCAGTGGCAGGGGCGGGGACATTGTCACCATCAGGCAGAATCTTGTAGAACTCGAAATCCTGTCGCGCGACCGGGCGATCCCCCGGCTTGCCCGGCAAGGCGGCCGGCCCTTGACGCTCGCCAGCCGGCGCACGACTGGGGGTGGTCGCGGGCGGCGTATTCTGGAACGGATTGGCACGGGTGAAATACCAGGCCGCGCCGGCCGCAATCAGCGCGCCGAGCACCAGACCAATGAAAATGCCCACCACCGTTCCGCCCCCACTGCGTGACGGACTGCGCACCGGCTTGCGGGCCACTTTTCGATTCCGACTCACCGCCACCTCTCCCCTTTCCCTTTTCCTTTCCTCGACTTACATCGATTCCGGCGCACTGACGCCAAGCAGCTGCAGGCCACTGGCCAGCACCTGACGCACCGCCGCCGCCAGAGCGAGACGGGCGAGCTTGAGCGCCTCATCTTCGACCAGCATGCGCTCGGCGTTGTACCAGCTGTGGAATTCACCGGCGAGCTCCTTCACATAGAAGGCCAGCTGGTGAGGCGCCTGATCGGCTGCCGCATGCTGGATCTGCTCGGGGAAAGCCGCCAGCCGGGCGCACAGCGCCAGTTCGCGTTCATTGACCAGCGCAGCAAGATCGACCGCGCGCAGCTCGGCCAGCTCACCGTCCCACTGCCGCAGCACCGAGCAGACCCGGGCATGGGCATACTGGACGTAGTACACCGGGTTGTCATTGCTCTGGCTCTTGGCCAGATCAAGGTCGAAATCGAGATGCTGGTCCGACTTGCGCAGCACATAGAAGAAGCGACAGCCATCATTGCCAACTTCTTCGCGCAACTGGCGCAAGGTGACGAACTCGCCACTGCGGGTCGACATCGAAGTCTTCTGTCCATTGCGATACAGCACGGCAAACTGCACCAACGCCACTTCAAACTTGCTCACATCCAGCCCAAGCGCGGTGATCGCGCCTTTGACGCGCGCGATGTAACCGTGGTGGTCCGCTCCCCAGATGTCGATGATGCGGTCAAAGCCGCGCTCGTACTTGTTGAGGTGATAGGCGATGTCGGAAGCGAAATAGGTATACAGCCCGTTGTCACGCTGGACGACACGGTCCTTCTCGTCACCGAAATCCGTCGAACGGAACCACTTCGCGCCATCCTGCAGATAGATATGGCCACGCTTTTCCAGTTCGCTCACCACCCGCTCGACCAGACCGGTCTGGAACAGGCTCTGCTCGGAGAACCAGTTGTCGAAGCGCACGCCGAATTCACTCAGATCGGCACGACCATCGCCAAGCTGTTCGTTGAGCGCAAAGCCATGCACCCAGGCATAGTCGTTGCCAAGGAGCTCCTTGGCGCGGGCAATCAGCGCATCAAGATGCGCTTCACGCTGACGGCCGGCTTCGTCGTCCTGGCGCTCCGCGTCCGGCAGACCGGGGGTACCGGCAAGAATCTGCTCGAGCTCGAAACGGGCGAAACGATCCTGATGGGCATCGCGCAAGTCGCCGGCCATCGTCACCACGTAATCGCCACGATAGCAGTTGGGCGGGAAATCGATGGTCTTGCCGAACAGGGCCAGATAGCGCAGCCACACCGACACCGCCAGAATGTCCATCTGCCGGCCGGCATCATTGACGTAGTACTCGCGGGTGACCGCATAGCCGGCAAAATCGAACACATTGCACAGCGAAGCACCATAAGCGGCACCGCGACCATGACCGACGTGCAGCGGCCCGGTCGGATTGGCCGAGACGAACTCGACCTGTACTTTCACCCCTTTGGGCGCACCGCGGCCGAAGTCCTCGCCCCGATGCAGCACTTCAGTAACCACCGCCGTCTTGGCCGCAGCGGCCAGGGTGAAGTTGATGAAGCCGGCCCCCGCGATATCGACCTTGGCCAGCAAGGGCGAAGGCGGCAATTCGGCCACCAGCAGCGCCGCCAGCTCACGCGGATTGCGCTTCAAGGGCTTGGCCAGCTGCAAGGCCAGATTGCTGGCGAAATCGCCATGGCTGGCCTGCTTGGGACGTTCGAGCAGGATGGGGGTATCCACCAGATCAGGTGCGACGCTGGCAAGCGCACGCTGGAGCAGGTCGGACAACAGGACTTTGGGGTCGGCGCTCATGGCACGTGTTTCAAGAAAACGGAACGGGCCATTATAACGGATCCGACCCCCGCCTCAGGGCCAGCACTGCAAGCGCAACGCTTGCAGATGTTTCAGCATATCCGGATCGCTCAATCCGGCTTGTACGGCCCCGCACCAAAGCCGATCGGCTCCGGCGCCGCTGCCACCAGTCTGGAGAAAATCGCTGCGAATTCTTCCGCCTTGGTCGCCACCCGGGTACCGCCCATCGGATCCTGGCCCGAAGCGAAGCCGACATTGGCACGCTCCCAGTCTTCGGCGGTGAGATGCTTGTACAGCAAAGGCAGCACTTCACGCTCTTCGGTCATCATATGGAAGCGGTAGAACTCGGCATAGGCATCGAAAGCCTCGCGGAATACGGCGTAACCATCCGGCTTGCCAGCGCGGTAATGATCAAGCGCATCTTCCAGCTTCTTGATCCGCTCTTCAGCCGCCTGGTGTTCCCGCCCGAGGTGGGCCAGCACTTCCGCGCCTTCGCTGGTGCGTGCCATCAAGGGTTCGAACAGATAGACGTCCTCGCGCGGATGATGAAACTTCTCCGGATAATCATCGAGATACTTCACCATTGCGTCGAGCAGGGGGAAATCAGGCTGCAGCTTGCCTTCGCCGATTTCCTTGATCATGTAGCGGATGGCGTGAATGATCGCCGCCAGCGACTGGTGTTCGTCCATCAGGATGCGGATTGCTTCCATGACAACCTTCCTTTTCCAATGCCTGAACTCGGTGCGCTCAGGTTGACAACATGTCCTGGTGTTTGCCAAAGCCCAGATAGGCTTCGATCACCCGTGGATCATCCGCCAGCAGATGGGCGGGACCTTCCATCGCCACCTGCCCGGTTTCGAGGACATAAGCGTAATCCGCAACCTGCAGCGCAGCGCGCGCATTCTGCTCAACCAGCAGGATCGACACCCCGCGTCGGCGCAAGTCGGCAATGATGCGGAAGATCTCGCGCACGATCAGCGGCGCCAGCCCGAGGC
>JAVEVA010000109.1:0-7775 GCA_034005275.1 Thauera sp. | reverse complement strand
ACTTGCATGTGTAAAGCATGCCGCCAGCGTTCAATCTGAGCCAGGATCAAACTCTTAAGTTCAATCCAGCAAGATACTCAAAATACTGACTTTTAATCAGCATGAGCACCCAATCATTGTGTGCAGCTTACGCTGCCGGCCACAACAACCAAGCACCCACACTTATCGGTTGTCCAAATTTTTAAAGAGCGCTGCAATCGCTGCAGCAAAGAAGCGAGATTATGATCAGCTCGAATCAGCCTGTCAAGCATCCGGTGAAAATTTTTTATTTCCGACCGAACCAGGAAAATCCGAACAAACTACCTCAGATCCTGCTTCTCTTCCCTGCCACCACTGCCCCGCAAGGGCCGCTGCAGCAAGGAAGATGCGCATTATAGACACCGAAAAAATAAAAGCAAATCCAAAACGCCGGAAAGATTTGATCCGGACATCAGATTCGGTGATGACATCGAATAGCACAACAAACGTAGGGGCGACCCTCGTGGTCGCCCATGCCAGCGATCGCGCCATCGCCAGGGCAGGCACAAGGCCTGCCCCTACGAAGCCTTTCGTCGCCACCAACCATGCAGGAACAATCCCCGCAGCTGTCCTGTCCGCCAGCTACCACCGTGCGTAGGGGCGACCCTCGTGGTCGCCCATGCCAGAGATCGCGCCGTCGCCAGGGCAGGCACAAGGCCTGCCCCCTTCAGCCCCGTCGGATCATCCGCCTATATAGGGAAACACAAGAGACCCGCCCAATCCCGCCCGCTCCTGCTGTTATAATTTTCCGTTTCCCTCTTGCTGGAGTGACCAAGGTGCTGATTTCCAATGCTTACGCGCAAGCTGCAGGTGACGATCCGACGGGTGGCCTGATGAGCCTGCTGCCGATGATCCTGATGTTCGTCGTGCTGTGGTTCCTGATGATCCGGCCACAGATGAAACGGGCCAAGGAACACAAGGCGATGGTCGAGGCACTTGCCAAAGGGGACGAAGTGGTGGTCGGCGGCGGGATTGCCGGGCGCGTGAAAGAAGTGGGCGACAGCTTCATTCAGGTGGAAATCGCCAGCAACACCGTGGTGTCGGTGCAGAAGCAAGCGGTTGCCACTGTTCTGCCCAAAGGCAGCCTCAAGGCGCTCTGAGGGCACTTTGAGCTGCTCATGCTGCTGCCAGCCCATGCTGGCGAGAACTTTCACGGCAGCACCTCCTGACTGACTGGCGCGTGCAGGCGATGCCCATGCATCCTGCCCGCGCCAGATCCTTGCCCTTTTGCCCTGTTGCCGACGATGAATCGCTACCCTCTCTGGAAAAACATCCTCATCAGCCTGGTGCTGCTCTGGGGACTGATCTACACCCTACCCAATTTTTACGGCGAAGTACCCGCTGTTCAGATTTCAAGCGCCAAAGCCACGCTCAAGCTCGACGCGGTGACCACGGTCGACCGTATTGCCAGCCTGCTGCAGCAAGCCGGCATTGAACACAAGGGAATTTTCTCCGATCCCGGCTCAGTGCGCGTCCGCCTGGAAGACACTGACACCCAGCTGCGTGCCAAGGATGTGCTCGAACAGAGCTTCAATCCCGATCACGACGATCCCTCCTATGTGGTCGCCCTCAATCTGCTCCCCGCCTCACCGGCCTGGCTGACGCAGATCCATGCGCTACCGATGTATCTCGGCCTTGACCTGCGCGGTGGGGTGCACTTCCTGCTTGAAGTCGACATGCCGGGCGCGCTCACCAAGCGACTCGATTCGACGACTGCCGATCTGCGCACGCTGATGCGCGACAAGAATGTTCGTCACGCCGGCATCAGCCGCGAAGGCAACACGGTCGAGCTGCGTTTCCGCGATCCAGCTCAGCGGGAAGCGGCGCGGCGGGCGATCCAGAGCAATGTCCCTGACTTGCAGGTCAGCGAACGCGACAGCGGCAGCGAAGATCTGCGCCTGGTGGCGATTCTCACCCCGCAGGCCCAGCAGACGATGCGTGAATTCGCCGTCAAGCAGAACATCACCACCTTGCACAACCGCATCAACGAGCTCGGCGTTGCCGAGCCGGTGATCCAGCAGCAAGGCGCGGAACGGATCGTCGTTCAGCTGCCGGGGGTACAGGACGTCGCCAAGGCAAAGGACATCCTCGGCCGTACTGCGACACTTGAAGTACGCATGGTCGATGACAGTGCGGGTGCAATCGAAGCGGCGCTGGCAGGCAACATCCCGTTCGGCACCGAGTTGTATACCGAACGTGGCGGCGGCCCGTTGCTGGTGAAGAAGCAGGTGGTGCTCACTGGTGACCGTCTCACCGACGCCCAGCCCGGTTTTGATGGCCAGACCAATGAGCCTGCCGTCCACCTGACGCTGGATTCAGCCGGCGCGCGCATTTTCCGCGACATCACGCGCGAGAACGTCGGCAAGCGCATGGCCATTCTGCTGATCGAAAAAGGCAAGGGCGAAGTGGTCACTGCCCCGGTGATCCGCACCGAAATCGGCGGTGGTCGCGTGCAGATTTCCGGCCGCATGACCACCACCGAAGCCAATGACGTTGCCCTGCTGCTGCGTGCCGGTTCGCTGGCTGCGCCGATGGAAATCATCGAAGAACGCACGGTCGGCCCCAGCCTCGGTGCAGAAAACATCAGCAAGGGCTTCAATTCGACGCTGTGGGGCTTCGTCACCATCGCAGTGTTCATGTCGGTGTACTACGCGCTGTTCGGTTTGGTGTCTTCGATTGCGCTGGCCACCAACCTGCTGCTGCTGGTGGCGCTGCTGTCCTTGCTGCAGGCCACGCTGACCTTGCCGGGTATTGCGGCGATGGCGCTCACTCTGGGAATGGCGATTGACGCCAACGTGCTGATCAACGAACGCATCCGCGAAGAGTTGCGCGCCGGCATGAGCCCTCAGGCAGCAATCACTGCCGGTTACGAACGTGCCTGGAACACCATTCTCGACTCCAACGTCACCAGCCTCATCGCCGGGATTGCGCTGCTGATCTTCGGCTCTGGCCCAGTGCGCGGTTTTGCTGTGGTGCATTGCCTGGGGATCCTCACTTCGATGTTCAGCGCCATTCTGGTGTCGCGCATGCTGGTGAACTTCATCTACGGCCGCCGACGCAAGATCGACAAGCTTTCCATCGGCCAGGTGTGGAAGCCGGACAGCAACTGAGCCCACGCACAGACTTAGACGGAACGACAGATCATGGAATTTTTCCGCATCAAGAAAGACATCCCGTTCATGCGCCACGCGCGCGTGTTCAACGCGATTTCCTTCATCACCTTCCTGCTCGCGGTGTTCTTCATCGTCGTGCGCGGCCTCAACCTGTCGGTGGAATTCACCGGCGGCACCCTGGTTGAAGTGAGCTACGCCGAGGCGCCTCAGCTTGAACCGATCCGCGCCGCACTGGCTGCCGATGGCAACAGCGACGTGCTGGTGCAGAACTTCGGCAGCGCGCGCGACGTGCTGATCCGCCTGCCCAACCGCGACGATGTTGACAGCAACAACATCGCCAGCCGGGTGATGAGCACCCTCGCCAAGATGGAAGGTGCCGCACCCGAACTGCGCCGGGTCGAGTTCGTCGGCCCGCAGGTCGGCAAGGAGCTGGCCAGCGATGGCGCGATGGCGCTGCTGCTGGTGGTGATCGGCATCATCATCTACCTCGCGCTGCGCTTTGAATGGCGACTGGGGGTGGCGACCATCATCGCCAACCTGCACGACGTGGTGATCATTCTCGGCTTCTTCGCCTTCTTCCAGTGGGAGTTCTCGCTCGCAGTCCTCGCGGCCACGCTGGCGATTCTCGGCTACTCGGTGAACGAAGCGGTGGTGATTTTCGACCGCGTGCGCGAAACTTTCCGCAAGCGGCGCGGCTACACCACCAATGAGGTGGTCGACCATGCGATCACCAGCACCATCTCGCGCACCATCATCACTCACGGCAGTACCCAGGTGATGGTGTTGTCGATGCTGATCTTTGGTGGCGAAACGCTGCACAACTTCGCCCTGGCACTGACTATCGGCATCTGTTTCGGCATCTATTCCTCGGTGCTGGTCGCCAGCCCGCTGGCGATCTGGCTGGGGATGAAGCGCGAACAGTTCATCAAGCCGCCGAAGGAAAAGGAAGAGGCGGTGGTCTGAGCTTCATCCTGCCAACATGAAAACAGGCGCCTGCGGGCGCCTGTTTTCATGTCTCCGGTCCTTGCCGCCCTGCTCGCGGCCGGGGCCAGCTCAGCCGTTGAGCAGGGCGAGCACTTGCTGCGGCAGCGCATTGGCCTGCGCAAGCATGGCGACACCTGCCTGCTGAAGAATCTGCTGACGTGCGAGGGCGGCAGTTTCCTGGGCGAAGTCGGCATCCTGAATCCGGCTGCGCGAGGCCGATGTGTTTTCGACGTTGATGCTCAGATTGCTGATCGTGGTCTCAAAGCGGCTTTGCACGGCACCGAAACGCGCCCGCGCGCTGTTGGTGTGATCGAGGCCGGCATCGGCAATCTTGATCGCGCGTTCAGCGCCCTCGACAGTGGAAATGTCGAAAGTCGACACCGGGTGAAGAACCGAAATCGAATTGTCGAGCATGATGCTGTCCCAGTCGGTTGAAGTGCTGAAGCTGCGATAGGAGTCGAGCGTCACCGCGCCGGCAACGACAACGTTTTCGGTCTGGCCATCGCCGCGCAGCACGCCGGCGAGCACTGCACTGTGGCCGTCAGGGGCAAGCTTGGAAACATCGACCCGACCACTGTTGAGCGCATTCCTCGACGTGATCATCACGTCCTGCCCGGCAGGATGGGTCAGCCAGAGCGATTTGCCATCGTCGCTGAATTGTGGATACACCCCGCTGACCGCAGAAATATCGGCAAAAGCCTCGATCGCCTGGCTGAGGCGATCAAGGCCGTCGCCAGCGCCGATCGAGAACGACACCGTCCGGGCCGGATCGTTGTCGGCACGCAGTTCGAGCACATAGTTGCCCGCTGCGCTGAAATCGAGCTGGACACGGGTGCGCGCTTCCGCCTTGATGCCGGTCTCTTCCTCGCGGTTGTTGATGCGGGCAGCAATGGTCTGCGCGGTATCGGTGTGGTAGATGTCGATTTCGGCGTTGCCGGCGTGGCCATGCAGGGTGGCGCGGCCATCAAGGACACCGTTGTTGCCCCAGACCACGTTGTTTGCCTGCGTCCCACCCAGGCTGAAACGCTCGGTGCTGCGCAGTTCGACGTAGCCGCTGACCAGCGCCGCCTCGGCAGGATTGGCCGGCGGCACATAGCTCCAGCTCTCCGCCACGGGATCATAAGTCCCGACCCAGGACGCAAGCGTCGCAGCGCCACCCAGTGGCTCGCCTGCTTGATCCAGAGGCCGAACCGAGACTGCGCCATGGGTTTCGCCACCGCGCTCGACGCGCAGGTCGCCGCCCGAAGCCATCGTCAGCACGAGACCATCGTTGTCCAGCGCCCGTGCGGCCCTGATGCCGGTCGTGGCGCTCACGGCGTTGAACGCGCTCACTGCCGCATCAAGTGCCTCGCCGCTGGTGTCGGTCAGTTCAAACGTAATTGCGGGGGCTACACCATTTTCAGACACTTGTAAAGTATATTGCGCCGGCAGCGCAGTCGGAGTCGCAAAAGACAGCAAGGCACGGGTAGCGGCTTGCGCTTCGACGCCCGTCGTCGCCGTCTGCGCGTTGTACAGAGCTGCGATCTGCGCGGCGGTGGCATGCTGAGGAATGCTGACCTCCGCAGCGAGATTGCCTTCGGCATCGTCAAGCGGAATATTCGATTGCAGCGGCGTCCCGTTGCCGGTGAAAGTCCCACCCGGCGCGTGCAGCGCGCTGCCACTGCCGGCAAGGCGCACCGTGTTCCAGCTGTTGAGCACACCGGTAGCGCTGGTCTCGACCTGGTTGTTGCCATAGGTGTGAGTGCGCAGATTGGCCATGTGCGCAGTAATGGTCTGCCCTGCGTTGGCTCCAACCTGAAAAGTGGCACTACCAAAGCTGCCATCGAGCAGTTTCTTGCCGTTGAACTCAGTGGTTCGCGCCATGCGATCCAGTTCAGCGGTAAGCTGCCCCACTTCGCGCTGCAGCGCCTGACGGTCACTGGCCGAATTCGACGCATTCGCCGATTGCACTGCCAGCGTCCGGATCCGCTGCAGAATGTCGGCCGCGGACTGCACCGCCCCTTCCGCAGTCTGCATCAGTGAAATGCCGTCGTTGGCATTGCGCGCAGCCTGATTCATGCCGTTGATCTGCGCACTCATGCGCTCGGAAATTGCCAGCCCGGCAGCATCGTCCTTGGCGCTGTTGATCCGCAGCCCGGATGACAGGCGCTGGAGCGCAGTCGCCAGCCCGGCCTGGGAGTTGCCCAGATGGCGCTGCGTATTCAGCGACGGGATGTTGGTGTTGATGACCTGAGCCATGATGCCTCTCCAAAGACGTCAGCATACGTTTCACGTCTTTCTTGAAGCAAAAACCGGGCCAGCCTCAAAAGTCCCTCAGACCGGCTTCACAGGCGCAAGCGTTCCTCCTGCCGCAGCCGCGCACGGCAGAACTTGCCGCCCGACAGCCCCCGCCCGCCCGCAACCTGGCCGACTTGCGCCATTTTTGCCGCCGGTCGACCGCAACGCGACACACACCAACTGGCGCACGCGCTGCTCAAACCGCAAATACCTGCTTCACCCGCAGCAGTTCGCCACGCAGGATGACGCCGAGCAGGCGGTCGATATTGGGATGCTTGCCCGGGTGTTGCTCGGCGTCGGCAACGTGCTCGGCAAACAGCTCCAGCCCTTTTCTGGCCGCTTCCGGCGTGATCGCGCCGTAGAGCTGGGCGAGGTGGTTGTAAATCGTCAGCGAGCCGAGCTGGCCGCTCTTGTGCTCGATCAGTCCGACTTCGGCACCGCTGCCATCGAGCAGGCGGAGTGCCGCCAGATGCGACACCCCGGGCAGGGTCTTGAGATTGTCGGCAAACGCCATGATCAGCCCAGCCTGCCGTGTTCAGATGCGGCGCGCGAGCGCTTCGGCCTTGCCGACATAGCTCGCCGGCGTCATCGCCAGCAGCTGATCACGCGCCTCGGCAGGAATGGCCAGCGTGCGGATGAAGTCCTGCAGCGCTGCGCGGGTGATGCCTTTGCCGCGGGTCATCGCCTTCAGCTGCTCGTAGGGATTCTCGATGCCGAAACGGCGCATCACCGTCTGCACCGGCTCGGCGAGCACTTCCCAGCACTCGTCCAGGTCGGCGGCAAGCCGCGCCGGATCAGCTTCGAGCTTGCCCAGCCCGCGCAGGCAGCTGTCCAGGGCGAGCACGCTGTGGCCGAAACCGACGCCCATGTTGCGCAGCACGGTGGAGTCGGTGAGGTCGCGCTGCAGACGGGAAATCGGCAGCTTTTCGGCGAAATGACGCAGCACGGCATTGGCGAGACCGAAATTGCCTTCGGCATTTTCGAAGTCGATCGGATTCACTTTGTGCGGCATGGTCGACGAACCGACTTCGCCTTCTTTCAGCTTCTGCTTGAAATAGCCCAGCGAGATGTACGACCAGATGTCGCGGCAGGCGTCGATGAGGATGGTGTTGCAGCGCGCGATCGCATCGAACAATTCCGCCATCGCATCATGCGGTTCGATCTGGATGGTGTAGGGGTTGAATTCGAGACCGAGCGATTCGATGAAACGCTGGTTGAAACCTTCCCAGTCGAATTCCGGCCAGGCCGACAGATGAGCGTTGTAATTGCCCACTGCACCATTGAATTTGGCGGTCATTGCCACCGCCGCAATGCTGGCACGCGCGCGCAGCAGGCGAGCAGCGATATTGGCCATTTCCTTGCCGAGCGTGGTCGGGCTGGCAG
>JAVEVA010000026.1:23259-37384 GCA_034005275.1 Thauera sp. | reverse complement strand
GGCCAAACGTCATGTCTTTCGCCGCGCAGGTGCATTCGGGCGCAGCATCGTCATCACCGGTTGCGTTGGCGATGGCGGCACGCAATTCCTTGTGCGCATCGGTCTGGATGCTCAATGCGTTCACCTTCATTGCCGCCGCGAGCAATTCCGCCGCGGCAGCAATCAACGCGAGCGGAGCCCAATGTGTCGGGGTTGCATTGATGTACGGCCAAACAAACCGCTTAGGGTTTGCAAACCCATCCGGCTGCCCATAGTGTCCATCAGCAATCTTGCCGTTCCTGCCGCGTAGCAAGATGTGTGTGCCGTCTGTGGGTGCGGTCTCAATCGGCTGCCATTTCATTTGTTTGCCTCGCTACGTCTAGGTACATCCTCCCACCGACCCGGCGCCACCTGCGCCCGGATCGTCGCGGACTCCCCAGGCTGCGCCGTGTAGTACGGCATCGCCTCGCCGCGCACAATCCATTCGCGCTGCTCGCCGGTCTCCACGTCGCGGACTATCACGATCTCCTCGCGCCCGCTGGCAATCCGATATTCTGCACTGCTGCGGTCGTGCCATTCCGCCCACCCTTCTGCCGCGTCGGCGGGGTCGGTCGCCGGGATCGTCGCGCCGTCTTCCTGCCGCTGGCCAAGGTCCGGGCACCACACAACGTATGTCCTCACATCAATCTCCCCGCGCCCAACTGGCGCATCAACCCGGACCCGCTGAAGCGGGCCGGTTATGCTGGTCGTTACACCGCCCCTGCGTACAACTTGCCGAGCAGTGCCCGGACTGTCCGCAGATCATGCAGCGGTTGTAGATAGGGTCGGTACGTTGGGCGCGCGGGGTCATGATGTTTGCCCCGGTACTTTCACGCCCAGCCTGCGCAGTTCGTTGCGGCATCGCTGGACCGTCCTGATCGCGTTCCGGTACTGCTCCTGCACGCTCACAATTTCGCAGTCCCGGCAGTAGTCAGTGAACAGCACGCCGTGGCCGCAGCCTCTCATGCTCCGAACATAAGGGTGTTGTCCGTCGTGCTCTTTCGGCTTCACGATGCAGGGGTCTGCACACACGGACTGGCACGGCTCGCCGCCTATGGGGCAGTAGTCAGGCCTCATTGTTTAGCTCTCCATGTACGGGCTGATGTACGGGCCGATGTACGGGCCGATGTACGGGCTCCTGCGCTCCTTCAGCGAGTGCGGCGACCCTCCGCATGTCGTCAGCCCAGTCGCTCACGTCACGAGAGCGTGTCTTGATCGCCGACTCCGCTATCGCCCGCATCCGCGCCTCGCGCTCACGGCTGGCGGCAAGGGCCGTCTCTGCGCTCTCCGCGCGCACCTCTGCGGCAAGCGCGCGGTCTTGCTCGCGCTCAAATGCTGCGGTTGCCTTGTCAAACCGCTCACGGCTGGCGGCGAGTTCGGCGCGCAGACGGCGAATCTCTTCGGACTGCTGATGCAGTGTGCCGGCAATATCAAGCGTCGGTTGCGGCGTCGGGTGCCAGCACTGGCATTGCGGGCCGGCGTAACCATAGACCCCGTACAGCTTCGGTAGAGAGCACTGCGGGCAGACGATCACGCCCATCGGTGTGTTGATGTCGCTCACGGCTTCACCTCCCCGCGCGGGATAGCGGCCACACAGGGACCAAGGTCAATCTCAGTAAATTCGCGCAAGCAGTTGTGGTCTGCGTCGTAAATAGCCGGGACGGTCACCGTCATCCGCACGTCTTCGCCACACTCCGAATAGCCTTCCCAGTGGTCTTTCGCTTCAAGCTCTGCTCCCCATTTGTCGAGCAGATATTGCAGTTCGTCCCTGAAGCGTCTTTCGATTTGCTCCGCCTTCATCACTTCACCTCCCCGCGCAGGGCGGCTTGACTGAGGCGCTCTCGTGCGCGATCAAGCGGCGGAGTTCGTCAGCGGCTTCCCCTGAGTTATTCCATACAGTAGTGGCGTGCTGAGAGTCGAGTGCTTTAGCCAGCCGCAGCGCTTCCGGTTGTTCGCTCATTCCATCACCTCCAATTCCCTTGTCAGCCTCACCTGGTACTGCCTGCCGATCCGCCTGCGCTCTGCGCCCATCTTGCACAGCGTGCGGTGTATGACAGGGCGTGACGCCGGTATGCACTCGTTAATCGTCGCGGTGTCGTACCAGATGCCAACAACCATGCGTGCGGCGATTTCAGGGGCTGTCATGTTGTTCCATCTAACGCTCATGCTGGCCCCACGCTATTGGCTTCAGTTCGGACAGTTGCTTGCATATGCGCTCAATCTCCGCTGCCTGTTCGCGCATCCCGCACACGCGCTCTGCCGCCTCGTCGATCTTCGCCAGCGGCCGGCACTCGCTGATATCCGCCCGGTACGACAGCGCATCGCGGATGTCGCTGCTGCAGGCGTTCCACTGGCTGGCAAGCGCCTTCAGCCGTTGATCAGCCTCGCGGCGCAGTGTGCTGTACTGGCCGCGGGCGATCATCAGGGCGTCGTCGGTTAGGTCCGTTACCATGGGATGTCGTCGTCAACACCAGCGAATGAACCTGCGCTTTCCGCTGCGGCTTGGCTGACAGGCACCTTCTGCCATTCCTTGCAGCCTCGGATCGTCTCTTGCAGCTTGTCTGACAACTTCCCGAGCACGCCCATGTCCGGCTCGCTCACGTCAAACAGCATCAGGTCATTCACGCCTTCAGGCAGGGCCTGACGCAATGCCTTGGGAACCGGCGTCACGCTGGAAACGTTCGTGTAGGTGTTGCCGTTTTCTTTCTTGTCGTGCGTGATATTGACCATGCACCACGCGCCGAGAAGCTTGGAAATGTCGAAGCCGGCGAGTTCTTCCGGGGTGAAGTCACGGCCACGCCACGACACGAGATCGGCGCGAAGCTGTGCGTTCTCTCCGAGGGACAGCGTGTAACGCTTGCTGACGGAAAGCGGCTTTCCTTCATCGGTCAGAAGCGGCGCGCCGTCTTCATCCTCGCCGTGCAGTTCCCACTGAATGAGAACCTTGCGGCTCCACTTTTCCTTCCCTTGCCATTTCGACTTTTGCGTTCCCAAGTCGATGACGCGGAAACAACGCGCCGTATGCAATCCGGCCGGAACCAGTTTGAATTCGCTTCCACCCGTTGCCGCTGCGATAAGTGCCATTTGCCTTCTCCGTTTGAACACGGCTGTTAGGGCCAGCCGTAAGCCACTGTTCGTATTCCTGTTGCGCGCCTACCGTCTGCCAGTATTCGAGGTCATCCATCACATCACCCCCGCTGCTTTTGCTACCTCAAGCCCGGCGAATACCAGACCAAGAATCGTTAGCGTCCATTTGAATGCGGGCGGATCGCGCACGTCGTCAGGCGGGAATTGCCAGCTATACGCACGCTCGCCGAATGCTTCGCGGGATGTGCGCGGAAAGCGGTAGTCGTGTCTCATCGCTCACCCCACGCAATGAATCGCCCCAGGATCGGGCTGACAATTACGCTCGCCAGCAGCCACAGGATTAGCAGGCTCATCACATTCCCTCGCTTGCACAGTCAGTAACCCGCGCTGTGCGGTCGGTGTAGTCGTATGCGCATTGATCGACGTAGTAGCTTGCGAACAGCGCCGGGAATGACTGCACCAGCATCCTGCGGTTATCTCCATCTGCTGCGAACCACGCTTGACCGATAAGCCGGGCGAATTGACCGCCGCGAATCGTCATCATCTGTGCTGCGCTACGTGCCATTTCGGGGGTCATTTCGCTTCTCCTGTTGCTTTAGCGATGGCGGCGCGGGCCTTCATAGCCGGATGCTCTGGAAGCACCCGATCAAGCAACCGCATACAAGCTTCTTTTGCCTCTTCTGCTGAATCGAACTTCTCGAACCACATTGAACCTTCGTAGGTGCAATACGCTGACCACTTATTCCCAGGCCATACAACGCAGTCGTACTTCGCCAAAAACTCTTGGCGACTGCATCGTTCCAGATTTTTGAATTCGTAGTAGGGGCCAAACAACACCGTGCTGTCGAAACGAACAGTGTGTGAATCATCTGTCCATGCAAGGTCGACCGCATCGCGCAGCGCCTCCAGCAGTTCCGCAGACGCCGCAAGCAGCGGCCCGTTATCCACGCCATCCAGCGGCTCAACAGTCGCCACGACAACCGGCTCGTGATCCGGACCCCAAAACCCGGTGCGGTCTTTCGTGTGGATTTCGCCGCTTTCGGCGTCGTATATCCACGGTCCTTTGCTATGGCTCATTCCTCGCGCTCCATCGTTTGATCCGCCAGCCGTTCCGCTTCCTTGGATACAGCCTGCGTTACTATCGAAACAGCCAGCGTGCCGACAGCAATCAGTCCGTCATCCGTCGAAAGCGACCGCTCGGATTTCAGGCGCGCAATGAGCTTGGCCAGCGTGTTGATCGCCTCGGGTGTGCCGCCGAGGTGGTGCGATTCGATCAGCTCGTAACCGCCGTCCTCGACGAATTGCAGGTCTTTCCAGACTTGCGCCTCGTGGAAGCTGGCCCAGTTGTCCCGGATCGCGTCGCGGTGATCGCGCTGCGCCTGAAGCGCTTCAAATCGGCGCTCCTCGTAGTGCAAAGCTTCGTCTGATGCGTACATGTCGATTCCCCCGTAGATGACAGCAGTGGTGTCCTTGTCGCGCTGCCGGCCCTGTAGCGAAGCTGGAACCGGGTTTGCGGGGCGCTGCGCCACTCGTGCGCTTTGCTGCTGTCGATGGGGTGAATATAGGCGAGCCGATACCGCCTGTCAATAGGCAAGCCTATAATTTTTCGGGCAGGCGAAAAAAAACCCGCGCTTGGCGGGTAATTCGGCGGCGAGTCGAGGTTAGTTACAGATCACCGACGCGCCGACAGGCCGGCATGTGGTCGTCTTTGGGATTGGTCGGCTAGCCGCTGCGGCAGACATCGCCGCGTCTTCCTGGTCAAGCACAGCTTGCAAGTCAGCCTGCGCCTTTTGCTGTGCGCGGGTTAGGTCGGCGATAGGCCTCTTGCCGGCTTCTACTTCAAGCGCGATGTCTCGAAGCGTAAGCGCCTGCTTCATCTGCGTCCCACGGGCAGCAATAAGAGGCGGCGCGCTCTGAAGCCTTTCAAACCTTTGCGCATAGTATTCGGACCACAGCACCGCGCCTGTTGATGCTGCTTCGTGTGCTGTGCGGTCCCACGCCCTGAACTCTCGTGCTTTCGGGATGGCGCATCCAGAAAACAGAAAGACGGCAAGCAAAGCAACCCTAACTTTCATTGCTCGGCCTCTTTCCGTTCTTGTCAGCGAACCCTTCGACCTTCTCATCGCTTCGCCCTGGCTCCTTAAACGCGTTCTTTGCGGCCTCAGGTAGCTCCGAGAACATCTCAAAAATCTGTACAGCGTTCGTTATTATATGGTGCTGGAAGTCTTGCGGCAGGCCGCGAAACATGCCAAGCAAGCGTACTTCGTCGTCAGACAACGGCATTTCTTCTTCGTCTTCTGTTGCGCCCATATCGCCGCGCCCTGTTGCCAGCCAGAAAGGGCTGACCCCGCAGGCGTGCGCGATCTGTGTGGTGTAAGCGGACTTCTTCTGCTTGCCGCTCTCTAGGTCACTAATCGTTGGCTGCTTTATGCCGGTCTTTCTAGCCAACTGTACCTGAGTTAGCTGCGCGTGCGCCCGAGCAAGCTTCATGCGCTCGGCCAGGGTCGTCGTAGCTTTAGTTAAGGTTTTCATATCGGCATTTTCATAGCTGCCGATATAGGACAGCCTATTGACAAGAAGCATAGGCACGCCTATATTGTCGGTCATGGACTGGCAAAAAATCATTTCTGACCTCGTTTCCCTCGGCATGACACAGGCCGAGATCGGCAAACACGCGCAGTTGTCGCAGCCGACGATTTCCGATCTTGCAGCCGGGCGCATTCAAGACCTGCGCTGGAGCGCTGGAGAGCGTCTGCGTTCGCTTCACAAGCGTCGGATGCGTTCGGCAAAGGTCGCGGCATGACTTTCATCTCCTCCGTCCTGAGCAATCAGGGCTTCACACCCCTGCCCGTTGAGGTTTGGTCTCCGTCGACCGATTTCTGTGGAGCGGGTGGGGGTGCTTTTTTTTACCTCACCGGGGGCCGTCAAAGCGACGCAATCCCCGTCAATCATTCGCAAGCAGGGGGCTGATATGCAACGGGAAATGCCTTTCTTGTCGTCGGCCCCGGCTCCGACATTCGCGCCGTCAGAACTGGTCGGCGCTTGCCGGAATCGCCTTGACGCAATTCGGCTCTGCATTCAGTTGTCCCGCCTTCCGCTTCAGCGCGTCGGCGAAGAGCTTGGCATCGATCCGGGCCACATGACGCGAATCATGCAAGGCAAGGCGCATTTCCCGGATGCGAAGTCGTGCGATCTGATGCGCCTTTGCGGCAACGTCGCGCCGATGCAATACGAGGCAATAGCGATGGGCTACCAGATTTCTCAGGACGCCAAAGCGCAGCGCAAGGCTGAATTGATGGCCGAACTGGCCGCGCTGGAGTCGGCAGCATGAATCGCCTGCTCGTAATCATCGAAATGATTCAGCCGCCTATCGTGCGCGCCGCTCTCGTCTATCTGGCCGGCTGCGCATCTGTAGGCGCTGGGGTTGGCGTATTCGCTGGAATCGTATGTGTGCCCGTTGGCCTTCTGTGGCTGACGGTGCGTCTTGTGTGGGGGTGGTGATGCTCGCTAACGACGTATCCCGCTGCGCAGGTCACAGCCTGGAATATCGCCTGATATGCGACGAGCGCCACGGCTGCAAGCGCCATACCGATCTGGAGCGATTCGGCGAAGGGCCTGTTCTGGTTCCCGTTGCTTCGTTGATGCGAATCGTTAGTTACGGCCCAGTGTCGGCGCATTCGATGAAGCAGTGCCCGTTCTATATCGAGGCTGACGAGTGATAGTCGATCCTGACTTCCTTGAGCACTGGCGCACCCGGATGGTGGTTGATGCGCTCGGCGGTGACGAGATGGCGCCGCTCTACATCATCCGCATTTGGTCGCATTGCCAGCAGCGCAAGGGGGATTCTTTTGAGATGCCTTCAGCGGGCCTCAAGGCGCTGTGCAAATACCAGGGTGACGCACAGAAGCTTGAGTCGGCATTGATCGAAGCCGGGTTTCTGGCGCGCGATGGCGCGGTGCTGAAGGTGCCCAAGTGGTCCGAAAAGAACGCTTCTCTTATCGCCGCATGGAACAACGGCGCGTCTGGTGGAAGGCCGAGAAAAGAACCCAAGGAAAACCCACGGGTTTCGACTACAGAACCCACGGCTAACCCAGATGAAACCCAGACGAAACCGATAAGAGAAGATAAGAGAAGAAGTACACCAGAAGCTATCGCTTCTGGTAGCGCGTGCGCGCCCAAAGCCAAACGGGGCACCGTGCTGCCGGACGATTTCGAGCCGAACGACACGGCGCACTCGCTGGCTGCAAGCCTTGGCCTTTCCGTAGCCGAGGAGTTGCCGAAATTCCGCGACTACCACACGCACAAGGGCACTGTCGGCAAGGACTGGCAGGCCGGATTCCGCACCTGGCTGACGAAGGCATCCGAGTTCCGCGGGCGGCTCCCGCGCGGCTCGCCGATGCAGAGCAGGGACGCAGCAAGGGCGATTGCATCGGCAACACGGCTTGAGGATTTTGTGAATGACCAGACCACCTTTACCCGCCTCTTGGGTTGATCGGATTTTCGACCGGATGCAGGGGCTTTACGGCTCGATCTGGGTTGATCGCTGGCGCACTGGGGAGACCGTCGATACACCGCGCGGCCCGGTCGATAAGGGCGTGATGGTGGCAAAGGCAACCTGGGCGCAGGAGCTTGCGGGCTTTGCAGACCAGCCCGAACGGCTGATGAAAGCGATTGACGCCTGCGGATCGCGCCCGATGCCTCCGACTCTGCCCGAGTTCCGGGACTACGCACGGCAGGCGCACATTCCGGCGCAAACGGCTTTACCGGCACCGACTCCCGATGCAGAGCGCCGGGCGGCGAACCTGGAGCGCGCTGCGTCCGTGTCGATCAAGGAAGCGCCGGGGCTGGCGTGGGCATACCGCATCCGAGACAGGCACCGCAAAGGCGAGCGGCTGCACAAGTGCCAGACGGATCTAGCGTCCGCAGTTCTCGGCCGGGAGTGGTCGGCATGAACGCGCCCGAGAAACTATCGCTGAAGCGCCCGATTGTCCGATACCACGGCGGCAAGTGGAGGCTTGCCCCGTGGATACTGCGCCACATTCCGGAGCACCGTGTGTATGTCGAGCCGTATGGCGGCGGCGGCAGCGTACTGCTGCAAAAACCGCGCAGCTACGCCGAGATTTACAACGACCTTGATGGCGAAATTGTGAATCTGTTTCGAGTGGCGCGCGACAACGGCGAAACCCTTGCGCGTGCTGTCGAGCTGACGCCGTTCGCTCGCGAGGAGTTTGCACAGGCTTATGAGCCGGACGGGGACCCGTTAGAGCAGGCCCGCCGTACTTTGGTCCGGGCGTTCATGGGGTTCAGCAGCGCGGGTGCAAGCGGACAGATGACGGGCTTTCGTGCGAACAGCAACAGGATCGGCACCACGCCTGCGCATGACTGGATGAACTTCCCGGATCACTTGCGTGCTGTGGTGCAGCGGCTGCGAGGTGTCGTCATTGAAAACCGTCCTGCCATTGACGTAATGCTGCATCAAGACTGCGAAGACGCGGTGCATTACGTTGATCCCCCGTACGTGCATCAAACGCGGCACATGCGCGATCGTAGTCAGGCGTATAGGCACGAGATGAGCGACGAGCAGCACAGGGAGTTAGCCGGTGTTCTGTCCAGCCTGCGCGGCGCGGTTGTGGTGAGCGGGTATCGCTGCCCGCTGTACGACGAATTGTTCGCGGGCTGGACGCGGGTTGATTCCGCTGCACACGCGGACGGTGCACGGGATCGAGTTGAATCGTTGTGGATATCAAGGACTGCATCGCAGGGATGTCTGTTTTCGGGGGTTTCGGAATGAACGGCCAGTGCAGCGGGCGCAATTGCGAGGTGGCCGGAACGTGCGCGCGATTCAATCCGAAGATTCACGCCGAGCCCATTTGCGGATTCGCTGGGAATGAAAACGGCCCGGCGTCGCACTGGGTGCAGCGTGTTGCGGTTGTTGTTGTGAAGAAGGCTGCGTGACCAGTTATCCGCACTGGTGAAATGCGGAATTGATAGGGGAATTGGAATGGACGAAAACGAGTTTTGGGTAGCCGTTTGGAAGGTTGTTGCAATTGCTTTTGTGTGCGCAGTTGCTTCAATGTCGGGATGCGTTGCTTACCAATCTGAAAAAGCGAGTGAAATGGTAAAGGGTGGCGCAGACCCAATCGATGCCGGATGCAGTGTTGGGATTCTTTCTTCTCAAACTTGCATTCCGGCTGTTATGAGGTGACCTGCCTCTGCCCACAATGCACAGACAATCCCGCCCCGACATATACCGTCGAATACATGCGGGAATGCGAGGCCCGGATGGTCTGTGCAATGCCAACGAAAGAGCAGCGGGCAGAGTACATCGGGCGGATCGAAGCGAAGAACAAAGAGCGGGCATCAAAACTCAAGGAAGCGGTAAGGAAGGAATGGAATGAACGGCGGGGGATTAAATGAGTTGGCTCTATTCGCGGGCGCTGGTGGAGGAATACTTGCAGGAAAACTCCTCGGATGGAGAACTGTTGCGGCAGTGGAGTGGGAACCCTATGCCGCAAGCGTTCTTGTCGCCCGACAGAATGACGGCCTTCTCCCGGCCTTCCCGATTTGGGATGACGTTTGCACCTTTGACGGACGGCCTTGGCGCGGAGTTGTTGACGTGGTTTCTGGCGGATTCCCGTGCCAGGACATTTCGGCAGCCGGCAAGGGCGCAGGAATCGACGGCGAGCGCTCCGGCCTGTGGGGACAGATGGCGCGAATTGTCGGTGAGGTACGACCGCGATTCGTCTTCGTGGAGAACTCACCGCTCCTTGTGGGACGAGGACTTGTCCGCGTGCTCGCTGACCTTGCCGAAATGGGGTTCGATGCTCGATGGGGTGTTGTCGGAGCTTCTGACGTTGGAGCACCCCACCGCCGCGAACGATGCTGGATTGTGGCCTACACCGAACGTTCCGAACGGCGGCCGGAGTTGCGCGCATGTGACGGACTGGCGCGGAGCGGACGGGCGGACGGCCTACCACAATGGCAAGAAGGTGCAGGTAGGGCTGGAGCATGCGGCGAAGCACTGGTCGACACCGACAGCAACGCTTGGCACGAAGGGCGGGCGCGTGACGCCGCGCAAGAGCCGGGAGGGCGGAACGCTGATCGAGGCGGTAAGACAGCGCTCGACGTGGGCGACGCCAACGGTGCACGGCAACTACAACCGGGCGGGAGCGAGCGCGAAGAGTGGGGATGGGCTGGCGACACAAGCTGGTGGCTCGCTGAACCCGACGTGGGTCGAGTGGCTGATGGGGTGGCCGCTCGGGTGGACAGACTTAAAGCCATTGGAAACGGACAAGTACCGCAATGTGCAGCAGCAGCTTGGCGAATGCTTGGAGGCGTGTGAATGAACGACTGGCAAATCGGAATGCTGTCACTGCGCGGTGAGCCGTTTGAGGTTGTTGTGTCACGGCTCGTGCGCAACGAGGAGCCTGTAGAGGAAATCGTAATCCCGCGCCGAGAGACAGAAGGGAAGATTCGCACAATCCTGGCGCGCAATGAATGGGTGCCGATTGCCGATCTGCCGGCGTTGGTCAATCGGTCTGAGACATTCATCCGTGACGTGATGCGCCGGCTGCCGGTCGAGAGAAAGCGCGAGAAAGGGCGGTATTTCGTGAGGATGGTGAATTGATCAGACTCACCTCACCCGCCGCCCGCCAAGCAGCAATGCGCCAGATATCGCAGGCGCCTGAAGGCTACGTGTGCATCGTCAAGGAAGCCACTCGTAGCCTGGAACAGAACGCGCGGCTATGGGCAATGCTGACCGATGTGAGCAATCAGGTTGATTGGTACGGACAGACGCTGACGCCCGAGGAATGGAAGGACGTGCTTACGGCGGCGATGAAGAAGCAGAAGGTCGTGCCGGGGATTGATGGCGGGTTTGTGGTGGTTGGCGCCAGAACGTCAAAGATGGGAGTGCGGGAAATGGGGGAGTTGATGGAGTTGATCGAGGCATTCGGCGCGCAACAGGGCGTGCGGTTTAGTGCAAGGGAGGCGGCATGACCATATTCCGCCCCAGCAAATCACCGCTCTACTGCGCCAACTGCGGCGACGCGCGAATCATGCACATGCCCGAGGATTTGGCGTGCGTGAAGCAGTCGGAGCCGGTCGAAATCTGGTCGATTGTCATCAAGGAAATGGAAGCGCGCGACCAGCTAGGCCGGGAACGATACGGCGTACCGCTTACATCACAAAACGGGCGTGATGCGCTCAAGGACGCATACGAGAGGGATGGGAAATGATTATTGACTATGTGTTGATATTTGCAGTTTGTTTCGCGGCTGGATACATCATCGGATACTTGTTCTTTAAATGATCCCCAAATCTCCCCGCTGGGAGTGCAAGTCGCTCACCAATCTCGCCAAGCACTACGACTGCCAGCACTGCGGCGAGCACGGAATGAGCGTTGCAGCCCACAGCAATCAGCAAGAACACGGAAAAGGGATGGGGAAGAAGGCACACGACTGCTTTATCGCCTTTCTCTGCCACAGGTGCCATACGTGGCTTGATCAGGGAACAGGAATGGACCCGACCGGCGTGTATTCGGACAGCCGGGAGGACAAAGCCGAAATGTGGAGGCGCGCGCACGACCGGACGCTGCTCACGCTGTTTCGTGACGGGAAAGTGAGGGTGGCGGCGTGAGGGTACTTGCGATTGACCCCGGAACGACTGAGTCGGGATGGGTGCTGTACGACGGCAAGGTGATCGATAGCGGCGTTTCTCAAAACGAGGCGCTTATCGACCAGCTTGCGCACGAGGACGCTGACCTTATGGCGGTGGAAATGATCGCTAGCTACGGCATGGCTGTAGGCCGCGAGGTGTTCGAGACGTGCGTATGGATAGGTCGATTCATTCAGGCCGCGCCGATCCCGCACAAGCTGATTACGCGTCAAAAGGTGAAGCTGCACGTATGCAAGTCGCCCAAAGCGAAAGACGCAAACATTCGGCAGGCGCTGATCGACAAGATTGGGCCGGCTGGCACCAAGAAGGCGCCCGGTCCAACCTACGGCGTGAAGTCGCACGCATGGGCCGCGCTGGCTGTGGCTGTTACGGCGGTAGAGACATGACCCGCCCCCGCTGCGCACTCGGGCGCGTAGTTGCATCGGGCGTAGATACAGAAGCGATGAAGCGCACAGCATGGCTACGCGACCGCATATTGGTTGTGCGGATGGACGACGACAGGCTGACGATTAACGACCTGGCCGCGCTGTGGGATATCGGCGCGCGGCTGTATCCGGCGAAAGGAAAGCAATGACCGCACGCGGCCACGAATGGGCAGACGCATGGCTCCGCAGGTGGGCCGACTGGCACCGGGGCGAGCAATACGGGCGCGGATACCCTGCCGCATCTGCTGGATTTACGAAAGCTGGCGGCGTTGCATCAGAGGATACATTCGACCACATGTGCGAGGCCAGCGACGATTACATGTGCGCCCTCGTAGATGCGGCTGTGAGCGACCTAGAGCCGATCCAGGGTGCGGCGATATGCCACTACTACGGTATAGCGGCTGTGTGGCGATTCAATCGGTCTAGCGTGGCTGATGTGCTGCCGGGTGCGCTGGATGATTTCGAGCGGGCGGCGAGGAAACGGGGAGTGGTGTGACGCTGCGAGACTGCATCAAATGCTGGCCGAAGATGTGCCGCTGCATATACCAGCCAAAGGGGAGCATGTGCATGGCGTGCCAACACAAGAACGACGACTGTTCAAAGCTGCCGTTTCACGAAATGCCGAGGCTTGAGGGTGATTCTGATACAGGAATAGTGGTTCGGTGCGTCAAGTTTCAGAGGGCAGTTACAAATTAGTCCTTGCGTTACGCGTAACGGTGGCCTAAGATAGAACCATCAACAACACGCAAGGGGGCAAACATGAAACTAAACCAAAACGATTTTGAGCACATCAAAGATTTGCTCCAGCGCGGCGAAATAACGTCAGATCAAGCTAATGTAATGATGGTTCTTGCCCGACGCATTTTGCTTGTAACAAGTCCTATTCCGTCTAATGTTCGCAAGGCACTTAATGCTGCGGTGAAGCGCGGAGAACTTGGCCGTCTGAAGAAAGACGGCCACAAGCCAGAGGCCTACTATCATCCGACGTTCGAATATTTGGTTGCCGGAGAGCGCAATGCGCACGCGAGAAGCGTGTTGCACTCCTTGGCAAAGGTAATGGCTTAAAGAGTCATAGTTTGTGATAGACGCCACAAACAAACAACGCCAAGCCGCCTTCCGCAAGAAAAAACGGGAGGATGGCTTGCAAGAGGTGCGGGGGATATTCGCCCCGCCGGAACTGCACGAGGCGATCAAGGAAGCGGCAAAACAAATGAAACAAGAAGACTATAACGATATGATGCGTTATCCGTGGGAAGGCGTAAAACAGCCTTCTCCGCCATCGCTTCCCAGGTGCCCGCAATGTGGTGTTCGATATTGCGGGAACGGGGTATATCTTTGCATAGAATGCGCAACCACTACGCAGCCCGATGGCGATCAAGGTGGCGGCGAAACAAATACTTGACGCTCAGAAAAAATAATGCTTGAATTGCGTCGGGACACTGCGCCCTAAAGAAACGCAAGGCTCGCCATCTTCGGATCGCGGGCCGTTTTCATTTCAGGCTGTCCAGCAATGGACGCAGCCACCGAGCCACGCCCAGCTTGCGCAGTGTTGCAGCTTGATCCGGCGTGAGTCTGACGGGGACAGCGATAGTTGGATCGGCAGGCTTGCGGCCAGCGCCCTGACGAGCGCCGCCGCGTTTGTCTGGTTTGATCACGCCCACTTTGCATCACCAATGCGACGAGTAGCGACCGGCTCACCGTACTGATCGCGGATGACGATGACGTGATCGAGGAAGCCGTCGCCAAACTCTTTGGTTGCAGCGCGCTTCGCTTGGGTAAGCGTGCCGTCGATGGTGATAACGCGGGCAGCGCTGATGCTGTTATGGGCGATGGTGGCGGTGTAGGTGGTCATTTGCTCTCTCCTCGGGTTGTTGGCAGCAACGCGCTGTCCATGAGTTGTAATGTAATACATCAATCAA
>JAVEVA010000026.1:0-23159 GCA_034005275.1 Thauera sp. | reverse complement strand
GATGGTGGCGGTGTAGGTGGTCATTTGCTCTCTCCTCGGGTTGTTGGCAGCAACGCGCTGTCCATGAGTTGTAATGTAATACATCAATCAAGATGGGTCAAGAACTTTCTTCGCCCTGTTACAAATTCCCCTCGCCTGTCTCCCGCAGGCTCGCGCGCTGGCCGCGTAATGCCAGCACCTACGAGGAGGCGATATGTCGCTAAAGGAAGCGGCGGATGCTGTTCGCGCTGCTGACGCGGCATCAAACCGCCTGGAAGCCCTACGGGGCGAACTCAAGACGCTTCAGGACCGCATAGACATGGTGCGGGCTGAAATTGACAACGAGAAACGAGCACTCGATCGCGCACAAGCAAGACTCAAGGCAGCGGCGAGCAGCATCTAACCGGCAACCCGGAAAGGTGAGGAAATGGAATTGCAGGAAGCAATTGAAAGAGCAAGGGCACGCGGTTATTACATTAAGCCGCTGCCGTATCAAGATGGCGTCTATATAGCTCGCCAATCAGACGTTGATGCAGCAATTCCGCTTCGTGGGGCAAAAGACGTTCCATGCGTAACCATTCTGCGGGCTGACTATGAGCGCAGCGGCGCATCCGTGATTGATGAGGCTATCAGTGCGCTGGAGGCAGCATGAAGTACGACCTAGAAGCTATATGGTCGCGCATGGAGAGCGGCGACAGTCAGGCAGAGATAGCGAAAGACCTGGGCATAACACACGGCCGTCTTTCGCAAATCCTGAATAAGGACGAAGAAACCGCTAAACGATCCGCGCGAGCAAGAGAACTGTCCGCCGAGGCATGGCTAGACCGTGGGCTGCGTGCATTGGAAGAGGCGCCGGCCGACAGTAACGAGATTGCACGGGCAAGGGCTATTGCGCAGGAGTGCGCGCGGCGTGCTGCTATTCGCAACCCGCGATACAGCGAAAAGCGGGTGCATGAGGTGAGCGGCCCGAATGGCGGACCGATCAAGACAGAAGAAGTAACCCGCCCGAAGATCACAAAAGAGGAATGGCTAGCCGCTCATGGCTTGGGAACCGCAGCCCGGTCCACAGAGTAGCGCGCTATCCGCTGACTGGTGCGACGAGCTTTTTTATGGCGGCGAGCGCGGCGGCGGAAAGTCGGACTTTCAGCTTGGATATCAGGAAGACGGCGCGTTGTGTTACCGCCAGCATTGGCGCGGGATCATGTTCCGAAAGACATACGCGGAGTTGGAAGAACTGCAGGGCCGCGCGATGGAGGTATTCCCCGCGTCTGGCGCACAGTTCAAGACTCAAGCCAGCGCTGATTTCCCTTACTCGAATTGCTGGTATTGGCCGAACGGCGCGACGGTCAAGATGCGGTACATTGAGAACGAGCGCGATTACGGCAGATACCACGGCCACCAATACACTGGCATCAGCTTTGACGAGGTAACGGAATACGCGACGCCTGCCGGCTTGTTGAAAATGCTTTCGACGCTGCGAAGCGCTGCAGGCGTTCCTTGCACCGTAAGGCTGACGGGCAATCCTGGCGGCATCGGTCACGCTTGGGTCAAACAGCGTTACATCGATGTTGCCCCTCCTTACACGCCGTACCGTGACCCGGATACGGGATTCACGCGGATGTTTGTGCCTAGCAGGACGGCAGATAACACAATCCTGCTGAAGAACGATCCGAATTACCGAAACAGAATCCTTGCCGCGACGGGTGGAAACGACGCACTGCGAAAGGCGTGGTTAGAGGGCGATTGGAACATCGTTGCCGGCGCCTTCTTTGATTGCTGGCGAACCGCTAGGCATGTTGTTGAGCCGTTTGATATCCCCGCGCATTGGCTCAAGTTCCGATCTGGGGATTGGGGCAGCTCTAGGCCGTTCTCGTTTGGTTGGTGGGCTGTGGTCAGCGATGACTACAAAACAAAAGAAGGGCTGACACTCCCACGCGGCTGCATTGTTCGGTATCGCGAGTGGTACGGAATGGCGCGCGACGCGTCCGGGCAGCCGCAATACAACACCGGCCTGAAGATGGTCGCGGAAGAAGTGGGCGCAGGCATCGCAGAGCGCACGCCGAAGAACGAAGAAATCACATATGGGGTGCTAGATCCGGCTGCGTTCTCGCGCGACGGCGGGCCGAGTATTGCCGAGCGGATATACGAGGGATCGGGGAGAAGGGTTGCGTTTCGGCGCGCTGATAACTCGCGTGTTGGGCAACGTGGTGCGATGGGCGGATGGGATGCAATGCGCGCCCGCCTCATCGGAGAGGCTGAGGACAGGCCAATGCTGGTGACGTTCTCAACCTGCCCGGATTTCATTCGCACGGTGCCGGCTTTGCAGCACGACAAAGACCGGGTTGAGGACGTAGATACGGACGGCGAAGACCACGCGGGCGACGAGGGGCGCTATGCCTGCATGTCACGCCCATGGGTGCCGACTACGGACGCGCAGCAATCGCCTGTATTTACAGTCGAGTCCGGCCAGATGACCGTAACGCTAGACGAATTGTGGGCGGAGACGCCGACTAGGGAGGATCGCTACTAATGCAACCCGTAGAACTCAATGCAACGGTCGTTGAGCAGACGACCGCGCTGACGCTGGCAAGCGCAGGCGAAGGAAACCTTTTCGGCATGACGATCCTGCTCAACACTGCCGCCGTGACCGTCGATGTCACCGGGTTCGTAGATGAGGACGGCGACGCAAAGACGCTGCGTTTCACCGGATCGACGACTGCCGATGTGCATGTGACTTTCCCCTATCCGCTGTATGCGCCTGGTGCGCTCACGGTCACCTCGTCTGTGGCTGACAAGGCGGTTATCTACTGGCGCAAGAGGGTTTGACTATGACGACTCCTATTTTCCCGAGCGTGATCGGTCACAACCTGCTTGACGGCGGCACGGACGCGCAGGACGGCAACAACTACCCCGGACCGCTTCTGCAGGAATACGCCGCTGCGGTGGTGGGGGCGGCGGGTGTGGTCAGCACAGTCCCATCTGACATATTGATTGGCCCGAGCACGACCACGACCGGCGACGGCATCAGCGCGTTCACGCCGTATGAGATTGCCGCGCCTGGCACGTACCGAAAAGCCCGCCTGTACTGGCGAAATATCAGCGCGGCGTCTGACCGCGTGCTGTACGTCGCCGCGAATGCCCCGAACGCTACGCGCGGGCTGAAACAGTCGCAAGACGCGAAACGGCGCGATGCGTCGATTGTTTTTGGCGATCACCTCATGCTAATCAGCGCAGAGCCTATTACGTCGTTGGTGTTTTCGAGTGACGGGTCCATTTCTGCAAATACGCACAATCTGATGATTAGCTGGGGAAATTGACATGAGCATCGAAACTGAACTGATCTACCCGGAATCCAGCTACACAAGCAAATCGACCGCGTGCGTGTTTCTGTACCACGGCGAGCAGCCGAGCGGCGAGGTTGAAAATCTGGTTGTCGGCGGTCCTGCGGCAGTAAAGAATTCCGGCTTCACTGATGCACAGCTTTGGGAAACCGTTCCGGGGGTCATGTCATTTACCGGAACAGGCCAAAAGGTCGTCGCCCCAGCTGCGGGAACGCAGGTAACGCTCAACGGGCAGTCGCTCATCATCACTGCGCGGATCAAGAAAAAGCTCGCGGCGCACGTGGCAGCAACTCGATACCTGTTTGGAAATTACACGCCGTCGGTAAATACAGGTGGGTTTGTCATGCAAATAACCACGAGCGGAGCGGCGGGGATCACTGTCACGCCGGTAGGCGGGTCTGCATATAACGCGTTCGCACCAGCCGGCACGATCACCGACGGCACGACTGCGAACGAGCGTCATATTGTGTGGGTGGTTTCGCGCGACGGGTTCGGCCGGTCGGGCGTCGATGGTATCGCTGCCGGCTCATCAACAATTGCCGGGGCAGCCAACGCGAATTTGCAGGGCGGGTTTGATTTTTCGATGGGCGGCGTGACTGAGGGTTTTGAGCTTACTCATGTCGGCGCATATCAAGTGCCGCTCGATCTCGCTGACATTCCTCTGACGCTGTTGTACGACTGGTCGTATCGCCATCCGGGCGCAGTCATTCCTGACTGGGTGTTCGGGCTATGAGACTGGGCGGCGCGTGGTGTTCTGGGTTTTTCAACCCGAATGACTGGCTTGTCGCATCGCCGGGACCGAGCATTTCGATCCCTAGCTCATGGACGATGCTCGTCGATGATCCGCTCGGGCGCGACTACACTGTGCTGCGCACCTACATTACTCAAGGTGTGTATCTCGCAGACCCCGGTAGTCCGCGCCTGCGCGCGGAAATACAGACGCGTGTCTCGCAGCTAAACTGGGGCGATCTGCATACGTATCAATGGCGGATGATTTGCCCACAAAACGTGGTGAATCATGGCCCCGACGTGTATGTGATTGTGCTGCAGTGCCACGACCAGAATGCGGTTAATGTAGCGCGCAGGCCGACGTTCGATATCGCGTATCACGACGGACGACTTGAAGCGAAGCTCGCGCGGTCCGCTGATCCGTTCGGCATGGATATCTGGGACCGTGTGATTGCCCCCGGTGAGGAAATTGAAATTACCGTTCGTGCGAAATGGGCGGATGGTACGCATGTCGCTGCTGCGGAAGGGCTGTTCGAGTTGTACGTTAATGGCGCCCTCGTGTATCAACTCGCTGGCGAGAAAAACACATGGGATAGCGGCACCCCTGCCGAGGACTACCCGCCGTTTCTGAAGGCGGGTGTTTATCAAAGTCAAAACGATGAGGCGACGTGGGAGGGCAAGGATTTCACCTGGTATCACGTCGGGTCCATCGTGAGTAACGAAGGTGATTCGCCTGCAGCGTTGCGCGCAGTGATTGATGCCGGCTTGGCCGCGACCCCAGCACGAGAGAAAATGCTGCTCGCGTGGAAAATCTGACCGCCCCACAGCCCGCCTTGAGCGGGCTTTTTTCTGCCCATAGGTGACGAATGAGCGACTACAAGCGCTATACGCAAGAGATAGAGCGCTACGAGCGCAAGTTTGGGCAGTGGGAGCGGCGCGCAGAAAAGATCGTTGATCGCTACCGGGACGAGCGCCCGGAGCGTTCCACGTCGGCCAAGATGAACATTCTATGGTCGAACGTGCAAACGGCCATGCCGGCTGTGTTCTCGCGCCTGCCGAAGCCTGAAGTCACGCGCCGGAATAAGGACCGGGACGCCGTTGGCCGCGTTGCCAGCCAGATTCTTGAGCGCGCGCTGTCGTACGAGATCGAGCACTACGCCGACTATGCGTCGGCTATGTCCAACGCTGTAGAGGATCGATTCTTGCCGGGGCGTGGCACGGTGTGGGTGCGCTATGAGCCGCACTTTACCGAGTCGCCGCAACTCAGCGAGGACACGCTAGACGAGGGCGTAGCGGAAGAAATCGAGTACGAATGCAGCCCCTGTGATTACGTGGCGTGGCAGGACTTCGGCCATGCTGTTGTTCGTACATGGGAAGAACAGTGGCTGGTCTGGCGTCGCGTGTATATGGACCGCGAGCAACTGCGTGAGCGCTTTGGCGAAGACGCCGACCAGATTCCGCTGGACGTAAAAGAGGACAAGCAGAGCAAAGGCGAAAAGTCGGATTGCGTCCCGCAGGCGTGCATCTATGAGATGTGGGACAAGCGCGCGAAGAAGGCCGTATGGCTGTCGAAGAACTACGACAAGATCATCGACGAGCGCGACGACCCGCTCAAGTTGCAAGACTTCTTCCCTTGCCCGAAGCCGTTGTACGCGACCACGACAACCGGCTCGCTTGTGCCTGTCCCGGACTTCTCGCTGTACCAGGATCAGGCGAAGGAACTGGACATCATCACCGGGCGCATTGACAAGCTCGTGCGCGCGCTGCGTGTCGCTGGTGTGTATGCGGCTGAGAATGCAGAACTGAAGAGCCTGATCGGCGACTCTGCAGACAACAGGATGATCCCGGTAAATAACTGGGCCATGTTCGCAGAGAAGGGCGGCATCAAGGGTGCTGTCGATTGGTTCCCGGTCGAGATGGTCGTATCTGTCCTGCAGGGGCTGTATGTGGCCCGAGACCAGTGCAAGCAGACCATTTACGAAATCACCGGCATCAGCGATATCGTGCGCGGTGCGTCGGACGCTGGCGAGACCGCGACGGCGCAGCAGATCAAGAGCCGCTTTGCGTCAATCCGCCTGCAAAAGATGCAGGCCGAGGTTGCCCGGTTCGCTGCTGACCTGATCCGCATCAAAGCAGAAATCATGTGCGAGTTGTATCAGCCGCAGACGCTGCTGATGTACGCCGATGCGCAGAACATCCCCGAAGTGCAGAAGCTGCAAGACCCGATGCAGCAGCAGGAATTCTTGTCGGCTGCACTGCAGTTGCTGCGCGACCAATACACGCGCGGCTTCCGTATTTCGATCAGTTCGGATGCGCTGGTCGAGATCGACGAGCAGCAGGAAAAGCAGGATCGAATCGAGTTCCTTGGCGCTGCGGGATCGTATGTCAAGCAGGCTGCAGAAGCGGCTCAAGCGGCCCCGCAGATGGCGCCGCTGATGGTGTCGCTGCTGCTGTTTGGCGTGCGTGCGTTCAAGGCTGGGGCAGAAGTTGAGTCCGAATTTGAGGAACTGGCCGACCAGATCAGGCAGCAGCCGGCACCGGACCCGCGCATGCAGCAGATGCAACAGGAATTGCAGCAACAGCAGCAGATGCTGTCCGAGCAGGCTCAACAGATGGAGCAGGAGAAGCAGAGCCTGTTCCAAGAGCGAACGAGCTTTGAGGTTGAGCGTGTCAAGGCCGGGGCAGAACTGGCGCAGCGCGATGCGGACCTGACTGTTAAGGGCATCGACCTGCAATACAGGGAGCAGCGCCTGTTAGATCAGTCTCGGGAGGTTGTGGAATGAGCCGAATTCGCATCATCTACAAGCCGGACGGCGAGAAGCTTGCGGAATACCGCGATGGCGAGTGCGTCTATCTGGACGAGAGCTACCAAGCCCCGCAGAAGGCGCACGACGTAATCCCGGACATTGCCCCGTATCAGTCGATGGTTGATGGATCGTGGATCACGTCGCGCAGTCAGCACCGCGCACACCTTCGTCAGCACAACGTTTTTGAGATTGGCAACGAGATTGACGCAGCGATGAAGAAGCCCGAGCCGAAGAGTGACCCGTCGCTGCGGCGCACGCTGGTTGATGTCTATCGGTCGATGAAAGCCTAAGAACAAGAGACTCACAACAAGCCACCTCCGGGTGGCTTTTTTTATGGGGAAACGGAATGGAAATCCGCGAAGCACTGCAAAACGCGCTTGCCGAACAGAAGGAAGAAGTTACGCCGGAAGTTGAGGCGCCCGAGGTCGTAGAGGTCGAGGAATCGCCTGTAGAAGGCCGTGCGCGCGACGACAAGGGCCGCTTTGCCCCGAAGGAAAAGCCGGCAGAGGAAGTGCCGGAAGTGGTTGAAGTACAGCCCGATCCGGTGCCGGAAAAGAAAGCCCCGTCCTCGTGGAGGCCCGAGGCACAGCAAGCGTTCGTGAAAGCCGCTCGCGGTGAGCCGCTGACGCCTGAAGAAGTGCGCTTGATGGCCGAAGAGGCTGAGCGCCGAGAAGGTGATTTCCACAAGGGCATCCAGACATACAAGGAAGCCGCGACGTTTGGCCGCGAGCTTCACCAGGTATTCACGCCGCACGCTGAGTTTCTGCAGGCGGTAGGGGCAACCCCTGCCGGCGCAGTCAGTGTGCTGATGAACACTGCGCGAGTTCTGTATCAGGGCACTCCTGAGCAGAAAGCGCGTGAAGTGGCTGATATGTGCCACAGGCATGGAATTGATATCGCATCGCTGGCGGAAATCCCGCCGGTCGATCCGACTATCCGTGCCCTGCAGGCAGAAGTTCAGCGTCTGTCCCAATTCGTTTCCGGTGCTCAACAGCAGCCGGAGCAGCCCGCCATTGATCCATCACTGGTCAATGAGGTTCAGCAGTTCAAAGCAACAAACCCCCATTTCGACGCAGTACGCGAGGACATGGCTTTCCTTCTGGAATCCGGCCGCGCTTCCGGTATGCAAGACGCCTATGACAAGGCGGTGCGCATGAATGATCGACTTTGGCAGGAATCGCAGGCTCAACAGCGTGCGCAGGCCGAGGCGAAAGCGAAGCAGGAAGCCGCACAGAGAGCGAAAGCCGCCGCCGTCAGCGTCAGGGGTTCAGCGCCGGGTGCAACGGTTCAATCCGCCCCGGCAAGCACAGAACTACGCGCAACCCTTGCCGCCAATCTGGCGAGCATGCGCGACCGCATCTAACAGCCCCGTTTATTAATGGGCTTTGTAAGCGCATCAACAGGATTCCATCCGCGTTCGTAAATTCGCGCACGTATTGTCCTGTGACACAGGTTTAAACGTCGGCACCAATCGGAAACAGACATTGTTTCGCCGTTTATCGTTACTTGAAGCACCCGATTCTTGTTGTTTGCCTGATCAATCAATGTTGCCCAACGGCAATTTTCTGGCGAATAGCCTTTAGTTGGGTCAATGCGATCAAGTTGATACCGACTTGGCCTCGCGCCCATGTCTGCAAAAAAGTTTTCAAAGCTGTTTAGCCAACGGTCGCAAACCGTAATCCCTTTTGCGCCGTAGCGGTCATATCCGCGAGATTCCGGCCTGTAGCACCTGTTTCTCATGTTGACCCACGCCATGTATTCCGGCGTTCGGGTCATGCCGTGTTTCTTGTTTTTGACCGAAGCAATCGATTGTCTAAGGCACCCGCAGGATTTTATCCGCCCGTTCCTTAGAGCGTATCCAGCATTAATGCGCTCGTTGCCGCATAAACATCGGCAAAGCCATTTTGACTGCCCGCGCGCCGAAACACGGGATAGAACTTCCAATCGACCAAAAACTTGGCCGGTTAAATCTATGAGACGGCTCATTTGCACCTCCTTAAATGAAGGTGTGATTATACATGACCATCCGGAGTATTTCACATGCCATTCGCCAATTCCGCGGTAAGCGACCTGATCGCTACCACCATTGAGCAGCGTTCCGGCACTCTCGCCGACAACCTGACCGACAACAACGCCCTTCTGTCGAAGCTGAAGCAGCGCGGCAACTCCCGCCCGTTCTCGGGTGGCCGGATCATCTACGAAGAACTGATGTACCCGGATAGCTCGACCACGAATGCCAATTCGTACTCGGGCTATGAACTGCTGAACATCGGTGTGAATTCGCCCATCAGCGCGGCGCAGTTTGACATCAAGCAGTACAGCGCCGCTGTGACCATGAGCGGTCTGGAAATGCTGCAGAACGCGGGGGAAGAAGCGTTCATCGACCTGATGGAGTCGCGCATCAAGATCGCCGAAGCGGATCTGATGAACCGCATTTCGACCGACCTGTACGGCGACGGTACGGGCAACGCCGGCAAGAACATTACCGGCCTGCAGGCTGCTATCTCGGCCACTCCTGGCAGCGGCACTTACGGCGGCATTGACCGCGGAACTTGGGCCTTCTGGCGCAACGTGGTTGTCGATGCGTCGGCTCTGTCGGTCACCCCCGGCCCGACCACCATGCAGGGTCTGATGAACCGCGTCATCGTGCAACTGGTGCGCGGCACTGATCGCCCTGACCTGATCGTGGCTGACTCGAACTACTACCGCCATTACCTGGAATCGCTGCAGAGCATCCAGCGTCTTGGCGATGGCAACTCGACCGTTGGCGCTGGCTTCACTGCGCTGAAGTACTACGGCGCGGGTGGTTCGTGTGACGTGGTGCTTGACGGTGGCATCGGCGGCAACTGCCCGACCGACACCATGTACTTCATCAACACCAAGTTCCTGCACTGGCGTCCGCATTCGGCCCGCAACTTCAAGCCGATTGGTGGCGACCGTCAATCGGTCAATCAGGATGCGGTGGTCCGTCACATCGGCTGGGCCGGCAACATGACTTGCTCGGGTGCGCAGTTCCAAGGCGTCCTGCAGGCTTAAGGAGACATCATGAGCTACGTAATCGGCATTACCCCGTCGCAGGTTTGGACCTCGACGGAAACCCCTCCCTTCCGCCCCGGTCAGCGCGGCAAGGATGACGATGGCAACGAGTACCTGTTTGTACAGGCCGACTCGGGCGGCGTCTCCCAGTATTACGCCGCTGTGGTTGAGGACTCGTCCTTTACTGCGGACATGGTGGATACGACCAACTCCGCGCCGGGTGCCTCTCAAGGCATGCCGGTTGTGATTCCGCAGGCGGCTATTGCTGCATCGGGTTACGGCTGGGGCTTGATCTGCGGCGTGGGTTCGGTGCGCGTTGCTGCTTCGGCCGCAAAGGGCACTCGCCTGAACACGACCGCTACCGCAGGCCAGCTTGACGATGACGCAACCGCTGGCGCCGAGCGCGTGACGGGCGTTGCGCTGATGTCGGCAAACGGCGTTGCTGCGGGCGCTGTTTCGGCGTTCGTCACGTATCCCTACGTCGGCGACACGATCTAAACGCTTTCCCCCTTGCCTCGGGGCTTCGGCTCCGGGGCTTTTTTGGGGGCTACAAGGAGAACATAAATGGTTGATGGGGAAATCGATCCGCGCGCGGACGAAAAGCTGCACGTTGAGTTCCGCATGGAGTCCGTCAAGGACGAGAAGGCAAGCGAAGAAGCCGGCCACCCTGTGTTTAAGGACGTGCCGTTTGTGCGCATCCAAGTGCCGGGCGACCCGACAACGATCATTGATACCAAGGTGCGGGACCACCACAAGCAGCGCTTCCCGCGCCATTGGGCGCACTTCCAGCAGTACCAGTCCGCAGCCCCTGTGATGGGTACCCCGCTCGCCGAATGGGCAGCCGTGACACGCTCGCAGGCTGACACGCTGCGCGCTGTCGGTGTGGCGACTGTTGAGCAACTGGCCGAACTGTCTGACACGCAGATTCAGCGCGTTGGCATGGGAGGCGAACAACTGCGCGTGAAGGCCCGCGCATGGCTCAAGCAGGCCAGCAACAACGCCCCGGCAATGGCTGACGCTGCACGCATGGCAGAGCTTGAGGAAAGCAACAAGCGACTGCAAGAACAACTGGCCGAGGTGATGGCGAAACTCAACGAAGCGCCGCGCCGTGGCCGTCCTCCGAAGGATGCCGAATAAATGAATGCGCTCGAAATCGTTCAGGAGGCATGTCGTCGCGTTGGGTTTGCTGTGCCCAACACGGCGGCTAATTCGACAGACCCGCAAGTCACGCAGATGCTGTCGCTCCTGAATGAGGAAGGGCGCGACCTTTCCAGTCGTTTTGACTGGACCAACCTTCAGACAGAGGCGACCTTTACCAGCGTTGCTGCAGTGTCGCAGGGTGCGCTTTCTACGCTTGCACCAGGCTTCCGCCGCTTCATCTCGGAAACGATGTGGAATCGGTCGCAGCAGCGCGAAGCGCCTGGCCCGATTACGCCGAGACAGTACCAGCGGCTCAAGTCAGGTCTGGCTTCGCTGATCGATCCGGCGTGGTACGTGCGCGGCGGCAATCTCATGCTGCAGCCCGCGCCCGCTGCGGGTCAGTCGTACTCGTTCGAGTACATCGACAAGCGCTGGATAGTGGCTGCTGACGGCACGCGCAAAGAGCAATTCACGCGCGACGACGATACGCACCTGCTGGACGACGACGCGCTGATTTTGGGCCTCATCTGGCGCTGGCGTCAGACGAAGGGGCTTGAATACGCCGAGGACTTCACGAAAGCGGAGCGGAAGGTATCCGCACTGATGGGCGAGGACGGCGCGGCATCCGACCTGTACCTGCATGCGGGCACTTACGCGAGCCTGGGAAGCCCGACCATTCCGGACGGGAATTGGACGGTATGAGGAAGCCAATCAAGTCGTCTCGTGGCTCGCGTGTGTCGCGCACGGCGACTGTACCTGCGCCGGTTCGCGGCATCAACGCGAAAGACTCGCTGGCGGCGATGCACGAGGAAGACGCGGTGTATATGGTCAATTGGTGGCCGACGCCGTACTACGTGGGAAACCGCAGGGGATACCGGCAGCATGTGACCGGATTTTCTGACCCGGTGGAAACGCTCTGCACCTACACCAGCGGCACCGCAACAAAGATGTTCGCAGCGGCGGGCGACTCGGTGTTTGACGTGACGTCAGCCGGCGTTGTTGGCGCTGCTGTCGTGTCTGGGCAGACATCCGCCTACTGGCAGCACGTCAATTTCAGCACGTCAGGCGGATCGTTCATGTACATGGTCAATGGCATGGACAAGCCGCTGCTCTACAACGGCACGACGTGGGTGTCGGTTGATGGCGTATCTACGCCTGCCATTACCGGCATCACGACCACCGATATCGTGCATGTCACGGCGCACAAGGACCGGCTATGGTTCATCCTGAAAGACGGACTGCGCGCGGCTTACCTTCCCTCGCAGTCCATCGGTGGGGCCGCTGCCGTGTTCGATCTGCGCAGTCTGTGCAAGCTTGGCGGATATCTTGTCGCAGCATCGACATGGACGGTTGATGCAGGCGAAGGCATGGACGATCACCTTGTATTCGTCACGTCAAAGGGCGAGTGCATCGTCTATAAGGGCATCGACCCGACCAGCGCATCGACTTGGGCGCTTGTCGGCGTCTGGAGGCTTGCAGAGCCGCTTGGAAGGCGCTGTTTTGATGGCATGGGCGGCGATGTTGCCTATCTGTCAAAGGGCGGCGTTCAGCAGCTCTCAAAGGCTCTGGTGTCGTCCGGCGTCAATTCGCAGAACACGCTGACGGACAAGATTCAGCCTCTTCTTTCCCGCGAGGCGGAAACACTGTCAGGTAACAACGGCTGGCAGGTGTTTTTGCATCCGTCCATAAACATGCTGATGGTGAATGTGCCCGACAGTTCGACGATGCAGCATCAATGGGCAATGAACACGATCAGCGGCGCATGGACGCGGTTTGAAGGGCAGAACGCGCTCTGCTGGGAACTATTCTCAGACTCGCAGTATTTCGGTAGCCAGAACGCGGTCTATAAGGCATGGACGGGCTACAGCGACAACGCGACCTCTACGGGCGCGAACGGAATCAACGTCACCGTGCAGTGCCTGCAGTCGTATCACTACTTCGGCAGCAAGCTTGAGAAGCACTTCAAGCTTGTGCGCCCGATGATGCAGTCGGACGGCGAGCCGACGTTCTACATCGGCATGAACTACGAGTTCGAGACGCGCGAGCCGACTAACGTTGTGTCCTACGGCGCGGGCGGTTCTACCCCGCTGTGGGGTACGGCGGTATGGGGCGCGTTCAATTGGTCTGGTGGGCTGCGGCAACTTAAGAGTTGGCAGCACGCAGCCGGGATCGGGTATTGCGCGTCCTTGTATCTCAAGTGCGAGTCCAAGGACATCGAAATCCGATGGAACGCGACCGACTATGTGTTTGAGGCGGGAGGAATACTCTGATGCTGGTGATTGGTCCCGGCGTCGCTCAGTGGGTTTATGAGCGCGTCGGCGGGGCTATCTGCGACCACACGCAGGGCATTGGATGGCGGCGTGACGGCGAGTTGATAGCCGGCGTCGCGTATGAAGGATTCAACGGTTCAAACGTCTTTGTCCATCAGCGGGTCGATGCTGCACCGCCTCGCCGTTTCTGGTGGGCGGTTACGGATTACCCGTTTAACCAGTTGGGCTGTTGCCGCATGACTGGGCTTGTCGATTCCCAGAACGAAAAGGCACTGCGGCTAAATACACACATAGGCTTCCGAGTAGAGGCAACCCTCGAAAAAGCAGGCCGGAATAACTCCGATCTTGTCGTCATGGTTCTCTGGAAAGAGGACTGTCGCTTTTTGAGGTGGGTCAATGCTCCATCATCTTGATATCCCCGATCTTCCGCACCGCGCATTCCGCGCACTTGGCGGGCGTCTGTTGTCGCTTGAAGGCGGCAAAGGTGACGCCCCCGAAGCTCCCGACTATGCAGCCGCTGCCAAAGAAACAGCGAAAGGTAACGCCGAAGCTGCCCGCGTAGCCGCGAAGGCTAACCGCGTCGATCAATACACCCCTTACGGCAATCTGACGTACTACAACCCGACCAGCAACCAATTCAACGAGGCTGCTTACAACACAGCGCTGTCGACGTATCAAAAGGACTTGGCGAAGTACAACCAAGACATGAAGTCGCAGCAAGGGCAGAAGTTCCAGCAGCAACTGACAAAGCCTGTCGCCCCGACGCGCGAACAGTTCATGACGGGGTACGACCCAGACCGCTGGGCGCTGAAAGTAGAGCTTGCCCCGGATCAACAGAAACTTCTGGAAGCGCAAAACCAGACTTCACTCGGCCTTGCCGGGCTTCAGAATCAGGGCCTTGAATACGTCAGCAACATGCTGTCCAAGCCGTTTGATCAGAGCGTATTGCCTGCGCAAACGGTCAATGCTGGCGAGACTGCGCAAGACGCCATCCTGCGCCGACTGCAGCCGACTATGGACCGGCAGGACGAGGCGTTGCGCTCACGACTGCAGAATCAGGGCATCACGATTGGTTCGGACGCCTACGGGGCTGAGATGTACAACCAGGCGCAGAAGAACAACGACCTGCAACTGGCTGCGGCCATTCGCGGTATTGACGTTGGCAACCAAGCGCGCCAGCAGGCGATCCAAGAACAGTCCTTCTTCCGCAACGAGCCGCTGAACACCCTGAACGCTGTTCGGACGGGCGCGCAGGTGACCAACCCGAGCTTTACGAATGTTCCGCAGCAGCAGACCACAGCCGGCCCTGACCTGTTGAGCGCTGCAAACATGCAATACGGCGCAGCGATGAACGCCTACAACGCAGACCAAGCCGCTACTTCGGGCCTCATGGGTGGTCTGTTCAATATCGGCGGTGCGGCGCTTGGTTCGCCGTGGATCGGCAAGGCTATGGGCTACGAGGTTTGATCATGAAAACTGTCAGCTTTGGAAATCTGACCGACTACGACGCCGAGGCGCAGCAGCTTGAACAGCGGAAGAAGTACGCCGAAGCACTCCGCGCACAAGGACAGCAGCAACTGCCGGGCGGGCAGATGGTTGGCAATCAGTTCGTCGCTACCAATCCGCTGAACTACCTTGCAAACGCCCTGCGCCAATACTCGGGCGCACGCGAAATGGCGGATGTGCAAGCCGGAGAACGTGCGCTGAGCGAGAGGAAAAGCGCGGACATTGCTGCGTACCTCAGAGACATGCCGGGCGCCAGAACAGAAACGACCAAGCAGCTTGTCGGTGACCGTCCTGGCGCAGGGTCGTTTGAGGACGTGACGACTACTGTTAATCCAACCCCGAATGATTGGGCGGGGTGGTCGGCGCGTGGTCTGCAGTTCGGTCCGCAGGTTGCGCAACTTGCTGGAAACATGGCGAATCAGGCTCAGATGCGGGACTTCCAGAACAAGCAGCTGGAAGCGCAGACGCTGGAACGCCAAGCCGCACGCGAGCAGAGGGCGCAGGAATTGATCATGCGCCTTGAGGATAGCCGGCTCGCCCGCGAGGAACGTGCAGCGCTGCAGCGAGAGCTTGCGCAAATGCAGATGGATGGCCGCCGAGAGCTTGCGCAATTGACGGCAGGTCTAGCTGCCGCGAACCGCCAAGCCCCTGCCCCGACATTGGCGACGGTCATGCGCGATGGAAAGCCGACGGTCATTGATGCCCGCACAGGCCAAGCAATTGGCGAAGCGCCTCCGAAGGATAACAAGGGCGGGCAACTCCCGTCTGCAGCCCTGAAACTGCAACAGGAAAGCTTGGATGCAATCAACGCTGCATCGGGAAGCGCTGCGGACATTGACGCCCTTGTTGGCCAGATTGACAGCGGAAGCCTGAAGCTTGGACCGGTTGAGAACGTCAAAAGCAAAGCTCTTAACGCCGTCGGGATGAGTTCTCCGGAAAGCCAGAATTTCGCCACTTTCCAAGCGTCACTGGAGAACATGCGCAACGCGTCTCTGCGGCTGCACAAGGGCGTCCAGACTGAAGGCGACGCACAGCGTGAGTGGAACGCGCTTATCGCCAACATCAACGACCCCAAGGTCGTAAAGAAGCGCCTGCAGGAAATCAAGAAGATCAACGAGCGCGCAATCGCCCTTCGGAAGATGGACGTTGATGTGATCCGCCAGAACTACGGACTTGACCCGCTTGATGTGTCCGCACGCGAAGGGGTTGCACCGGCCGTGAGTGATGCTGGCGCAGGCAAACGCCGCCGCTTCAATCCGACAACGGGCAAGTTGGAGGACATGTAATGCCTCAAATCATCGATGTCCCCGGACAAGGCGAGGTTGAATTTCCTGATGGTATGAGCGACGAGCAAATTGTCGCTGCCATCAAGGGAATGACCGGCGCCGATGCTGCAGAGCGCATGGTGTCGGCCTCTCCAAAGCCGGGTAGCTTCCAAGGCTCTTCCGCTGGCGGGTTTGTTCAGGGCGCACGCGATTTGCTCGACGGCGGCGCGCAGCTTCTTTACAACTCCCTACCCACGTCAGTGCAACAAGCGGGTGATGCGGCAAACAACTGGCTTGCGCAAAAAACAGGCGTCGTTGGAGCCATGCCGGGGGGCGGGCTGAACGAGAAGATACAGCAGGACGAGCGGGCGTATCAGGACGCCCGTGCGGAATCGGGGCGAGATGGATTCGACGCTGCGCGACTGTCCGGAAATGTTGCTGCGTCCTTTGCCATCCCTGGCGCCACGGCCGCAAAACTCCCTGCGTCGCTTGCTGGACGCACCGCGTTGGCAGCAGCACAAAGCGCCGGCCTGAGCGCGCTGCAGCCCGTGACGGAGGGTGATTTTTGGGACGAAAAGCGCTCGCAGGTTGCGACAGGGGCGGCAACGGGCGCACTTCTAACGCCCGTCCTTGCGGGTCTTGGTCGAGTCGTCAGCCCAAACACGCGCCCGCAGGTCAAAGCACTGATGGACGAGGGGATTACCCCGACGCCGGGCCAAGTGCTTGGCGGTCGGTGGCAGGCGCTTGAGGACCGAGCGACCAGCATTCCCGGTTTGGGCGATGTCATCAACGCTGCGCGCGAGAGAGGGCTTGACCAGTTCAACAGGGCTGCCTACGCACGCGCACTTCGCGGGATCGCAGCCACGCCTGATGACGTTGGCCGGGGTGGCGTTCAGGCCATTAAGGACGCGCTAGGCGCTTCTTACGACGACATTGCATCGCGCACCAGCATGGTTGCGGACGACGGTTTTACATCGAGCATGGCAAGCCTTCGCGGTCTTGCTGGAGAGCTTCCGGAGCGCGAAGCGGCGCAGTTCGAGAAGATTTTGCAGCGAGAAGTGTTCGGACAGATGTCGCCTAACGGCGGCATGACCGGAGAGGTCGTCAAGCGCGTAGAAAGCCAGCTAGGCAAAGAGATCAAGCGGTTCTCTAAGTCTGCAGATGCGTATCAACAAAAGCTTGGCGACGCACTGCGTGAGGCTCAAAGCATCTTCAGACAAACCGTTGCCCGGCAGAACCCCCAAGTTGCTGAGGAGATTGCAAAGACGAATGCGGGCTATGCGAACTACGCACGCATTCGGGATGCCGCATCAAGGGCTGGAACAGACAGCGGGAAATTCACGCCGGCACAACTTGCCGCAGCGGTGCGGGCTGGCGATGCGTCTGTCGGGAAAGGTGCGACAGCGACCGGAACGGCGTTTATGCAGGACTTGACGGACGCAGGGAAGTCGGTCCTTGCAAACAAGTATCCGGATTCGGGCTCTATCGGACGCGTCCTGATAGCCGGTGGTGCGCTTGGCGGCGGGGCAATGCTTGAACCGGCAACGCTTGCTGCAGCGTTGGCTGCTGCTGCGCCTTACGCTCCCGTCCTAGATCGCGCGACGGCCAATCTTCTTACACGTCGCCCAGCCCAAGCCAAGCAGTTGGCCGAAGTGATACGCAAATCCGCGCCAGTCCTCAGTTTTGGTGCGAGTAGCGCGCTGCAACAGTGACCTGATTGCAGTAACCAGAAACGGCCACGCAGCAAAGAACGCGCACATCGCAATTATTCGCTGTTGTTGCTCATCAGTCATAAGACCCGCCTCCGTGCGGGTTTTTTCATTTCAGGAGTAGCGCATGTCACGCGACGGAAGCGGGAATTACACCCGCGTACCTGGATCGGCTTACACCAACGGCACGACAGCCGATGGGGCGGAACTTGATGCGGAAATCAACGACATCGCAACGGCCCTAACGCAGTCAATCGCCAAAGACGGCCAGACGGTGCCGACTGCCAATCTGCCGATGGGCGGGTACAAACACACAAACGTCAATACTGCATCCGCTCGCACTGAATATGCAAGAGCATCGCAAGTGCAGGACGGTATGCTTTCATACCTTACCAGCGTTTCAGGCGCCGACACGATTACGGCCTCGGCTCCGATTGGTTTGTCAGCTTACGCGGCGGGGCAGCAGTTCAGTTTCGTATCTGCTGGCGCGAATACTGGCGCGGTAACGCTGAACATCAACGCAATTGGCGCGAAATCGGTGACGAAGGACGGCACCACGGCTTTGGCTGCTGGCGACATCGCATCGGGCGCCGTATGCGTTGTCATATATGACGGAACACAGTTCCAGCTAGTCGCGACAAAGCCTGTTTTCGCAACAAGCGCACAGGCTCAAGAGGGCACATCAACATCAACTGTCATCAGCCCCGACACACTAAACGACGCACTGAACGGGCCGAACTGGGCAACCGGCATGGTTGCTCCGTTTGCTCGATCAACTGCGCCGTCTGGGTGGATCAAGGCCAATGGCGGGACTATCGGTAACGCGGCATCCGGCGCGACGACTCGGGCGAACGCAGACACGTCCGCTTTGTTTTCGTTGCTGTGGTCAGAGTTCGATAACACCGCTCTGCCGATTCAGGATAGCTCCGGGGCTGCTTCTACTCGCGGCGCATCTGCGGCGGCGGACTTTGCTGCGAATAAGCGTCTTCCGATCCATGACGCACGCGGCGAGTTCATACGAGGTCTAGACGATTCTCGCGGCGTGGATTCCGGTCGCGCGCTTGGCTCTGCGCAGCTTGATGCGTTCCAAGGCCACAAGCATTCAACCGACGCACATACGGGCGCTACAAGCCGTGACGGCGGATCGTTCTCGACTAGCGCAACGTCTAGCGCGTCTGTTGGCGATCCGATCACCGATGGGGCGAACGGCACGCCGAGGACGGCAGCAGAAACGCGGCCTCGAAACTTGGCTTTCCTGTACTGCATAAAGCTGTAAGCCATGACGCCCGCAGACAACACCGACAAGGCACACGGATGGCACCTCAAAAGAGAAATCCAACTGGGGCACATCATCACAACCGTAATCGTCGCCTTTTCGGCATACGGCTACATCTCAACAATGGAGAGACGCATCGCTCTGCTTGAACATCAGATGTCGCTGCAATCGTCGATTGATGACCGGCAGGACAGAGAGAAGCGGGAGGCGTTTGAGGCTGTGCAGCGGCAGCTTACGCGGCTTGAGGACAAGCTTGATCGGCTTATCGAGGTGAAGCGATGAATTTTGACCAAGCGTTTGAACGCCTCATCGGCCACGAGGGCGGCTTGTCCGAAGACCCGAACGATCCCGGCGGCGTGACGAAGTACGGGATCAGCCAGCGCGCTTATCCGAACGTCGATATCAAGGCTTTGACACTGGACGAAGCCAAGGCCATTTACAAGCGCGACTACTGGAAGCCGATGCAGCCGGACGCGCTTCCCGATGGCGTGCGGTTTGATCTGTTCGACATGGCCGTAAATAGCGGGCTGCGGCAGGCCGTCAAGACGCTGCAACGTGCTGTAGGGGCAGAGGACGATGGCGTGCTTGGCATGCAGACGCTGAAGGCCGTTCGCGCGCTCTCAGACGCTCAGGTTGTGGCCCGGTTCAACGGTGCGCGGCTGATGTTCATGACGGACTTGAAGACGTGGCCGCACTTCTCGCGCGGCTGGGCGCGGCGCATCGCCAGCAACCTGATGGAGGTGTGACATGTGGGGCGCGCTTGTTTCGATGCTTCCCGGTCTGTTGGACAAGATCATTCCCGATCCTGCCGCCGCCGCTGACGCCAAGCTGAAGGCGCTGGAACTGGCGCAGAAAGGCGAGCTTGCAACGCTGGATGCCGATCTTCGCTTGATGCTTGCGCAGGCTGACATCAACAAAGCTGAGGCTTCCACCGATCTATTCAGGGGCGGCTGGCGGCCTGCATGCGGGTGGGTGTGCGCTGCTGGCTTGGCTTACACCTTCCTGCTGCGCCCAGTGCTGCCGTGGTTGGCTTCGCTGGCTGGTGCTGACGTGCAGGCTATGCCTGAAATTGACACCGACACGATGATGGTGCTGCTCACCGGCATGCTCGGCCTTGGCGGTCTGCGGACGGTTGAGCGGATCAGGGGCAAGGCATGAATAAACCCGATCTGGGATCGATCAAGCCCACATGCGGGCAGTGCAAACACTGGCGCCTGCTGTGGCCTGACGTGTGCCACGTTGTTGCGCCGGGCGTTGTTGAGTTCCGTGGAAACGAAATCGCAGTGTGAGCGCTGTGACTTCCTAGCCAGCGAGGTTGTGCGGCTGCGGGAGGATCGCAACGAGTGGCGCGCCGTCGCCGTGCATTTCGCTGGCTGTGCGCTCGCGCTGGAACGCCACCTGTTTCGTTTCTATCCCGCCTGTGAGTCACCGCAGGCGCGGCATCCATACCGGCCAAGATAGCCGCGCACTATTCGGCCATCCGCAGCCCGCAAAGCCGCGTGCAGCCGTGACCTGTTTTCGTGCGATAGTGCGCTGCATGTTCGCGCATCATGATGATTCTTGCCTGCGCATCAGCCTGCGCATTCACCAACAGGGAAGAACACGGCTTGTCGCCTGATACCGTGTCTTGGCCGTCGCCTCAACGGGATTAGCAGACCGCCCCACAATCGGGTAAGTCGTGCTCTTGCCTGTGGGTGTAGGGGCCGGGTTGGGTACCGGCTGAGGTGGTCTTATCTCCTCGCGTATCCGCCCCCTCTCTCAAGAGACGCCGCGTGTCTATCCACGCCGCCCTACACATCCAGAATAGCACACCTTCCTCCGAGCGCAAGCCCCAAATAAGCCCCGCGCACCATCAAGACGGCTTATACAAGCCATGCACGTTCCCCGCTCCGGGCACCACGAATTTGATATATTTTCGATAGAACGACGCTAGATTGCGGGTTTCAGCCTTTTTCCGGGCTGTCAAGAACTGACGTTTTCGACCGGCATCCGATACTCTGCGCCCCATTTCGGCCCCACGGACGGCCCCACATGGCAAGCATCCAGAAAACGGCTACAGGCTGGCGCGCACAGATCAAGAAAGCGGGCGTCCGGCTGTCTGAGACCTTCGCCACGCAGAAGGACGCGAAAGCCTGGGCGGCAGAGCACGAGGCTAAGATTGAGCGCCGGCAGATACTGCCTACAGGAAAGCGGGCAGAGTTCCGCGAGGTGCTGCAGCGCACGCTTGAAGAGGTGAGTCTGTCACGCACGGATGAACTGCGCGTCAAGGCGCTGCTGTCAGACCATCTCGCCGGCGTGATGCTGCCCGACCTTGGCCCGCAGCACTTTGCAGAGTACCGGGACCGCAGGCTTAAGCAGGTATCACCGGCAACCGTGATTCGCGAATTCCGAACGATAGGCAGCGTCTGCACTCGTGCCGTTGAGGAATGGAAGTGGATGTCTGTGCATCCGGTTAGAGGCGTGAAGCTGCCGCCCGATCCTGAGCGCCGAAAGCGGCGGGTCTATCCGCATGAAATTGAGGCAATCTGCATTTCTGGCGGATACCACCGTGGCACTCTGGAGACAAAGACGGCCTACGTCTGCGCGGCCTTCCTGTTCGCCATTGAAACCGGCATGCGGGCGGGCGAGATACGCGGACTGGACCGATCCAGGATCGCGGGCAAGGTGGCGCACCTGCCCAAGACGAAGAACGGATCGGCGCGCGATGTTCCGCTGTCGCCCGCTGCCTTGTCCATTCTTGACCAGATGCCGCCCGAACTGTGGCAGGGCATCACAGCGGCGAGCCTAGATGCGCTGTGGCGGAAAATACGCAACCGGGCGGGGATAGACGACCTGCACTTCCACGACAGCCGGCACGAGGCCGTAACGCGGCTATCGAAGAAGCTGAATGTCCTTGAACTGGCGAGAATGATCGGGCACAAGGACATCCGGGAGTTGATGACGTACTACGAAGATGACGCGGAAGAGGTCGCCGGGAAGCTTTAGGCGGTCGTTATCCCTCGCCGAGTTCGTCGGCTATCCGCGCAAATGTCACCATCTGCTCTCTTGAGTATCCTAGTTTGTTGTCGTTGAGTGGTCCGCCAATACAGTAAATATACCGCCGTGCGCGCCTGATTCTTTCTTTCAAGTCGACAACCTCGTCGCGTAGCTCTTCAATATGCTTGGCCTGCCGTGCTATCAATTCAGCTTCTGTCACTTCCATCGTTCCACCTCCGCACGTCTCCACATCTTCCGCTTGCCGATCCGCTCGGGCTTCGGCGCGCCGGGCTGAGACAGTCTAGCCGCTGCCGTCTCCCACGAGCATTGCCAGAGCCGGGCCACCTCTGCGCGCGTCATCCAGCCATCGTTCTGCGGCGTAATGGGCAGGGTAGCAATCGCCTGCAGCACCTCCTGCCGCACCATCTCCCGCATCATTGTCTCGAAGTTCATTCGTCGTCCCTGAAGTCGAGTTTAGCCGCGCGTCCGCATGTGTAGCCCATGCCAACGAGAGCAGCGCGGAATGCGTCAAGTACGCCGTCAAGCCCGTCAGCCTCAACCTGCACCGATCCGGCTTGCGGCTGGCTGTGCGTTGGGTTTTCTCGCCACTTGATTTCGATGTTCATTCCTTCTCCTTCAGCGCGCGGATTTCTACCGCGATGCGTTGCCCGATGCCTTCGCACGTTGCGTGCGCGTCTGCGATCTCCGCAGCCTCTTCCAGCGCGGCGGCTCGGGCGGCTTGCCATGCCTGCCAAGCAATCTCCACCTCGCCGACCCAATACATGCCGCCGTCAATGGTCACGTCTCGCGTAATTCCGCGCTTCTGCATCACCCACGCCTCAAACGCTTCCCTGCTCATGACTGCTCCTGTTCGGGTGGGTGTTTCCGAAATGGAAACACCGCTGTCCGGTTTGCCCGTCCGTTATTCGACAGGTGGCGCGTGTGCGCCGTCTCCCGTCGTAGGCGCCGGCTTATCGGACGGATTTGTCGGCTATCCCGCGTTGGGCGTCACGACAACCCGCTCAAGCGCCCCGCGTGCTCGAAGGACGAGCATTGCGAACTCAGGAGGTATGCGGTGTTCGAGCAGGTCAAATTCAGCAAACGGTTTCACGGCCTGGCGCAGGC
>JAVEVA010000108.1:0-7976 GCA_034005275.1 Thauera sp. | reverse complement strand
CGATCTGCTGCAATCCCTGCTGTTCGGTTTCGGTTCCGCGCTCGGCTTCACCCTTGCCCTGGTGCTGTTCGCCAGCATTCGCGAACGCCTGGACGGTGCCGACGTCCCCCTTCCCTTCAAAGGCACGGCGATCGCGATGATCACCGCCGGCCTGATGAGCCTTGCCTTCATGGGTTTTGCCGGCCTTGACCGTTTTGGCTGAACCTGCCTCACCGCGATCTGCCTCACCGCGATCAACGCTTTGCTGACCGCCCGCTTTCCAGTCCGGCCCATGCCGGTCTTTTTATTGAAGCTCCTGCACACCTTGAACCAGACACTTTTCACGCGACCATGCTGACCGCCATCCTCGTCATGACCGGCCTCGCCGTGGTCCTGGGCGCAGTGCTCGGCTATGCCTCGGTCCATTACCGCGTCGAAGGCGACCCGCTGGTCGAACAGATCGACGCCATCCTGCCGCAGACCCAGTGTGGTCAATGCGGCTTTCCCGGTTGCCGGCCCTACGCTGAAGCGATCGCCCGCGGCGAAGCGGAAATCAACCAGTGCCCGCCGGGCGGTGAAGACGGCATCCACAAGCTCGCCGATCTGCTCGGCCGTGATTTCGTTCCTCTGTCCGAAGAGCACGGCGAAGAAAAGCCGACTGCAGTGGCGGTCATTGATGAACAGGTGTGCATCGGCTGCACGCTGTGCATCCAGGCCTGTCCGGTGGATGCCATCGTCGGCGCCGCCAAACAGATGCACACCGTGGTCGAACCGCTGTGCACCGGCTGCGAGCTGTGCGTTGCCCCCTGTCCGGTCGACTGCATCGCCATGGTGCCGGTCGCCGAAACCGTGCACAACTGGAAGTGGAAATATCCGGTCGTCAAGCTGAACGAAGCGAGGAAGGAGCCATGATCAGCCGCCTGTTCAGCTTTCACGGCGGCCTCAAGCTCGACGACCACAAGGACATTTCCGCCGCCACGCCGATTCGCCCGGCACCGTTGAGCAAACGGCTCATCGTCCCGCTCCATCAAGGCGGACGCCAGCCGGCGCGCGTCATCGTCAGCGTCGGCCAGCAAGTCGCCAAAGGCGAGATCATCGCCGTGGCCGACGGCCTGTTCAGCAGCGCAGTCCATGCACCGAGCTCGGGCAGCGTGAGCGACATCGGCCCCTATCCGGTGGCCCACCCTTCCGGCCTCAGCGCCGACTGCGTGGTGATCGAAACCGATGGCGAGGAGCGCTGGATCGAACACCAGCCCTTCGACCTCGAACACGCCAGCCGCGAACAGGCGCTGGCCTGGCTGCGCGACTGTGGCGTGGTCGGTCTCGGTGGCGCCGCTTTCCCCAGCCACGTCAAGCTCGGTCGCGGCAGCGGAGTCGACACCCTGATCCTCAACGGCGCCGAATGCGAACCCTGGATCACTTGCGATGACCGCCTGATGCGCGAACGGGCCGTCGACATCCTCAGCGGCGCCCGCATTCTTGCCCAGCTGCTCGGTGCGCGCGAACTGATCGTCGGCATCGAGGACAACAAACCTGAAGCGATCGCCGCGATGCGCGCTGCAGCAGCCGAGATTGATGCCGGCCTGCGCGTCCAGCCGGTGCCCGCTCTCTATCCGATGGGCGGCGAAAAGCAGCTCATCCGCACCCTCACCGGCAAGGAAATCCCCTTCGGCAAGATCGGCTTCGACTTCGGCGTGCAGTGCTTCAACGTCGGCACCGCCTACGCCGTTCATCGCGCCATCCGCCACGGCGAACCGCTGCTGAGTCGCATCGTCACCCTCACCGGTAATGTCTCCAATGCCGGCAACTGGGAAGCACTCATCGGCACCCCGCTTGATGAATTGCTCGCCCTCGCCCAGCCCAAGGTCGATACCGACCGTCATCTGCTCGGCGGACCGATGATGGGCTTCGCCCTGCCGCAACTCGACGTACCGCTGGTGAAAGCTGGCAACTGCATCATTGCCGCTTCGCCGCGCCTGCTGCCGGCGCCGCCTGCCGAGCTGCCTTGCATCCGCTGCACCGCCTGCGCCAGCGCCTGCCCGGCCGAGCTGCAACCTTTCGAGCTCTACTGGTTCAGCCGCGCGCGCAATTTCGACAAGGCGAGGGATTACCAGCTGTTCGACTGCATCGAATGCGGTTGCTGCGCCTACGTCTGTCCTTCCCACATTCCACTGGTCGATTACTTCCGCTTTGCCAAAAGCGAAATCCGTGCCCGCGATCAGGAACAGGCCGCTGCGGACCAGGCACGCGATCGCTTCGAATTCCGCAACTTCCGCCAGGAACGCGAAAAGGAAGAAAAAGCCGCCAAACTCGCCGCCAAAGCAGCAGAAACCCGCGCCAAGCTGGCTGCCGACAATGCTGCCAAGCCAAACGAAACTGCAAACGAAACAGTCGCCGACGCCAGCCCGAACGCAGCGCCAGCCGCCTCCCCTGGCGCACCAGCGGACGATGCCAGGCAGGCGCTGATCGCCGCAGCGCTCGAACGCGCTCGCCAGCGCCAGACCAGCGCCACCGCCAGTTCGCCCGCCACCGCCGCTGACGAACAGCCTCCGGCTGCATCCTGAAGCCCGGACTCCGCGTCAGGAACACGCTCATGATTCATTCTCCCTACATCCGCCAACCGGTCAGCGTCCAGCGCACCATGGGGCTGGTGCTGCTGGCCCTGCTGCCGGGCATCAGCGCCTACATCTTCTTTGTCGGCGCCGGCATCGTGCTCAACCTGCTCATTGCCACCGTGACTGCCCTCGCTGCCGAAGCCCTGGTGCTCCGCCTGCGCGGCCGGCCGCTCAAGCCGGCACTGAGCGATCTGTCAGCAGTGGTCACCGCCTGGCTGATCGTGCTCTGCTTTCCGCCAATCGCGCCCTGGTGGCTCACCGCCTGCGCGGTGGCGATGGCGATCATCGTCGCCAAGCACCTTTACGGTGGTCTCGGCCAGAACCCGTTCAATCCGGCGATGGTGGCCTATTGCGCGATGATCATCACTTTTCCGGCGCTGATGTCGCAGTGGCCACCGGCCGGCGGCCTGAGCCTTGATGTCCAGCTCGACCTCATCCTCGGCGGCTCGCGCGAAATCGACGGTCTCACTGCGGCCACCGCCCTCGATGCCTTGCGCACCGGCCTGCGCACTGGCGTCAATGCAGTCGACACCCTGAAGAGCGATCCGGCGTTCGGCTTTCTCGGCGGTCGCGGCTGGGAATGGGTGTCCGCCGCCCACATCGTCGGCGGCTTGATCCTGCTCGCCACCCGCACCATCAGCTGGCACATGCCGGCAGCTTTCATCGGCACCCTGGCGGCAATTTCCACCCTGTTCTGGCTGCTTGATCCGGCCAGTTTTGCTTCGCCGCTGTTTCACCTCGCCAGCGGTGGCGCGATGCTGGCGGCGTTCTTCATCGTCACTGACCCGGTCTCCGGTGCCACCACCCCGCGCGGCAAACTGATCTTCGCTGCCTGCATCGCCCTCATCGCCTGGCTGATCCGCAGCTTCGGCGTCTACCCGGAAGGCATCGCCTTTGCCGTGCTGCTGATGAACATCTGCGTGCCTTTCATCGACATGAAAACCCAGCCGCGCGTGTTTGGTCATCGCCAGTCCCGCGACGGAGGCCAGTCATGAGCACCGACCAGGCCGCCTTGCGAACTTCTTCGCGCACCGCGCTGATCATGCTGGTGTTCAGCATGATCTTCACTGCGCTGATGGCGTTTACCTACGACCTGACCTTGCCGGCAATCGAAGCATCCCGCCTGGAAACGCAGCAGCGGCTGATCAACGAAGTGCTGCCACCCGACAGCTATGACAACGATCTGCTCAGCGACGTCCTGCTGCTCGGCCCCACCCCTGAGCTCGGCCTGGCCCAGGGCGGACGCATCTGGCGCGCGCGCCACGGCCAGCAAGCCGTCGCACTGATCGTCGAAGCACGCACCGGCGACGGCTATGCGGGCGAAATCGCACTGGTGGTGGCGATCCACAGCAACGGCCTGCTTTCCGGCGTGCGCGTCACTGCCCACCAGGAAACACCCGGTCTCGGTGACTACATCGATCCGGCAAAAGACCGACGCAAGGACATGCCCTGGATCGGCCAGTTTGCCATTGCCAGCTGGAAAGACGTCGACACCAGTCAATGGGCGGTGCGCAAGGATGGCGGCACTTTCGGTTATCGTACTGGCGCCACCATCAGCGCCCGCGCCGTGGTCGGCGCGGTCGGCCGGGCCACGGCCTGGGCCAGCGCGCGTCAGGACGCCCTTTTTTCTGCCCCGACCGGCAGCACTTTTGGAGCGCAGCCATGAACCTGCAGGAATTCCGTGAGCTGACCTACAACGGTCTGTGGAAACAGAACACCGGCCTCGCCCAGCTGCTCGGCCTGTGCCCGATCCTTGCCGTCAGCACCAGCGTGGTCAATGCCACCAGCCTCGGTCTGGCCACGGTGTTCGTGATGGCCTTGTCGAATCTCACCGTCGCCACGCTGCGCGAATTCATTCCGCACGAAATTCGCATTCCGGTGTTCATCCTCATCATCGCTGCCCTCACCACCATCGTCGATCTGATGTTCAACGCCTTTTTCCACGATCTCTATCTGGTGCTGGGGATCTTCATTCCGCTGATCGTCACCAACTGCATCGTGCTTGCCCGCGTCGAAGCATTTGCCGCCAAAAATGATCCGCTCAGCTCCACCGTCGATGCGGTGATGATGGGACTCGGCCTGGTGTGGGTGCTGGCCATGCTTGGCGCCGCACGTGAGCTGCTTGGCGCCGGCACCCTGTTCGCCGGCATCGAGATGATTCACCCTTCGCTCAGCGCCTGGCAGATTTTTCCGGACGACTATCCCGGCTTTCTGTTGGCGATCCTGCCGCCCGGCGCCTTTTTCACCCTCGGCTGCCTGATTGCCGCCTACAACGCAATCAACAGCCGCCTTGCTGCACGCGCACGCAAACAGCCGCCCGCAACGCTCACCGCAGAGCCCCCTGCCACCGCTGAAGCGGCAGGCGCCAGCTGACCGCGATGGCCAAGATGACCCTGGCAGCGGTGGAAGAATTCTTCCGCCGCCTGCAGCGCGCCAATCCTGCGCCACAGACCGAACTGGAATACGCCAGCCCCTATCAGCTGCTGGTGGCGGTTGTGCTCTCGGCCCAGGCCACTGACCGCGGCGTCAATCTGGCCACTCGCCGACTGTTCGCCGTCGCCCCGACGCCGGAAGCGATGCTGGCGTTGAGTGAAGACGAAATCGCCGAGCTGATCAAGACCATCGGCCTGTTCCGCAACAAGGCCAAACACACGCTGGCGCTGTCGCGCCTGCTGCTCGAACGCCACGGCGGCGAAGTGCCCGACCGCCGCGAAGCACTCGAGGCCTTGCCCGGTGTTGGCCGCAAGACCGCCAATGTGATTCTCAACACCATCTTCCGCCAACCGGCGATGGCGGTGGACACCCACATCTTCCGCCTTGCCAACCGCACCGGCCTGGCGCCCGGCAAGGACGTGCTCGCGGTCGAACGCGAGCTGCTGCGGCGAGTGCCGAAAGCGTATCTGCTCGACGCCCATCACTGGCTGATTCTTCACGGCCGCTACGTATGCACCGCACGCAAACCCAAATGCGGCGAATGCAGCGTGCGCGACCTCTGCCGCTACCGTGACAAAACTGCCTGAAACCCTGCACGCATTGCCAACATCGCCAACATTGCCAGCAGGCCAACCGGAGCTTTCATGTTCAATCCCAGCCGCGACCAGGTCCGTCACTTTTTCATCGACAGCTGGCGCAAGCATCTTGCCCGCGAAGTGCTGACGCCAATGGAAAGCACGGCCGCCAATATCATTACCATGCACCCGGAATACCAGGCCCTGCTCGAAGATCCGGACTCGATCGACCGCGATTTCACCCCGGAAGACGGCGTGATCAATCCTTTCCTCCACCTTTCGCTGCACCTGGCAATCGAAGAGCAGCTGTCCATCGACCAGCCGCCCGGCCTGCGCGCCGCGTTCGACGCCGCCTGTGTCCGCCACGGCGAGCGTCACGCTGCGCTGCACGACGCGCTCGAATGTCTCGGCGAGACCCTGTTCGAAGCCCAGCGCAATCGCCGCGAGCCCGACGGCGTGGCCTATGTTGCCTGCCTGCGCAAACGCGCCGGCATCGGCTGAACCGGTCTGCCGCCAATCGGAATGCAAACCAGGCTCCGCCTCACTGTGCATTACTGCACACTTGGAGCAAAAACAAGGCGACAGTGAGACTTAAGTCCTATTGAGGCGCCGGGGCGATCCCCTATGATCGTCAGCAATGCAGCAGCGCAGTCCAGCACGCTGCCACGAAGGAGACCCCCGAATGCACAACATCCGCTTCTCGCCCGCCACGCTGCTGTTCTCTGCTGCCCTGCTGATCGGCGCCGCCCCGGCAAACGCTGCCTTCGTCGTCACTTACGAAGCTCCTGGCGTCACCAACACCACAGCCACTTTCAAGCCACGTGAAGACGCCAGCGGCAAAGCCATCGTGGGCGTCGAGCGCTTCAATACACTGCCTGGCATCTACGACACCTATGTCTCCGACTTCGGTAACGGCGGTCTCGACATCAGCGGCACTTACAGCAATCTCAACGTCATTGCCGCCGACCAGTACGGCGGCGCCGACGGCACCAACGACCACTACGCCGTCGCCGGGCTGAACACCACCAATTCCTACTCGATCGATTTCAACAAGCCGCTGACCTATTTCGGCTTCTGGCTGTCGGCGCTTGATGCCGGCAACCAGCTCAACTTCTATCTCGAGGACCAGCTGGTCTACAACTTCAGTGCAGCCAATGTCAGCAGCCTGCTCTCCAGCAGCGGTAGCAACTACAAAGGCAACCCGGTCACTGATTTCCGCAACCAGAACAGCGGCGAACCCTACGCCTTTCTCAATTTCTACGCTACGGACGGCGCCAGCTTCGACCGCATCGTCTTCGACCAGACCAGCTCGAACGGCGCTGGCTACGAATCCGACAACCACACCGTCGGCATCTGGCAGACCCAGTCGGGCACCGAGCTCGGCAACGCCGTCCCCGAGCCTGCCACTCTCCTGCTGCTCGCCAGCGGCCTGCTCGCCGGCGGTGCATGCAGACGTCGCTCCCGTCAGCGCTGATCACGGCGCCTCACCTCAGTCGGCCGGCCGCACACCAGCGCATCACTGCCGCTGCGGCCAGGCCAGCCACAAAGCGCCAGCGAGGGTGAGCCCAAGTCCGAGCCACAGCAAGGACAGAAAAGGAAAGACCTTGATCACCGCCACCACCAGCGGCGGCTGGGCACCTGTTTCATCGCCCGACAAAGCCACTGCGGCAGGCGACAACCAGAACTGGACACTGCGTCCCCACTGGTGGCTGATGAGCGGATCGAGCAGATAGCCGGGCGTGCCAAGATGGCGGGCATAACGGTAATCGAGCAGTTCGCACACTTGCCGCAACGGGCCGCCATAGCGCTGCGCTGTTGAACGGTCATCACGGTACAGAGTTTCTCCGGCAATCAACCTGCCTTCCGGGTCGCGTATTTCAACCGTGCTCAGCGCCTGGATGGCGTGAGCGACATTGCGTCCGCCGTCGCTCACCGCACCGATGCTGATTTCGCCAACCCGGAAGCTGAAACCTTGCCGGTCCGTGAGCCAATCCGCCTGCACCGGCCGATGCTGACCAGCCAGCAAGTCTGCGGCCGGCAACTCATGTTGCGAGTAGGTGTTGAGCGCGATCGAAATCAGTCCGCCCCACAGCATCACCACCACCCCGCCATGAATCAAGGCCAATGGCAAAGCGGCGCGGAGGCCTTTCCGACCGCCGCGCCAGGCTGCCAGCAGCGCCCAGCTCAGACAAGCGAGCGCCAGATAAGCCCCAGCGAGCAAGCAGGCATCAAGCAGCGGCAGCAAAGCAACGATCTGCTGGGAAAGAATGCCGCGCCCAATGTACAGCTGTGACAGCACGCCATCGCCCTGCCACAAACCCAGAATCGCCAGCGCCACCAGCCCGAGACTGATCCAGCCTGCAGCGCGCGACAG
>JAVEVA010000025.1:16772-38175 GCA_034005275.1 Thauera sp. | reverse complement strand
CGATACCGGGATGTGCCGGTTGGTCATCAGCCAACTTTTCAGATCCGTCACAAATCCGCGCAGCCGTTTGCCCATCGTCGTCCGATGCACCGTGTAGCAGCCATCCGAGCGGCGTTTGCCGCAGATGGCAGCTTCGGTCACGTAGTTGTCGAAGGTGGCTTCGGCAATCAGGGAGACCTTGGAGCTGGCGAAGTTGGCATTGGCGTGGCTGACGAACTTGATGGTTTCGCCTTGGGTGAAGTCGGTGATGGTCACTGCAGCACCGGCGTTGGCAGCCTTGAAGCCGCTCACGTCGAACTGATCCACACCGGCACCGCCGGTCAGGGTGCCCTGCACCACGGGCTACTGGAGAAGGGCTACGCCCCGGGAACCTGCAATCTGGTGCTGTTGTTGTTGAAGACAGTGTTCAATACCGCCATCCGCTGGGAGCTCTTGCCCGCCGGCAGCAATCCTTGTGATGGGGTCAAGGAGCTCGATGACAACGGTGCCCGGGAGCGCTACCTGACGCCGCAGGAGGTGCAACGGCTCTTCGCCGAGCTCGACACCAACCGCAATGTGCAGGTCGCTGCTGCAACCGGTACTTCCATCGAGACAGCCGCCGCCATGGTTGGCAAGTTGGGCGATGCCGGTATCCAGGGCAGTCAGGCCGGTACCGCACTGCGAGCGGTATTGAACCGCATCGCTGCACCGGCGGCCAAGGCACAAAGCCTGTTTGAGGAGCTCGGTGTCTCGACCCGGGATGCCGTCCTCCGGTATGGGGTCCCACTTGTCCAGCGCAACAGCGACGGCCATGTAGAGGTTCATGGCCAGGCGTGGGGTCATGGCGGCATCGACCAGGCGTGGTACGTCCGAGCCGTAATCACGGCGCATGACGCGGGTGCCGATGCGAGTGGTGAGGATGTCGCGGATGCTCTGGCGCAGGTGCTCGATGCCGGTCAGCGGCTTGCCCGTGAGGGCGTTGATGCCGTGCATGGGTGGCCTCCTTGACGGTTCGCTTTTTGGTCTTGTCTCGGCAATAATGTGAACAAATCACACCAACTCCACCACAGGAGAGCAAACCATGAGCGTGGTACGCAAAACCATCTCGCTGACCGAGCAGCAAGACAACTGGGTGAGAGCGCAAATCAGCGCAGGCCACTACACCAATGACAGCGAATGCATTCGCGATCTCATTCGACGTGAGCAAAGCCGAACCAGCGAAATTGAAGCGATCCGCGCTGCCCTGGCTGAAGGAGAGGCCAGCGGCGAGCCCAGGCCTTTCGATCCTGTCGCCTTCAAGCAAAGAATGATGAATGCCCATGGCTGAGTACAGCCTCAGTCCCGCCGCCGAAGGCGATCTCGAAGGAATTTGGCGATACACCGCCAACAAATGGGGAGTCGATCAGGCCAATCGTTATCTTGATGAGGATGTCGCGGATGCTCTGGTATTGCTCAGACGCCGCTCGGTGTCGGTGAGGTCACGCAGTACCTCCCGGTCGCGGTTGATGCCCATGGCTTACCTCCCTTCATCTTGGCCCGGCATGAGGATGCCCGGCAGATCCGACACATCCACATCGCCCTTGACCTGCTCGATGTCCTGGTAGTCGGGCTCGTGCGGGATGCCGATCTTCGGCGCCCAGCTGCCGAGCACCTCGCTGGGGTGCTTCCAGTAGCGCTCATCCAGATGCGCTTGCCAGCCGGCAATCACGTCCGGGGTGAGCGTGCCGCCGGCTGCCAGATACTCGCGTGCCCAGGCCACCACATCGGCCAGCACCAAGGGCGGTGCGGGAAGCTGTGTGGTCGGTGTTTGTGCGGCGGCTGGCAGCTGGCTCCACTGCTCGGGTGTGAGCGGAAGCTCGGGCGCCTGCGTCCAGTAGCTCACCTCAAACATCAGGCGCGCAGCGAGGATCGGCGTGTCACTCTCACCGTCCTGGTCAATCTCCGTGCCCAGCTGTCGAATGCCATCGACCGTATTGCCCAGCGTCTCGTTGGTCTCCATGACGAACTCCACCGCCTGCGCCAAGATGTCGGCTTCTTCAGCCGCACGCTCGATACGCTCATCACGGGTGTAGATGAGGATGGCTGGGAGCTTGGCGGCAAACAGTAGTGTGCTGCGGTGAATGCTGATGCGCGAGGCAGTCAGGCGTGGATCGACTGCCGGCAGGTGCGCTGCCAGCAGTGTCGCCACCTCCTCACGGATCCTCGTCCTCGGGTGGCGGATCGGGTTCTTCATTGACGCCTTCCTCCTCGTCATCATCAGCGCTGCCGCTCTTGTGCAGAAACAGCTTCAGGAACCCATGGCGCGTTTTCCGGACGGTGCAGTGAAGATCACGAATTTCTCTGAGCTGGGCAGTACCGCGTCCGCCTGAGCCACGGGAGCGTTGAGGTTTCAACTGTCTCGGTCACGATGACAGACCAAGCTCCCGTCCATTGTGCTCTGACCGGGCAGCGGTCGAGCGAAGGCTTGGCGAGCAGCCTCGGCCAATGTAGCAAGCTCACGACGACGCCTTTCGGTCAAGGTGGCACCACCAACAGCCTTGAGCAAGGCTCGGCTTGCGCTCTCATCCAGCTTCGGTGTCGCTTTGAATGCAGCTGTTCTCATCGCTTTTCCAAAAACCAAAATGTTTATCCCGCGCGCCCGGGGTTCTACAAGCTCACGCAAAAACGACAACGCCCACCAAGACGGGAATCCGGTGGGCGCAGGTGTTAGCAGTACGGGATCAATGTACCTTGTGTCCGGACGGGGTTCAAGTAGGTTTTTTTGCTGGTTATGAAATATTTTTTACGCGATCACTCGCCCAGCAGCGCCTTGAGATCCTTGAGCACCAGAAACAGGTGGAACGGATCGGTCGTGCCTTCTTTGAAGTCAAATTTCCGGTACCACTCCCGAGCCTCATCATCTTTGGCATGGACAAGCACAGCGCGGATACCAGCAATGTCCGCCGCCAGCAAAGTGCGTCGCAACGCATCCTTGAGCAGCGCACGCCCTAATCCCTTGCCCTGGAAGGTTTGATCAACCGCCAGACGCGCCAGAATCATCACGGGCACTGGATGCCGGGCCAATCCCTTCACGACACGCTCTGGCGCCGATGGATGATCCACACTACCCACGGTCAGACTGTAAAACCCGACGACCGCCTCGCCGTCACAACACACATAGGTCTGCGCACTGTTGGCTCGTTGATTGTTCAACGCATGGCGTTGCAGAAACTGGTTCAAGGCGACCTGGCCGCAATCGAACGATTCGACGGCATCGGTCGCCTTGAGTTTGCGAACTGACTCCAGCCTGGACACGTATCAGTCCAGGATGCTGGGTTCAGTCATCAGCTTTTTGAGGCGCGGCATCGGTTGCGGTGGTGCATCCAGTGCTTGCTGAAACGCCTCCCATTGCTCCTCAGTAAGAACGAAATGACGACGATCCGCCAACGCCTGATTGGCCGCCACGATACCCGCATCCAGCAGGAATTCGCTAACGTTCTTGTGGCAAGAACGCGCCGCTTCCTGAAGCAGATGCTTCACCGTCGCACTGGCGCGGACATCGATCCGCTCGGTTTTCGAAAAACTTAAGGTGGCCATGGTCGTCTCCTCATCTGACTGCCCCGATGATAACGTCCGGATAACATCCTGACAAATTATGCATGACTGACCACCCTCAGCAGCGCAGCCAAAGCGCTGGGCAAGAATCTGCGGATCGAGCTGGCCTGAAGGCTGGTCAGAGGATCATCCCTAACAGGCTGTTGAAAAGCTTTCCTGGCCCATCATATTTAGTAGTTCAAGTCGATGGGCGACTACTACAGACTGTGGTGTAAAGGACTTTTTCAACGGCCTGGCCTGTTAACCCTTGTCCTCGCGAGCAACGGCCCATGATTCCGGGCCCCGGCGGCGCGTTACGCCTTACCAGGTAGAGGAATTGCACCTCCAATCTTCTGCCGGCTTCGTCCCGGCGCACTGGGTGTCCTTTAGGATTTGCGCCATCAACTTTTTTGCACCAAAAACCGATTATTTTCCTTTTAAGCGACATTTTATGTCTTTTATGTGGTAGGCGATTCGCGGCAATTCGTCGCGCATCAGGCAGGTTTTGTGGCTTTGATCGTGGGCGCTTGGCGGTGTGGCTGAGCTGGTGGCGGCTACCTGGCAATGCCCAGGAACACGGCCAGGCTGCGATCAACCGCGAGCATCACATCCAGATCGACGCGGCCAAAGACTGGCCCGAGCTTGTCACGCCTGACGGTGATGGTTTTGTCGATCATGACCTGCGAAGGCTTTTCCAGTCCGTTGGCCTCATCTGGCCTGAGCGTGATCCGCAGCAGTGGCGCCTCCACCAGCGCACTGGTGATCGGTAGTACGGTGACGCTCGGGTGCCCGTCAAACAGATCCGACTGAATCACCAACGCTGGACGTGGCTTGCCGAAGTCACCCTGGGTGGCGATCGTGACCAGACTGCCTCGCATCAATCGTCCCAACCCTCGAGGTCATCGAGCGCTGTTTCAAGCATCGCTTCCAGCTCATGATCACGGCTGTCGGCTTGCGCCACCAGGCTCGATTGACGGCGGCACTCCTCGGCGAAGTCAGGGCGGCGGGTGTCCGGGACCCACAGCTGCACAGGACGCAAGCCGGCCTGACGCAGGGCATCACGATGCTTTTGCACACGGACGGAAGTGGCAGTGGCCATGATGGCACTCCTTTGTTGCATGTAACGATTGTAGGATTTGGCAGTGTTACATGCAACGCTTGAGCCCGCTTGCCCACAGTTTCTGTGGATAAGCATGGGAACAAGTGCCTGCACCCTGAGCCAGTTCGGGCGCTGGCGCGGATGGTCAATTTTTGAGCAGCGGCTCTCCTTCCCGCGTCTGCCCGGTCTGTCTGGCCTGCTTGCCCTTCATCACCACTCCGATCGAGCCGTCCTCACGATTGATGAACTCGATCCCCTCGGCGCTGAGCGCCATCACGATCTTGCGCAGGGTCGAGACCCGGGTGTCAGACAGCTCGCTCTCCAGGCGCAACAAGGCCGACATGGAGAGGTCAGCGGCCTTGAGCAAATCTGTACGGCTCCAGCCCAGCATCGCCCGGGCAGCACGCACTTGTCGGCCATCAATCATGGAAGCTCCTTCGCGTTACCTTTTCTTTTCATAAAGACTCTTTTTGCATCTTTTGAGGCGCATTGTATCGTAACATGGTCTGGCGTTGTTACAGGAGAGCGTCATGCCAAAACAAGCACTTACCACTGAATTCCTGAGCACCTTGCCGGCCCGCGTGCCGAACTCAGGGGCGGTCAATTTCTTCGACACCGAGGTCCGGGGATTCATCCTCGAGCTGCGTGCCAGCGGCGGTGCAACCTTCTACTATCGCTACCGCGACGCGGCCGGCAAGCTGCGCTTCAACAATCTGGGCAGAATCGATGAAATCGCACTGATCGATGCCCGGGCCAAGGCGCACAAGATGCTGAAGATGATTCTCGACGGCGGTGACCCCAAGCTCGAAAACCAGCGCTTCAAGGAGGTGCCGACACTCGGCGAGTTCGTGGCCGAGCGCTACCTGACGCCGCAGGAGGTGCAGCGGCTCTTCGCCGAGCTCGACACCAACCGCAATGTGCAGGTCGGGCAGGTGATTCGCCTGCTGCTTTACACCGGCGCGAGGAAACGCGAAATTCTCGACGCCAAGTGGGAGAACATCGACTTTGAGCGCCAGATTCTCACCGTGCCGGCGGCGCGCTCGAAGTCGAAGAGGAACCACTACATTGCGCTCTCGGACGCCGCCATCGAGCTGTTGCAGTCACTGCCCCGGCAGGACGACATCCCCTGGGTGTTTTTTAATCCCAAGACGGGCAAGCCGCCGGTGTCGATCTTCTACGCCTGGGACACCATCCGCAATCGGGTCGGTATGCCGGAGCTGCGCTTGCACGACCTGCGCCACAGCTACGCGAGTTTCCTGGTCAATGCCGGACGGTCGCTCTATGAGGTACAGAAGCTGCTGGGACACCACGACCCGAAGGTGACCATGCGCTACGCACACCTGTCGCCGCAGGCGATGCTGGAGGCGGTCAATGTGGTCGGAGAGGTGGTGGCTGGGGCGAGAGCTGGGGTGCAGAGGGCGGTGGCGATGGTGTAGAGGTGGACGGCAGCGGAGGCGAGGAGCGCGGCACGGGGTGTCGCGCTTTTTTGTGGGCAGAGCTTCTTCACTCAATCAGCCATGCCAGCCTGCACCACTCCAGACTGCCGATAACTGTTCACCGCCAGCCAGCGCCTGCAGCGGTGGCATCAGAAAACGCTGTAGCTCAGCAAGTACCAGTTCCAGGTTCAGCGCTTCAAGCCGGTTCTTTCTCAGGAAGCCTCGCCACTGCACCTGTTTTTGAACATCAGCGGCAAAGCTGTCACTCAACCCAAAGGGCTGCCCAGTCGGCACAGCCGTACCTCGGCGCTTGAGCGTGGCTTCAATGGCCTCGCACGGCACACTGCCGTCAAACTCGCTGTGCCTGGCCAGAACCCACACATCGAAGTAGTCCTTCATCCGGCTGTTGGCCATGCCCAGACTGATCATCGCCTCCAGCTTCTCGGCAACAACGGTGTAGCGTGGATAGACCATCAGCTTCGGCGCAGGGAACTCTTTGAGCATCACCGGATACTCTGTCAGCTGCGGACGCGGGGTGACGGCATCGCCATAGCCCACATCAACCTGCACGGCACAGCGAGCGCCATCGAGCCAGCCCAGCAAGGTGACACGCATCCCGGCGTAATTGGCCTCCTTGCGGATCTCCTGCGCTCGCACGCTGTTGACATCGAAGCGCATGCCGTCGTTGGCCTCGATTCTGCACAGATCCTTGAACGCTTCTACCAGGTAAGGCGCTTCGGCAAGGCCAAAGCCCAGCAGGTCGATATCCCGGGTCGGGCGCTGCGGCACATCAAACCACAGATCAAACAGCAGCGCTCCCTTGAGCAGGAAATGATCGGCATGCTCCGAGATGCTCAAGCGGTACAGCAGACGCTCCAAGGCATAGCGAGTCAGCACCAACGAAAAATCCCGTTTATCGGCTCTGGCCTTGTTGAGCAACCTGGCTCGCACCGAGGCAGCAACATTGCGCTCGTTCATACCAGCGCCTCAAGGTAGGGGCGCATCACATTGCTCATGCGACAAATCCGGGCATAGTGCCAGAGTTCATCCATGGTGATGCGCTTGGCGTGCCAGGCTTCGCGCAGCGCCTCCAGAGCCACATCCAGACCGATCTTGTTGCGAAACTTGAAGCAGTCCACCACCGTCTTGGCAGGGCTAGTGATCCGTACCATTACGCCTTCTACCTGATGCTCCTCGACCCCTTCGGTCAGTGTCGCGCCACCGAAGCGAACAATGCGCAGCGGCGGGTAGTCGCTCTTGGGGGCACGAGCCTTGCTGGCAATGGCGATCCACACCTCAAAGGGCGCTTGGGTGGTCAGCCCGTGAAACTGCAGTGCAGACAGCAGGCAGACGAGAGCGCTCGGGTGTTTGCTGGCGATCTCTGCCAGACTGGTGTGCTCGGTAACGGGACGATCCGGATGGGCATACAGGCCACGGCTAAGTCGCACCAGCTTACCTTCGCTCACCAGCGTGTTGAGCGATGCCCGAGGCAGACCTAGCTCTTCAACGTCTGCGGGACGCAGAAGTCCTTGGGTGCGTGCCATCTGGAGGATGGGGTCAGGAGTGCTTTTCATTTCACCATTATTTCGAACTGTCGGTACTTGTCAATAAGTGCCGACAATTTGAGCATTCAAGATCACTCCCCCCAAACGCAAAAATCCCCCGACCCCACCGCCCGTGAAGGCAATGAGATCGGGGGCGTGTATCACTGATGGACTTGGCGCAGCCATCAGTCAATCTCCAGCCCCTGCATCACGATGGGCTTGCCGTCGGGCAGGTAGATGCCTTCCACCGCCAGCGTCACCTTGCCCGGCGCAGCGTCGGTAATCTGCACGCGGGTCAGGCGAAAGCGTGGCTCCCACTTGTCCAGCGCAACAGCGACGGCCATGTAGAGGTTCATGGCCAGGCGTGGCGTCATGGCGGCATCGACCAGACGTGGTACGTCCGAGCCGTAATCGCGGCGCATGACGCGGGTGCCGATGCGGGTGGTGAGGATGTCGCGGATGCTCTGGCGCAGGTGCTCGATACCGGTCAGCGGCTTGCCGGTCAGGGCGTTGATGCCGTGCATGGGTCGCCTCCTCTCAAGTGCGTGCCTGGAAGCGCAAGCCACAGTCATTGCCCGGTAATTAACACGCATGTTAAGATGCGTCCGTGAGCTACGAAATCGTCTTCTACAACGCCCGAGTCGAAACAGCCATTTTGGAATGGCCGCCAGGCATTGCTGCCAACTTTGCAACCATCGCAGAACGCATAGAAATTTATGGTCCGAATCTTGGTCTGCCCCACACGGCCGCCATGGGTGGCGGGCTGTTTGAAATCCGGGCCAAATGGGCGGAGGGCATCGGCAGGGCGTTGTTCTGCACGGTTAGAGGCCGGCGAATCATCATCCTGCACGGCTTCATAAAAAAGACCCAGAAGACGCCCTTGGCTGATTTGAAAATTGCTCGCGCTCGTTTGAAGGAGATTGCTGATGACTAAGTCTTGTGATGACGGTTACGCACCGGTCAAATTCAATCCGAAGGCCTTTGCCGCACAGCGCAGCAGCGAAGATCCCGAGTTTGCGCAGGCCTATGCCAACCTGCAGGATGAGTTTGCAGCGCTGGATGTTCTGCTCAAGGCCCGCAAAAGCGCTGGTCTGACGCAAGCGGAGGTCGCTGCGCGCATGGGGGTCAAGCCCTCTGCACTGGCACGCATTGAAACTTCGTTGATGAACCGCAAGCACTCTCCTTCCCTGGAGACTTTGCGCAAGTATGCGCAGGCTTGCGGCAAATCACTGACCATCGCCATCTCTTGATGGCCGTTTGAACCTGGCCCGAGCATCGGCAAATTTGCCGACCCTCCTGCTCACCCATTGGCAAACACGCTCAAACGTCATCGCGCATCTTGCCGGTTGCGGTCACGTTGCCGACCACATGCACGTTGCCTTCGATCGTCGCGCCGCCCTGGCCGGTGAGGCCTTTGAGATAGTTCAGCAGCTTTCTGACCAGTAGCGTGCCGGTGAAGCTGCTGCTGGGCGCATCGACGGTGTAGTCGGGAGTGGTGAGCGTTGTGCCGGCTTGGCTCATTTCCTGCACCGAGGCCTCATTGGCCGCCGAGACCTTGAAGCGAGGCACAAAGAACTCGGCGTGCTGCTCGGCCATCTCCAGCGTCGAGGTGCCGTCAGCGGCGTCGGCCAAGACGCGGGGTGTGAAGAGCTCGGTGTGTCTGGCGGTCATCTCCAGCGTTGAAGCACCGTCGGCGGCATCGGCAAACACCCGTGGCGTGAAGAGCTCCGTGTGTCGCTCTCGCCGTCCTGGTCGATCTCGGTGCCCAGCTGGCGAATGCCCTCGACCGTCTTGCCCAGCGTCTCGTTGGTCTCGATGACGAACTCCACCGCCTGCGCGAGGGCGTCGGCTTCTTCAGCTGCACGCTCGCCGCTGGTCACCACCTCGATGGAGAGCTCGAGTTTCCGGTAGCGCAGGCCCGGATCCGCATGGGGTTCCGGCTCGATACGCTCATCACGGGTGTAGATGAGGATGGCTGGGAGCTTGGCGGCAAACAGTAGTGTGCTGCGGTGAATGCTGATGCGCGAGGCAGTCAGGCGTGGATCGACTGCCGGCAGGTGCGCTGCCAGCAGTGTCGCCACCTCCTCACGGATCCTCGTCCTCGGGTGGCGGATCGGGTTCTTCATTGACGCCTTCCTCCTCGTCATCATCAGCGCTGCCGCTCTTGTGCAGAAACAGCTTCAGGAACCCATGGCGCGTTTTCCGGACGGTGCAGTGAAGATCACGAATTTCTCTGAGCTGGGCAGTACCGCGTCCGCCTGAGCCACGGGAGCGTTGAGGTTTCAACTGTCTCGGTCACGATGACAGACCAAGCTCCCGTCCATTGTGCTCTGACCGGGCAGCGGTCGAGCGAAGGCTTGGCGAGCAGCCTCGGCCAATGTAGCAAGCTCACGACGACGCCTTTCGGTCAAGGTGGCACCACCAACAGCCTTGAGCAAGGCTCGGCTTGCGCTCTCATCCAGCTTCGGTGTCGCTTTGAATGCAGCTGTTCTCATCGCTTTTCCAAAAACCAAAATGTTTATCCCGCGCGCCCGGGGTTCTACAGGCTCACGCAAAAACGACAACGCCCACCAAGACGGGAATCCGGTGGGCGCAGGTGTTAGCAGTACGGGATCAATGTGCCTTGTGTCCGGACGGGGTTCAAGTAGGTTTCAGACGTCCGTACGGAAAAACTTTTCAGAAGGCTGTTTTCCAAGTTTTGAGAATGGACACGGTTTGCGTCAGTCCCTGCTTGAGCAGGATGTCGAGAAACTCGTCAGCAGTCTTGGGCGGCTTTTTAAGGGAAGCGCGCTGCTCAGCCAATGCCTGCAAAACCGATGCGGGATGAAGATCGAACAGGTCGACGATGAAGTCGTCCGGGTGTTGGGCGTCCAGGTTATAGCGATCCAACATGTCAGGCGGAAAGTCCTTCAGGTTGAACGTTACGATGGTTTCAGCACCGCTGTGAATGGCGGCAGCCACCACGTGCCGATCATCCGGGTCGGGCAACTCGATGGCTGAAATCGGATGCTCGAAGCCTTCGACCAAGCTGTCACGCACACTCGAATTCATCAGAGTGCGGGTTTTCCCCAGGGCTGCAGGATCGAGTTCTGGCCGCTGCTTGAGCAGGTTGCGAATCCACTCGTCGTGAATGGCATTTGACCAGCGCGCACGGAATCGATCCGTGAGCGCCAGTCGCATCAGTAGATCCCGCAACGGCGCGGGGTAGAGTACGCACGCATCGTAGACGACCGTGAAGTGCGAACTCATTCGTAACCCATCCCCAGCTCTTGCGCCTGCTCGGTCAGCGCATCCAGGGCTTTGCGCCGCTCGGCATCCATGTGCTCCTTGTAGGCAACCACGTCCTGGTAACGCACGCGACGATGGGTGCCCGTCTTGTGGAACGGAATCGCCTTGCTTTCGAGTAGTTTCACCAAATGTGGCCGCGATACATTGAGGACATCAGCCGCCTGCTGAGTGGTGAGTTCGGCGTGCACCGGAATGATGCTGACAGCGTTGCCCTCACCAATCTCGGTGAGAACATCCACCAGCAAGCGCAGTGCCGACATCGGAACGCGTACCGGGTGTGCCGCGCCCTTGTCATCGAAAATCTCGATCTGCTGGGTTTCAGAACGCATCTGCAGATAGGCCGAGAGCGCCCGTCCGCTCTCGCGAGCCAGCGCCACCTCTTCGGCAGAGGGCATCGTCTGCGGTAGCTGGGCCGTGGTCATCGTGCTCTCCTTGGTGACTGTTTCTTGCGCCGGTCTGTGATGATAAACAAAATAAACGACAAACGCAATAAACGAAAGCCCTGGCCATTTTCGACCAGGGTTTCATTGCTCAAGGCGATGGTCTTGCGGCGAGAGCATCCCGTCCGTGTAGCCGTAGTCCTGACCGCTCATAGCCGTAGTACCGTGCCAACACTCCGAGCGCCGCGACCAGAATACCCTTGGCCTCGTTCTTCTCGACGCGCTTGCCGTTCCAGCCGTCGCGCAGCGCCCAGTCGCGGATGGTCATCTGCATCCCGGCCACGAACCACAGCGCCGAACCTGCCGGGCTGCAGCTGCCACCCACGGCATCGAGCGCATCGCGCACCTCGCGAGCAGCCCAGCCTTGCTTGATCTGCCAGGCCTGCTTGTCCTCATCGAACAGGAGCACCGGCCCGCAGTCCGGGCAGTGGCACACCAGATCGGTGCCATCCAGCGTCACCGGCCCTTCGTCCATGTTACAGAACGGGCAGGTGGCAAAGTCCAGCATGTGCTCGGCAAAGGCGTTCCCCAGCATGCGGTTGTACTTCTCACCGCCCTTGATCAAGGTGCGGGCCACGCCCGTACGCGAGGAGTATTCGAGCGCCATGTGAATAGTCGGGTTGCCCACCCGGCGCTGCAGCCGCTCGCCATCGAACTCCAACAAGGTTCGGGCCAGGTCCTTGGCGTGGATCGTCACCAGCTGGGTGCCGCCGCTGCGATCCATCAGGTGGCCGATCACCGTGTCACCGCAGAAGAGCTCCTTCTTGTAGAACTGCTGGATGGCAGCGCAAAATGCCTCCATCGCCTCCGGCTCACGGCGCACCGGCAGGCGCGCTCCCAGGTCGATCTGCTGGGACTGGCCGACATGGCTGTCGACGTAATCGACGTCGCAGGCCGTCTCGAAGAGCCTGGGATGATGCACCAGCAGCCAGAACGCCCGGTGCGCCTCGCCCTTGCAGGCAGCCAGCTGAGTGAGCGCCGCTGCGTCGTTGCCGACGGCCTGTACCATGGCGCTCCAGGCGGCGGGGTGAGCCAGCTGGCCGGCAGTCTGCAGTCCGGCGATCACCCGGTCACGGGCTGTTGTGTCCGGACAGGTTTCGATGGCAGTGATAATGTCCCGTACTGCCGAGAATTCATCATTCCAGTCCAACCCGGCAGGTACGGGGAAGTTGCAGCTGGCCAGGTAGTTCTGCAGCGTTGCGTCCATCGGCAGGTGGCGCAACACATCGATAAAGCTCCATTTCATCAGGTGTCTCCGTTGTACCGGCCATGGCCGGTACAAGAAGCACGCCCCGATGGCTCCGCCCCTGCCTACGCCATCGACCGTAGTGTTCGTCAGAACTGACAAATTACTGTGAACTTTAGTTACGATAGGTTCAGGTCTATGGGGTAGAGGCTGTATTGACATGCAACCCATTCCTTGCAGTATACTGAGCCCAACAACACCCGCCACGCCTCTCAACGATGCGCACCCCGGCGGGTTTTTTATTGCCTGTGTTATTTATTTCATGAAATTCACCAAGCCAGCCATCGACGTCGATGCCCAGATCGCACTGCTCAAGCAGCGCGGTCTGGTTGTGCATGATGGCGGGCTTGCCCGACACTACCTGCAGTTTGTCGGCTACTACCGGCTGGCCGGCTACGCGCTGCCGCTTCAGGTGAATTACAACGCCGACGGCTCACATCGCTTCCTCGACGGCACCACCTTTGAAGATGTGCTGGATCTCTACGTGTTTGACCGCAAGCTGCGCATGGCTGTGATGGACGCGGTCGAACGCATCGAGGTTGCCGTGCGTGCGCTGCTTTCTCAGACGATGAGCGAACTGCACGGCCCGCATTGGTTCACTGAGGCTGCGCATTTCGTGCCGAGCTTCCGGCATGCCAAATTCATCGACCGCGTGAAGGACGACATCGGTCACGACAGCTCACGCGCCGCCGTGCGCCAGACTTTCATCAAGCACTACTACGACAAGTATGGCGATCCGGATCTGCCGCCTTCATGGATGGTCTTTGAAACGCTATCGTTCGGTACCGTTTCGCAGGCGTTCAAAAACCTGACGCGACAGAACCAGAAGCCAGTCGCCAAGGCCTTCGGCCTGGACGGCACCGTCCTCGGTTCGTGGCTGCATGCATTGTCCTATGTGCGCAACCTGGCCGCGCATCACCAACGACTCTGGAACCGCGTCTACACCATCAAACCGATCGCCGCCAGGCACCTGGCCACCGACCTTCAGGATACGACGCGTTTTTATGCGCAAGCCGTCATGATTCAGGCACTGCTTCGTGTTGTTGCACCAGAGAGCCGCTGGGCACAGCGTCTGGCCGATCTGATGGCGCAGCATCCAAGCGTGCGCTCTGACCGACTGGGCTTTCCCGAAGGGTGGCAGCAGCGAGCAATCTGGCGGTGACCGCTCCTGACCCCATCCACCATCCGGGATGACCCAGAAAGCAAAAAACCCGCCCACAGGCAGGCCGATCTTGTCCGCTGCAGGGCAAGCAGCTACAATGGCGTCCATCCAGCCCTTAGCAGTAAGCGCCACGCCCATATGGTGGTTGCCGAACCTCTGGGCTTTTTCTTTTTGCAGGAAGGGTCTTGTTGATGGTGATCGCCGCTGTGCTGATCGATGGCGCGTACTTTGTGAAGCGGTTCCGGGCCATCGAGCCACACAACGCGCACAACGGCAAGCGCGCTGCCGAGCTGGCCTGGCGCTACGCCATTAAGCATCTGTCCGAGAAAAACGGCAAAGCCCAGCTGTACCGGATCTTTTTCTACGACTGCCCTCCGGTGGAGAAGAAGATGCAGCTGCCCTTCTCCAGAACCGCCGTTGACTTCTCAAAGTCACCCGAAGCTCTGTTTCGCACCGAACTGCACCACACCCTGCGGCGCAAGCGCAAAGTCGCGCTGCGGCTCGGCAACCTGGCCCACGCCGACTGGACGCTCAAGCCCGGCGTGGAAGCGCAGCTCCTCAAAGGCAAGAAGCGCTTTGAAGACCTCACCGATGATGACGTCACGCTCGACGTGAGGCAAAAAGGCGTTGATATGCGCATCGGCCTGGATATTGCCTCGCTGCCAAAGAACACTACAACACTACAAAAACAAAGTGGATGTCCTGTTGTTTCTCTGGCGGTGTGGGTAGGTTGGTGGCCAGGCGGGCGCTCAGGTCATTCTCAGCTCATCAAGCAGTTCAGGATGACGGTCGAGCAGTTTGAACAGTTTGACCAGGGACAGCGGCGGCTTGGTTTTGCCGTTCTCGTAGCGCGAGAAGGCATTGACGCCACCACCGAAGAGCTCGGCAGCCTCTCTCTGGCCCAGACGAAGTTTCTTGCGCACATTGGCAATGAATTCCAGGTCAACAATGGCCGCATTGACCTGTTTGTTGAAGGCCTGCATCTCGCGCATGACACGCTCAGTCTCTGCTATATCGGCAATCGATTCATTACATGCCGGGCAAAAATCTGCCGTTACCGCCGGGATGATGGTGGATTCGCCTTTGTAGGTGTAAGGCACATCGCGAGTGTCGTGAATGAGTTCCGCCTCGCCGCAAACAGGACATTTCATGGTCACAGCTCCTTGAAGGAAACAATCAGCACGTCATCAATCACCGTCAGCTTCAGGTAGACGTCGCCTGCCTGAGTGCCCGGGCGATAGACATCCTGCCAGACCGTGTGATCGGCATGGGTGGTCATGCTTTTGTAAAAATCTGCTGGTGTCAGTGCCATCACTACCGCCAGCATGTCGGGCAGCGAAAGTCCCAGCTCAGTGGCTCCCGTCCGGGCCGCATGAGTAGTCCGCACCTTGCCGGCTTCAACTAATGACTTGACCCGGGACAGCTTGCTGTGTGGCGTTCGCTTTTCCATGAGGAAACTCTAACCTACTTGGTTTTATTTGGCAACTTGGTTAGTTTTAAGCATCACCCCGACTGAACCGTCCACGCGATTGCTGAACTCGATCCCTTGAGCGTTCAGCGCCTTGATGATCTTGTAAAACAACAGGACACACACTTTTTTCTGCTTTGTTTTTCCGCTGCTTCTTTCAGCCGTAGTGAAGATCGACGGAAAATAACAGGGGTCTCCTACAGGGGATTCTGATCAACGCATTGTTTCTATTGAATAAAAACAAAGTGGATGTCCTGTTGTTTGCGACAGGGTTTCACGCCGCCTTCTTTTCCTCCATCCGCCTTGCCGCACCGATGCCGCGCAGATATTTTACCTGCCTCCTCGCACAATGCGCGCTCAGCTCTTCCGGCGCGCCCACCGCGCTGCCGAAGTGCTTCATCATCCTTGCCGAGCACTCGACGAACTGCTCCGGGTCAAGCTCCAGCCGTTCGAGCAGGCGCGGCGTGGATTCCGGCATCTGACCGCGCTTATTCGGGTGCTGACAGCGTCCGGTTGCTTCCACCAGTTCCAGGTAATCTTCCAGACTGAACGGAATCGCCGCCCGCAACCGACCCGTCGCATCAAAAGGCATCAACGGCTGCAAGGCGAGTTTCGCCAACTGCTCCTCATGGCGCAGCCGCAGAATCGAATGCACATTGTCCGCCGGCGGCGGCGCTGACGCCGCCACTGCGGGCGCAGCCTTCGTTTTACTGCGTCTCCCCGTGCCCTGCGCACTTGGCTCTTCTCCGCCCTCCGTTCGCAGCGCACGAATGCGCTCCGCCACAGAGGTATGCTCGGATTCCTCCGGCGTTTCCGCCATCGCCGCCCGGATCGGATTCAGATCCACATAGGCCATCGCCGTCAGAATTGCCTGCTCATCGAGCAAAGCCTGGCTCTTGAAACGCCCCTCCCAGAAGCGCCCCGTCACCCCATCTTCGGTATTGGCCTGGCGCGCGATCGACTCGTTGAGCACCCGCATGAACCACGAGATATCCATCAGCCGCGCACGATAAACCTCGGCCAGTTGCGCAATGCGCTGCAAGATCGCCGCATCCAGACTGGCATCCTCGCCGCGCTCACGCGCACGCAGGTAGTCCTGCAGCATCACCGGCCCGGTGAAAATCCGTGTCCAGCGCAACAGCACTTCATCCTGACCCCAGGCCTTGGCCCGCTGCGCATCCACGCGCAGCACCAGGTGGTAGTGGTTGCTCATCACCGCATAGGCGGCCACGTCGATGGCAAACACCCCGGCCAGTTGCTTGACCCGGTCGACGATCCAGCCACGGCGGTGGTCGAAGTTTTTGCCACTCAACTGATCGTCCCCACACAGAAACGCCCGCCTGACACATCGATTCACGACGTGGTACCAGGGCGTATCCGACAAGGAGATGAGCGTGGAGCGGGCGCGGGTCATGGCCGGAGGGGGCAGGTGGGAGTCGATGGCTGAGGCGGGCGGGGTTTTCAAAAGCGGCGGATATCGGGATTATCGCGCATATTTATTTTTATGTAAATAAAGTGGGTGTCCTTCATGGGTTGCTACAAGCTGCCAAAGAAAAATACTGCTGATTGCCTTTGTTGTATCAGAACTGCGAGACGTGAGTGTATTCATTTCAACCTCCTTTGCTGCATGTGAAGAGCCAGCCCTCGCCGACAGACTTTTAGTCTGCGAGGATAGACAGAACATCCTGCCGCTCTCCAAGCAGGCGCACAACATCAAGAAAGTCTTCGCGCTCGAAGTAGAACCAGATCAGCGGAAAACCCGACACGCGCCAACTGCGCAGACCGGGAATGTTCAGTGTTTGGCCAAGGCGGCGCGAGCCGGTGCCGGGGTGATGTTGCAGATGCAGCAAAGCATCGTCGATGGCATGAGTCAGTTCGTTGGCGACGGATTTTCCGGCATGTTTGCGGTAATACGCCATTTCGGCGCGGACATCTGCGCGCGCCTGCGGCCGCAGAATAGCCGACTTCACTCGATGTCGCCGTTGGCAATGGCGAAAAGTTCGTCGCGGTCGGCTTCGGTCCAGGGCGTTCCTGGACCGGAAGCCAAACCTTCCTCAATCAGGGCGCGCAAGCGCAACTTGGCTTCCTCGGCTTGATCCTTGCGAACCAGATCGCGGATGTATTCGCTGGTGTTGCCGTAGTGACCAGAGGCTACGCGCGCATCAATATAAGCGCGCATCGTTTCCGGCAAGGCAAAGCTGAGTGTGTTTCGGCTCATAGTTTCGACAGCGTACTGAAATTTGACAACAGTTGTCAATCGCTTCTAGCAACCATAATTATTTTTATGTGATGTGCCGATCACGCTGAGTTGCCGCTGGCCGCTGATCCAATCCGGTTTCGCTCTTGATTCACGCTCAGGCACCAGTCGTGCAACTGCTGCAACCAGGGGAAATCGTCATGCGCGCGGAGTTGGCGACAATAACAGGCGGCTTTAGCCCAGGTGTGGGTACCAAGCAGGCCGTACAGACGAAGATAGCCGACCACGCGAGAGATGGGGCGACTGGCAGGCTCGATGTTGTAACCCGAGACCGTGGAGTCAAAACAGCCATCAGGTGTGCGCCAGTCAGGACCGTAAATTTCGCTCAGATAACGGTCGGGATCTGCTGGCGCGGGCAGGTCAACGCCACGATAGCGAATGGAGCCTGGGCGCATCGCCTTGTGGCGCCATAACATCGGTGTCGGCAGATGGTGAAAGCCGAACAGCAGATCATCTCCGTCGGGATGACAGAAATAGAGATCAATGGCAACTTTGGACCTGGTATGCACTACTGCAGGTTTCCACAGCTTCTCCGCATCGTTCAGGCTGCCTTCCTTGTAAATGCTGAAATGCTCGCTGCGACGAAACAGCTCCAGCATCTGGTCACGGTTCAGCTGCCATGGCAGGGCAATATCCATGTCCTTGGCGGTGGGCGGCAGATCGCCGTCACGATGAATACCCAGTAAAGCGCCCTTGCACAGCATCCAGGGAATTTGATGAGCTTGCAGCAGGGCGTGCAGATCAAGCAGGGCATCCCCCGCCAGCTTGACCGCCGGCACACCGCGAGCGCTATCGGGTGCCGTGGACAGATTGGGAGTCGAACGCAGCTTCGCCCAGCGCAGGACGATCGCCTGTTGCAGTTGGGCCGCAGCTTCATCAAGGTGACCCGTGCGGCGCAACACGGCGCCGGCCGAGTAGCGCACCCGATGCTCTTCCGGCGCCTGGCGCAAGGCGACAGCCATGTGCTGCAAAGCCTCTGCATGCTGCCCAAGATCGGCAAGGGACAGCGCCAGTCCCGAACGCGCATTGGCATCATCGGGTGTGAGTTCAAATGCGCGACGGTGTGCGGCCAAAGCCTGAGCCAGCTGGCCGTCGCGGCGCAGCGCATCCGCCCACTCGAGCAAGGCAGCAGGATTATCCGGCTGCAGCTGATTGGCGCGCTCCAGGGCAAGTAGCGCCTGCGCAGTGCGCCCCAAGCGTTCCAGGGCGTGTGCCTGGCCAAGCCAGGCGTCGACATGCTGCGGATCACGCTCAAGCGCATGCTGCAGCGCCACCAGTGCCGGCTCCGGCCGCCCCATGGCGAGCAACACCTTGCCTTGATTCACCCACGGCGCAACCGCTTGCGGATCGAGCTTTGCGATCCGGGCAAAGATCGACAGCGCATCTGCATAGCGGTGGCTGGCAAGCAGGCAGGCGCCAAGATGATTCAACACGGGCACCGCGTCAGGCTGAAGCTGGCGTGCACGATCAAAATCGTTGCCGGCCGCCTGGTAATCGCCGAGCTGGAAATGTACCGACGCTCGTAATGCCAGCGCCTGAGCCATATCGGGATGATGGTCCAGCAGCAGATTGAGCACCGACAGTGCCTCGCCGAACTGCTCCTGCTGCACGAGGAGTTCAGCGAGGTTCAGCGCGGCCTGCCGATCGTCTGGCCGATGAACAAGCGCTTGACGATAATGGCTGACCGCTTCCGCCTTTCGGCCCAGATCGCGCAGGACATTGGCGCGGTTATTCCAGGCATTGGCCGCAGCAGGATTCAGCTGCAACACGCGATCATAAGCGATCAGAGCGTCTTCATGACGCCCCAAAGCCCGGTAGGCCACACCCAGATTACTGTGCGCACCTTCCTGTTCGGGTGCGCGCTGCACAGCCTGCTCCAGCCAGGGCAAAGCACGCGCGAACTCACTGGCCTGGAGCAGCAAACCGCCAAGCGCAAGCATCGCCGCCGTATCATCCGGACGCTGACGCAACAACTGCTCGAAAGCAGTAATCGCTTCGCTATGGCGCCCTTGACCGATCAATTGCCGGGCAATTCCCCACAGATCAGCAGCCGGGCGGACAGCAGGAATCTGCCCTCTATTGCTGCCGTTTTTACGGTTGCCGTTTTTACGCCGTTTGCTCATAAACGTATGCGCCGTGCTCAGCCAAAACTGAGCGTATCGCTCTTGTTGAGAAATTCAAGATCAAGCTCACCGTCTTTTGTCGGCATGAGCGAAGAGCTTGCTGCCTGCCGCTGGGCCAGTTCGGCCCGCTGCAATTCACCGGCGAACTTGACCAGCAGACGTGCATGCTGCATCGAAATCAACTGACTATAAACCAGCGGCAAGGCGCCAGCCTGATGAATACGGGCAAGCGCATCCGGCGGCAGATCGGCCAGGCGCTGCTCGTCAATTCGCCACAAACCACTCAGGCTACGCTCCGCCCCCGCAACCGGCACTTTCAACAGCCAGGGGGTGATGAGCTGTTCAGCCTGCAAGGCGGCGACCAGACGCTGCAAGCTGCGCGTACCTGCCTGATGCTGTTTGAGTGCTTCGAGGGTTTGCAAGGTGAAGTGACTGGGCTCGCCGTCGTCTTCATAAAACCGCTCGCCAGCATCACCCTCGCTGATCAAGCCACTTGCCACGTCGACGCACAGCAACTGCTTGTCGTCCGCACGCGCCAGGCTGAATGGCCAGACGCGCAGCAAAGCGGGGATATAAGGACCAATCCAGCGACCATCAGGCGCAACATACAGATTCTGCCCTGCCAGCAGCCCCAGCAAAGCAACGGTCGTCAGCCCGCTTCCGTCCGGTGCTTCGATAAAGCAGATCGGCATGCTGGTACAGGCCTGATTGATCTCCTGAGCGGCAAGCGCCACCACGGTGCGGTCTGCCGCATGGCGATAAGTGGAAAAGCGCTGAAAGCGCCGCGCTGCAAAAGCGCTGCGGGAAACAGGTTGGAAATCTGACATGACGGGCACAAGCCTGATGGAAGCCAACTGGCGATTGTAAACCGTAATGGAGACTTCGTCCCCGGTGAGAAAAAAGAAAACCCCCGCCTGTTGCCAGGCGGGGGTTTGCGCATTGAACGCTGTTTGACTCAGCTCATCAGAAGATGAAGTTGCTGGCGTCGAACTGCTGTTCAACGGTCAGACCATCATTATCCAGGAACTGGATGGTGCCGACCTTGGTCGCGGTGTTGAACACTGCATCGTCCGCAGCAGTTGCTGCGGTCTTCACGGTGGTGGTGAAAACGTCGTAGAGGCCGTTGGTATGCGTGGTCTCATTGATCCAGATCACGCGGTCGCCAACTGCCAGATACGTGGCATCACCGGCCGTCACACCAAGCGTTGCACCGTTGGCGGTACCGCCATCAACCGCTGCCGACAGACCAGCCAGGTTGTCGTACGAATCCCATACCACAGCCTTTACATTGTAAGCACTGAAGTCAAGGAAGTCGTAGGACTTGGTGGCATAGCCGCCGTGCTGAATGGTATCAGCCACCGGACCTGCGATGCTGACACCAGTTTCACCGGTGTTGTAGTGCAGCGGATCAAGGTTGGTGATGCTGGTGGTGATGGTGGCGATGTCGTTGTTACCCTTGGCCGGATCCGTGTCGATGATCTGGACAGTACCCGTAACAGCGTCACCGATGAAGGCGTAGCCTGCATCTGCCAGCGAGGTAGCCGGCGAGCTGCCCTTGAGGGTGAAATCGCCTGCGGTCAGCGCAACGATCTGATTCACACCTTCATCAGCTCCGTTGTTGTTCTGGTACTGATAGGTCTTGCCATCAATCACCAGCTCAAGGATTTCGCCCTTGAACTCTGCAAGCGGCGGGGTCGCGCCCGGATCGGCAGCATACTCCGGATGCAGGATCACGCCATTGAAGTCGATGAGCTGCACTTCGTTGGTGTACTCCTGTTCGCCACTGGT
>JAVEVA010000025.1:0-16672 GCA_034005275.1 Thauera sp. | reverse complement strand
GGATTTCGCCCTTGAACTCTGCAAGCGGCGGGGTCGCGCCCGGATCGGCAGCATACTCCGGATGCAGGATCACGCCATTGAAGTCGATGAGCTGCACTTCGTTGGTGTACTCCTGTTCGCCACTGGTGAAGTTGACGATGGTATCGAGGCCAAAGTTGCCGTTGAAAGCAACGTTGAAGCTCCAGCCGAACTCCTCGTACAGGGTGCCCGAGGTGCTCGTCCAAGCATCTTGTTCGAGCACGATGACGTCATCACCGTTGCCACCGTTGATGGTGATACCGGACCAGCCATTACCCCAAGTCACATCGACACCACTAACACCGGTCGCCGCACCAACACCCGACACGGTGCCACTGTAGTAACCTTCACTCGGGCTGACGTTGACTTCAATCCAGTCGTCACCGTTGTTGCCGTCGATTTCCATCTCGAACTTGCGCGCAGCGGGCAGGAAGCCATTGAAATCCCAACCGCCATAGGTGCCGTAGCCGTTGAGAATCACCCCACCATCGATCGACACAACGATGTCATCGTCACCTACGCCACCATCGTAGTCAAACTTGACGATGTCGTTGGCACCACGCGCACCCCTGCTGACGCCGCCAGAAAGGAGGTCGTTGCCAAGGTATTTGTTAATCGACTCATCAGTAATGACAGCACCCACCGTCAGATCACCCTGGAATGCGCTGGCATCAAGGGTCTTGATGTCTTTGATCGAATCGACATACAGATCAGCCCAGTCACCCGCCTTGCCACCTTTCTTGCCGGCAGCCGACTCGATGTTGATGGTATGCAGGGTGTTATTGGTCGAGCGGATGGTGCTCAGCCAGCTGGATTCGGCGTTGCTGCCGAGCACCTTGACGTTGAACTCGTCAAAGCCCTGCTTGGTGTCAGTCACGGTGATACCGCTGTTACCCTTCCACTCGTTGTCGTCTGCACCAGCCTTGTTCATCGAACCGATGACCAGTTCGCCGCCGCGACCGGTGAGACCAACTTTTTCGAGCTCGACGTTGATCGAGACCGGGTTCTGGCTGACTTCGTCCTCAAGCGAACCACGACGCCAGTAGATGTTGCCACCTTCGGAGTCTTCAGCCTGGCTGACGGTACCCTTGTGCAGTTCGCGACCAGCCGCATTGTTGTCAATGAGGTCGATGCGGACGCTGGTGCGGCCGTTGGTGTCGGAGAAACTGTTGGCGCCTTCAGTCTGGAAGACGAGGCCAGCGAGCTCGGGCTTGGTTGCGATGAGGGCAGCAAGCTTGCCGTTCAGCAGGGTGACGAGCTGGGCGTGGGTGTTGATGCCCACCATGTCAGCTTCAGAAACGTCGAGGGTATACTTGGTGCCTTCACCCGCGTCGCCGGTCGGGCGAATCCAGAAGTTGATCGCGCCGAGCGGATAGTCCCTCAGCGGCTGGTTGACATTGGCATCATAGGCATCCTGATTGAGGATGTCATAGAAGATGCCGGTCTTGCGGGCGCTGTCGGTGGTGAGGTAGTCCTGATCGAACAGCACCTTGAAGTTCGAGGCATCCCAATGGGTGTCTTTGTTGCCGGTGTACTTCATGCCGACAGTCATTTCCGAAACGTGGCCATTGCCTTCGGAGGTCATGTTCTTGACCGTCAGGTTGGCATCGGACTGCTCGGAACCGATGTACTGGACGCCGACCATGTTCTTGCCGTCGACGTAGACTTCGGAATTGGTGTTGGCGCCCTGGTTACCGGAGATGTTGCTGTGCACGGCCTTGAGAACGATGTTCTCAACGCTGGTGGTACGCGGAGCGATGGCCATCGAGTTGGCCTGATCGCCATTCACCCAGGCGCCCGCAGTGATTTCGGCATCAAGAGTGTCGGTGCCAGCACCGCCGTTGATGCGGTCGCCACTGCCGAGGCTATTGACTTGCTGACCATTATTGGGGTTCTGCACCACGTCGGCGTAGAAGGTGTCGTTGTCGGCAGTACCGTTGAGGACGTCCTGACCAGCAGTGAGGAAGAACTCATTGCCCGGAACCGGCTCGGGACCCGGCTCTTCGCCACCGCCGCCACCGACGACGGCTTCAACCGCCGCAGCGACCTGTTCGGGCGTGACGGGGGTTTCAAACACACCAGCGATGAAAGCGCGGGCAGCGGCAGCGGCATCGGCGCCAGCGTAGGCAGCGCCATTACCGGAAGCTTCCAGAGCGGCATAGAAAGCAGCGGCTGCATCCAGCTTGTTCTGGACGTTGCCAGCATCACCGGTTGCGAGAGCGTCATGGAGGATCTCGATGGCAGCGCCAGCACGGGTAATGTCACCGCTTTCGATACGACCGACCCAATGAGCCAGACCAGCAGCTTCAGGAGCACGGCCGATCACGTTCTGGTAAACCTGGGTGATGAAGCCTTCGAGGGTGCCCGCGTCGTACATATCCTGGGATTCTTGCGAGGCAGCAAAACCCGCTTCGATCTCCTCCGGGGTCTTGGTCAGCCAGAATTCAGCACCGGCGGTATCGACCGGACGGCCAAAATAAGCCAGGTACAGCTCGTTCAGTTCGGCAAAAGTAGCCATGTATAAACTCCTTGGTTTGAAAATTCTCACAGAGCGCTTCACACCACGGTGTGGACCCGTTGCCCTGCTGGATAGCGCCTTGTGCTGCTGATTCTAACGGAATCGGCACAGCCTTGTACCTATCACGTGTCGCATTCTATACAAAAATCCGCCTTGGGTTGAGATATTTGGCTCAAGTCCAGGGTCGGCGGAAATTTGTGGTGAAAATGCGACAAAAATCGTTAACACGCGGTGATGATAGCAGGGTTTATTGACAGGATGGAAGTGGGGTCGCAAACGGCTGCGAAGGATTGATCGGCGCGAGAGCAGCCAGCGCGAGGGCGCGGGCGAGCGGCTGATGAGTGAACAAACTTGCCGCCGGCAGGCGCGAATGCAGCCCCTGGTTGGCGGGAAGTTCGACGAGAACCGGACGCGCGGCAGCATGGTAACAATCCGCATGCGCCAGCGCGGAATCGGCGCGCTGTGACCGGCGGGAAGCGCCGAGCCAGAGCAGGTCGACAGGCGCCTGGAGCCAGCCGGCGGGAAGGAGTGCGGGCGCAGTGCCCAGACTGGCAGGCGGGAACGGTTGCCAGCGCTGCAAGGTGAGCGGATCAGGAGCACCGAGGCAGGCGATGGCAGGCGATGGCAGGGACGGCGACGCCGCGCCGGAAGCAAGCAGGCGGGTGAACAGCGCGAGGAGACGGTCACGCTGGCGGTCGAGGTCAAAGGCGGCGATGCGGGCACGACCGGCAGCGCCATGGCAGGCAAGATCGGCAGGATGATCAAGATAGTGCTGGATGGCGCCAGCCAGCGCGGCGGGGTCGCCGGCGGCACAGAGCAGACCGCTGTGCTGGTGGGAAACGAGTTCGGGGATGCCGCCGATCGCGGAGGCGATGACTGGCAGGCCGCTGGCCATCGCTTCGGTGATGCTGACCGGCTGGTTTTCAGGGCAGACCGAAGGCAGGAGAAAGACGTCCGCGGACTGCAGGCGGGCGGCGACCTCGGCATTGGGCAGGCGGCCCCAGGCGTGGTGGCTGAGGGCGGGCAGCTCACGCTGGAGGCGGGCGCGGTAGTCGACCAGGGCGTGGCCATCGCCGACCAGATCGAGGTGGAGGCGCTGCTGGCTGGCGGGCGGCAGGCTGGCGAGAGCGTCGAGGAGGACGGGGAGACCTTTGTGTGGGCCCATGTAGCCGATGAACAGCAGACGCAGCCGGGGCGGTGCTGAGACGGCAGGTGTGATGGCAGATGAGATGGCAGATGAGACGGCCGGTGTGAAGGTGGCCAGTTCGATGCCGTTGGCGATGACTTCGCAGCGTTCGGCGGGCAGACCAAGCGCCTGATAAGCCTGGGCGAGGTAGTGGCTGGGAAAGATGAAAGCGCTGGCTTTATGGAGCTGCCAGCGCAGGTAGTCCTGACGCAGGCGCGGCGGCAGGCGGGCGTGGCCGTCGTCGATGTGATGCGGGCAGGTGATGGCGCAGGCGCTGGCGTCAGTGCACAGACTGCCGGCGGTGGTGATGCGGGTGCTGTGGTAGCAGAAACCCCAGTGGTCGTGGACAGTGAGGCAGAGCGGGATGGCACGGACGCGGGCTTGTTCAAGGATGCCGAGGGAAAGGCCGAGCAGATGATGGGCGTGGATGAGGTCGGGACGGAAGCTGTCGAGCAGACGGGCGAAGTGGGTATCGACAACCGGATTGGCGAGACGACCGCCGTGGGCAAAATCGGCGTGTGACAGTTCGATGCGAGTGACCGGCAGACCGTCGTAGACGTCGGCAGAGACGGCATAGCCAGGACGGCCGAGGCGGTTGTCACCGGCGAAAACCTGGAGCTGGTGGCCGGCATCGGCAAGGGCACGGGCCTGCTTCCAGGCGACGATCTCGGCGCCGCCAATGAAATGCGGGGGAAAGAAATTGGAGACGACGAGGATCTTCATGTTGCAACAGTCAGGTATCAGAGCCGAGATGATGGAGGTGGAGCCTGGCGGGGAGTTTCAGCGGCGGAGACAGGCGGAGGGCAACAGGGAGACTTGAGCTGGCAGGGAGGATGAGGAATGCGTGAGCGGTGATCAAGCGGGCGAGAAGTTCAGGCGAGAGGCTGGCGGCGAATTCGGGGTCGCTGATGAGAATGAGGGCCGAACTGCGGGCAGAGTCGATCAGGCTGGTGGCCAGGGCCACCAGCGCGGCATCCAGTTCGGCAGCGTGAATTTCGGTGAGGCTGGGCAAGCTCGAATCGTGCGCGAGGCGGGACGGCATGCCTGCTGGTGCGGGGAGGCAGTGCCAGAGTTGGGCGAAGTGCCGGGCAAGGCGGGTACGGGTGGCGGAGTCGACCGGGCCGAGGATGAGGGCGCAGCGCTGGTGGGGGGCGGCGGCGAGAATGGGGCCGAGCGCAGCGTGCCAGAGTTGGTATTCCGCCGTGAGGCCGGTGGCGTCGGCAGCGGCGGCGATGGCAGGGTCGAGCCAGTCGAGCCAGTGGGCCGGGAGGGGGTCAGTGGTGGCAAGGGACGAACACGCCTTGCTGAGGTCGAAAGCCTGGAGACGGGTGAGCAGATCGCGGGCGTAGCTGCGCCAGCTGCGGATGGGGCGGGCACAGGCCTCGGCAGCGAGCGCAGCGTAGCGTGCGGGGTCGGTGGCGAGGGCATGAATGGCGGCAGCGAGGGCGACCGGATCATTCATGTCGACGCTGACGCAGCCGCCATCCGCCGCAAGCTGGGCCATCACGCCATCGTGGTGACAGAGGCAGGGACGACCATGCCAGAGGCTTTCGACGATGGGCATGCCGTAGCCTTCAACCAGCGAAGGATAGATGCTGAGATGGGCACTGGCGTAGTGGGCGTTGAGCGTGACGTCGTCGACCACGCCATGCCAGATGATGCGCGGATCGGCCGCACAGGCGGCGAGGACAGCGGCGTGTAGCTCATCGGCGCCAGCATAGCGATTACCGATGAGGTGAAGCTCCCAGTCGAGCTCGGGATGGGCGGCTGCGAGCTGGGCGCAGGCGGCAAGCAGGGTGCGGTGGTTCTTGCGTGGTTCGAGGGTGGAGACGCAGAGCAGGCGCAGGGGGGAGCGCGGCGAAGTGCGCTGGGAACTGAGTTGGGAACTGAGTTGGGAACTGAGCTGAGCCCCTGCCCTGCCCCGCTCGGCGAGAGACGGTGATGGAAGGAGCGCGGGCAAAACGGGCGGTGTGGCGGCGCGCGGCGCGGCGGTGAGCTCACCGGCGAGCCAGCAGGCGTGGAGGCTGGCGCGTGGGTGAATGTGCTGTTGTGCCCAGAAGGCGGCAAGATCGCTGGCGGCAGCGGCGGAGATGGCGAGGACGAGATCGCAATCGGCGAGGCCGCGCATGTAGGCGGCGTGGTTGTCGCGGATGGCGAGGTCGGCAACCCAGTGTGGATGGGTGACGGGGATGGCGTCGTAGAACAGGGCGGCGAGCTGCAGGCCGAGGGCACGGGCACGCTGGCGGCGGGCGGGGCCAGCGTGTTCAAAGATGATTTCACCCTGGAGCAGCCAGGCGGGATGGGCCGGATGGGCTGCGTGGCGAGGGCCGAGCCAGCTGCCGAGGCGCAGGCGGTGGTGCGGCAGGGAGCAGGGCAAATGCCCGGCAGTGTCGTGGCGAGGGCCACCGTAGGCGCCGAGGCGCTGGTATTCGTCGGCGGTGGGAAAAACGTAATCGTGCAGTTGCGCGTCCCAGCTGACGAAGAGGGGCTGGGCCAGGGGGCCATAGGGAGCGGCAAGAGTCTGAAGTTTGGCGCCAAGGCTGCGGACGACGCGGGCAACGCCGGTATTGGCCGGATCGCGCAGGCAGGCAGAGGCGTCGATGATGATGCGGGGGAAAACGGGAGCCGGCTGGTGGCCAGGAACGGGAATCGAAGTGGAGGCAGCGAGCGTGGCAGCGAGGCGTTCGAGCTGGTACTGGTAGGCAGCGACGGTGTGGTGCCAGGTGAAGCGGGTGCGGAAGCGGTCGACGGCCTGCTGCCAGACAGCAGGGTCGAGCCAGTCGTCACGGCAGAGGGCGGCGAGCTGTGCGCTCATGGCTTGTTCATCGGCGCAGAGCTGGGCCGGATGGGCTGCGACTTCAGGGTGAGCGCCGCAGTTGAAGACGAGCACCGGCTTGCCCAGCGCCTGCATTTCAGCCAATGGGAGGTTGAAGCCTTCCCACAGTGAGACGCTGAGACCGGCATCGGCACTGGCCATGAGGGCGACGAGCTGTTGGTCGTCCGGGTGGCCGAGCGGGAGGATGGCGGAAGCGAGATCGGCGGGAATGTCAAGTTCGGCGGCGTCAGCGAGGACGCCAAAGCAGGCGTCGGGGTGGGTGGCGAGCAGACGACGGGCGAGGGTGAACAGCGCGGCGCTGTTTTTGTAGTTGTCGTGCTCCCAACGGCCGAGATTGAGGATGCGCGGGCCGTGAGCAGGCCAGGGGACGGCGGGCAGCGGTGCGGGCGGGGCCGCGAGATGGTCAGCGCCGAGGTGGATGATGGCGAGTTCGGCTTCGGCGCCCGCGTCGCGCCGGGCCTGGGTACGGGCGATGAAGTCGCTGATCGGGGTGATGAGGTGAGCTTCGGGAAGGTATTCGCGGCGCAGGTGGCGAAGCAGTTGCTGCACGGCGAGGCCGGTGCCGCTGAAGCCGTCGAGCGGGACAGCGCCGCAGTCGATGGCGACCACACCGAGGCCCCAGCGACGGAAGTGGCTGATGGCCTGGTAGAACGGCCAGCCGCCAACGAGTGCGAGGGTGGTTTCAGTGCCGACGTGCAGTTGGGGGCGGACGCGTTCGAGCCAGGCAGCGGTAGTCTCGTCGAGCTGGTGATAGGGGCCGTGGTGGACAGGCGGGGTGAGCAGGCAGGGGGCAAGCTCGCCAAGCAGGGCGGGATCGCTACGCTGGGCGATGAGGGTGATGCGCCAGCCGGCGCGCTGCAGATGGGCGGCGAGCAGGAGCAGGACGCGATCGACGCCAAAGCGCGGCAGCAGCCGCTCATTGCAGATGATCAGATGCATGGAGCCTCCGCAGCTGAGGGGATGGCGGTGGGGGCAGAGTTGGAGGAAGCAGAGTCGGTGGGAGCAGAGTCGGTGACCGGATCGGTCGCAGCGGCCGACGGCAGGGCGGCAGGGGCGTAGCCGATGACAGCGTAGTCGAGGGCGCCGTGGAGATGGTAGCCGAGCGGGGGCGGCAAGGTGGCGGCCTCGAGCGCGGCTGCATCGGCCGGATGGCGGCGTTCGATACTGACGTGTTCGAAACCGTAGTACTCAAAGAGAAAAGCCATCAGCGCAGGTGGCAAGGGACGAAGATGGGTGGGGTCGAGATAGAAATTGCAGGTGCCGACGACGAAGTTTTCAGGGTTGGGTGTTTCAAAGAGGACGACACCGCCGGGCTGGACGACGCGCCGGGCATCGGCGAGAAGCTGGAGCATGACGGCGAACGGCAGGTGTTCGATGATGTGAAAGCCGGTGAGGCCGGCAAGCGAGCGGTCGGGCTGAGCTGCGAGCCAGGCGAGCGCATCGGCGTGCTCGACGGTGAGCCCCTGGGCCTGACAGTGGGCAACCATTTCGGCGTTGCTGTCTACACCACGTGCAAGGATGCCGTGGCGGCCAAGGAGCGCGAGCCATTCGCCACGGCCGCAGCCAAGGTCGACGACGGGGTGATGCTGGGCGTCGCGCATGAGGGTGAAGCGGCCGAGATTGGCGCAGAGGCGGGCTTCGATGAGAGCGGGGTCACCACGAAAACGCTGCTCGAACTGGTAGTACAGCTCGGCAGGGAGTTGCGGAGCGGGCGACGGGGCAGAAAGAACCGCTTGGGTGGGGGTGGGGATGGCGGCAGCGGCAGTGTGGACGCGCAGGCGGTGCTCGAGAGCGTTGAGGCGGGCGAGCAGGTGGTCGTCGTTGCGGCGCGTGCTGAGGGCGAGACCGTAGAGGGCGTTGTTGGTCTGAGTCTCGACGAGCTGACTGAGATTGCGCTGGATGGTGGTGACTTCGTTGAGCCAGGGTTCGAGAGCGGCAACCCGCGCTGGCAGCTGGCGCAACACGCGCAAACCGAGATAAAGGCGGTTGACGAGCGGAATGCGGATGAGGAGGGCGTGAGCGAAGAGGAAGCTGAGGTTACGCAGATTGACGCCACCCGGCAGACGACGGGCATGGTCAAGCGCGGCGAGTACGCGCGGACCGCTGAGCCGACGGACCAGCGGCGCAAGCCGGGGGTGGCGGGCAAGGCGCTGGAGGACGGACGGTGCGGGCGCAGGCGGCGGAGCCGCTGGCGGGTAGCGGTCGAGTGCAGGATCGGCGGCGGGGTCGGTGATCGGGTCGACAACAGGCGGTGGCGGGTAAAGGATGCCAAGGTCAAGCGCGGCCAGCGCAGCGGTCAGGTCAAGCAGCGCGGCAGGCGGGGCAGAGGATACCTCCCCTGCCCCGCCGTGTGTCGCCACAGGGTCAGTGCTGGCGGCAAGGCTTTCGCGGCGCAACAGCTCAGCGTTGATGAGGGCAAGGAAGTGGGCCTGCGCGGCATCAAAATCGGCGCCGGGATCAGGCTGGGCTGGATCAGTGTGCATGGTGTGATTGGCGTTTAATTCGGGACCGTTGCCGATGGTTCCGCTTGTTGGAGAACGGCAACCCTCGGCTGGAGGCGGCACAGGCCGGCGAAACGCGGACCACGAATGCCGGCAACTTCAAAACGCAGGGCGTTGTCCTGCCAGTGGTAGCAGTGGTCGAGGTGGTTTTCGTCTTCATGGAGGGCGACGGTGAGGGTGTATTTACCGGGGGCGATGTTGAGTTCGAGGCTGAAGTCGACTTGCCAGTCACCGGGAGCAAGCGGCAGTTCAGCCTTGAGGAGGGCAGTGTTGGTGCCGAAGACGTCCTGGCCAAAGCGGTCGCGGATGAGCATGCCGGCGGTGAGGCCGGGCAGCGGCTGGCGGTTGGTCCAGCCGAGCCGGAAGCGGACTTGCTCGCCGCTGCTGACGACGCCCGCCCCGGAATCATCACCGATGAGTTCGAGGGCGGTGATTTCGGCTTCGCGGGTGCCGTAGTCAGTGTTGTCGCGGTCGTGCTCTTCGAGTTCGAGGGCGGCGTCACTCTGGCGGGCGACGAGGAAGTTGTAGACGTTGACGACGCGCTCAGGTTCCCCGGCTTCGACGAGTTTGCCGTGATCGAGGAGGATGGCGTCGTCGCACAGCATCTTGATGGCGTTGAGGTCGTGGCTGACGAGGATGATGCTGCCACCACGGGCGCGGAAGTCACGGATGCGGCGGAAGCATTTCTGCTGGAAGTGGGCGTCGCCGACGGAGAGCGCTTCGTCGACGAGGAAAGTGTCGGGCTCGGCGTGGATGGCGATGGCAAAGGCAAGACGCATCAGCATGCCGGAGGAGTAGGTGCGCAAAGGCTCGTCAATGAAGCTGCCCAGCTCGGCAAAAGCGATGATCGCTTCACGACGGGCAGCAATCTCGGCAGCGGTCATGCCGATGAGCAGGCCGTTATGTTCGATGTTGCGGCGGCCGGTCAGATCGAGGTTGAAGCCGGTGCCGAGTTCGAGCAGGCCGGTGATGCGGCCGCCACGCTGGATCTGGCCGCTGTCGGGCAGCAGAACGCCGCTGAGCAGCTTGAGGAGGGTGGATTTGCCGGCGCCGTTGTGGCCGATGATGCCCAGGCTGCGGCCGCTGGGGACGCTGAAGGAAATGTTGTCGAGCGCCTGGTGGATCTGGTGAAAGCTTCGGCGCAGAAGGAGTTCACGCAGGCGGTCAGCAGGCCGGCGGTAGAAGCGGAAGCGTTTGCTGAGGCGGTCGACTTCGATCATGACAGGAGGCGACGGGCGCTTTCGAAGGTGAGGAGGATGGCAAGCGTGAGAACGGCAAGCCACCACAGGCCGGGATCAGGCAGACGGGCAATGCGGTGGCGCAGAAGATACAGGCCGGCAAGGGCGCCCCCGTTGAGGACGAGCGCGCCGAGAAGAAAGAGAATCATGGGATCAGAGGAAATCGCGCACGTCACGCTCAAGCCGGCGGACGAGGATGTAGGCGAGGCCGACAATGAGGCTGGTGACGAGGGTGGTGAGCTGGAGTTTGCCGTAGTCGATTTCCATGCCGGGGATGAACATGGCGTGGTAGGCGTTGGTGATCGGCAGCATGGGGTTGAGCACGGCGAGGACATCCAGCAGGCCAGCAGGCACGGCCTGGGGCGCCCACACAATGGGGGTGAGCCAGAACCAGAGCTGGACGAGCACGCTGACGAATTCGCGCACGTCGCGCAGGAAAACGTTGAGGACAGCAAAGATGAGGCCGAGACCGAGGGCGAGCATTTGCTGGAGAACAAAGACCCAGGGCAGGACGAGGACAGCCGGTTTGGGATTGATGTCGGTGAATAGCAGGAAAAGCTGGAAAAGCAGAAAGCCGATGACGAAGGTGATGCTTTCGGCAAGGACAATGAAGACTGGCAAGGTGGGCAGGGAGAGCTTGACCTTGGAGAGCATGCCGGCCTTGTCGACGAACACGGTCGACGAACGCCCCAGCGTGCCGGCAAAAGCGAGCCAGGGCAGCATGCCGGAGATGAGGTAGGCGCTGTAGCCGTAGACGTTGTTGACTGCCGGCAGGCGGGCAGACATGATCTGACCGAAAATGACGACGAAAATGAACAGGGTGACCAGAGGCTGGATGAAGGCCCAGCCGAAACCAAGCGCTGAGCCAGCATAGCGGTCGACCAGTTCCTGGCGGGTGAAACTCCAGAGCAGAGCTAGATTCATGTGAGGCGCAGAGAAGGAAGGCGGAAGGCGCGGAGAATGCACCAAACGGCAGCGGAACTGCCGGGCACGCGCAGCGGCATTCTAACCCAGCAGGCAGGAGAGAAATGGTGGTGGAAGCAATCGTGGCCAAATCATGGCTGAATCGTGGTTTGACCCCAATTTTTTTGTGGCTGTCGTGCCTGGCGTTCAGTGCCGGGGCCACGGCTGCAAGTTTGTTTGAAGAGCCGCCCTGGACGGGGCGGGTGGTCGTGACGGAGTACGGGCAGCGCCAGGTGGTGCTGGATGCGGCGCGAGTGGCAGCGGAGCCGCCGGGAGCGCGTTTGCGGCTGGAGGCGCCAGGCAGTGGCCAGGGGTACGCAGCGATCATTGAGCGCCACGAGCACAGTGCAAACGGTTCGCTGGTGTTGATTGGCAGGATCGAGACTGACGGGGAGGACGGCTCAAGCGGGGAGAACGAACAGGCAGCACACTATCGTCTGGTGATCAGCAGCAATGAGGGCTACAGCTTTGGTCACATCGAGACGCCGGAAGGCAAGCTGCATCTGCGCACTGAAGACAGCGGCGTTGCGGTGTTGAGTCATGGGGAATTAGGCAGCCTGCAGGCGGTACGCGGGGAAGAGGCTTGCAAGTTGATGGCGCCGGAAAGGCAGGACGCAGAATTGTCGTGGCTGGCGGGAATGACGGAGAAACTGGGATCCGGGCCCGAAACGACGGTGGTTGATTTGCTGGTGGTGCATAACACGCAGTTCGTCACCCGGCTGGGGCGGGCGGGGGCGAATGCACGGCTGGACTTTTTGCTCGCGCTGGGGAATCAGGCCTTTATCGATAGCGGAGTGGCGATTCGCTTGCGCGAAGCAGCTCGTGTCGAGCGTCCGTGGCGCAACACGACGAGCAACGCCGAGATGCTGGAAGTGATCGGAAGTGATCGGGAGCTGGCGACACTGCGCGATCAGCACGGAGCCGACATCGTGATTCTGGTGCGCCCGTTCAACCGCAGTTTTCATGACGGCTGCGGCGTTGCCTGGTTGGGCGCTTATCAGGGAGGTCCGTTCCGGGCCTCTCATGCCTTTGCGGTGACGAGCGACGGCACCTCGGAAGACGGTTCGCGATGGTTTTGCGATGACACGACTTTCATCCACGAGATTGGCCATGTGTTCGGGCTGAGCCATGACTGGGGACAGCCGGATGCTGGCCAGGGTGCGTATCCGTATGCCAATGGCTATGGCATCGACAATGTGTTCGGCACGGTCATGAGCTATCTGTCACCGCCGCTGACGCGTTTTTCCGACCCACGACAACTCTGCGAAGGGATGCGCTGCGGGGTACCGATGAACGAGTTTCGTCCCGCTGACGCGGTGACGGCACTGGATCTGACCCGCCACGCGGTGGGCGCCTTCCGTCCGAGTGCAATCCAGGAAAACCTTCCGCCAGAGGTGAGCGCTGGCAGGAGCTTCAGCGCATTCAGCGGCGAACAGGTGCTGCTGCAGGGCAGCGCTCGTGATCCGGACGGAAGAGTGGTCGGGGTGCAGTGGCGGCAGTTGTCCGGGACCGCGGTGAGGCTGAGGAATGCTGACACGCTGAGTGCGACATTCACCGCGCCGCAACAAGCGGGGGTGCTGGTGTTCGAATTGAGCGTCAGCGATGACCAAGGTGCACAGGCACAGGCCAGGGTCAGCGTGGAGGTTGTCGAGTTACCGCCCGATCCGCGTCCGCCGTTGCCGAGTGATGCCGATTTCATTGAGCAGCTCCATGAAGATTTCCTGCTGCGCTCCAGCCAGAGCAATGAAGCGGCAAGCCTGCTGCGACAAGTGCGCAACGGCAGTCTGAGCTGGGCGGAGGTGGTCGATGTATTGTTCAACATGGAAGAATTCCAGACACCGCTTGCCGGACTGATCCGGCTATATCAGGCCTATTTTGACCGGGCGCCCGAGTTTGGTGGTTTACAGTTCTGGCGCAGACGCTTGCAGCCAGCACTGGCAGGCCGCCCACCGATGGCTTACATCATCGGCGGGGGACCTGCGGCGGCGGACGAGTGGTCGGGACTGCTGGCGCTGGAGGAAATCTCGACGCCGGGCGGAAGCGCGATGCAGCGCTGTGCCGCCAATCTGATCGACCGAAACTGGGCTCTGACCGCAGCACATTGCCTGAGCAGCACACAGCGCGCGGGCGAGTTGGAAGGTTTGCAACTACGTGCTGGCAGCCTGCGACTGCATGAGGGGGGTAGCGTGGCGAAGGTAGCCAGGGCCATCGTGCACCCCGAGTTCGATCCGGCAAGCCTGCGCTACGATCTCGCCCTGCTACAGCTGGAGCAGGCACTGGATCATCCGAGGGCGCAACTTCTGCTGCCGGAACTGGAAGACACGCTGGCGGCGCCAGGACAGGTGGCGGCCATTGCTGGCTGGGGACGAACAGAGGTCGCGGGCGAGCGCAGCACTGTACTGCAAAGTGCCTGGGTACCGCTGGTGAGCCGGGAGCAATGCGCCAGCAGTCATGCGTCGGCGAGCGTGGATGACAGCATGCTATGCGCCGGCTTCGACGCCGGGGGAGTAGACAGCTGCCAGGGCGACAGCGGCGGCCCGCTTTATGTTGCCGATCCGCTCGGTCGCTGGTATCTGGCCGGAATCACCAGCTGGGGCGAAGGTTGTGCGCTGGCTGGCCGGCCCGGTGTGTATGCACGAGTGAGCACTGCCCTGCCCTGGCTGCAGGCGGAGCTGGCGAGTGATTTCAGCGCCGGGGCAATGGCGGCCAGCACCGGGCAAGGGATGAGCCTGGTTGAGGTGGCAAGTGAATTCGCCGCTTCAAACGAGTTTCGCCAGCGTTATGGCGCACTGGACAATGAAGGCTTCGTGACCCTGGTCTACCGCAATGTGCTCGAACGGGATCCAGACCCGATCGGCCGGGTTTACTGGCTGAACAAGCTGGCGAGTGGTATGAGCCGGGGCGAAGTAATGCTCGGCTTTTCCGACTCGTTCGAGTACATCGCCTCCCAGCAAGCTCGCAACACGGTGATCATGCTCTACGCCGCCCTGCTGCAGCGCATCCCGGCTGTCGACGAGTTGCCCCCCTGGCTGGGACGGGTGACGGAACGAAGTGGCCGGTTGGAGCTGATCGAGAGCATTTTGAACAGTGATGAATACCGGCGGCGGTTTTAACTGGGGTCTGTCGCGGATTGTTTCACTGCATTCATGAGCTCTTTGGCACATTGCGGCCAGTCACGGATGACAGAAGGGGGACATTGGGTTCTGTCCCCGATCTCTTCGAGTGCAGTGGCGAGCTTGTGCCGGAGGCGGGCGAGGTCAGGGTCCAGCGGGAGGTAGTGGGCCCAGTCGCCGCCGCTGGCGCGTAACACAGGCAAATCGCTGGCAATGACCGGACAGCCGAGTTGGCGGGCTTCGAGCAAGGGCAGGCCGAAGCCTTCTGCCTGTGACAGGCAGAGGGTAGCGCGGGCGTGACGATAGAGGCTGGCGAGTTGAGGATCGTTGATGTCCTGCAGCCAGTGCAGGCGGCGCTGGCGTTCGGGGTGATGCTGCAGGCGAGCGACAAAGTCGTCCATGCACCAACCGGCGTGACCGACCAGGACCAGCGCCGTCTGGTCGCCAGTGGCCCAGCGCTGCTCGAAGACGTCGACGATGAGAGGATGATTTTTGCGCGGTTCGATGCTGGCGACGACGAGGAAATAGTCCGCTGCACCAATGCTGGCACTGCGCAAGGCCAGCGGCAGTTCGACCGGTGCCAGGTTTTGCAGATTGCTGGCCAACGGCAGGCTGGTGACCGGGATGTGGCGGCCACGGGCGGCACAGCGGGGAAGGAGTGCGTCGACAACCGCTTCCGAAGGGGCGAACAGGTGGCTGGCGCGTGCAAGCAAGGCATCAAAATGGCTGGCAAAGCGCGCCTTGAGACCGGGGCGGAACCACTGTGACTGCTCCAAAGGCAGCAGATCGTGCACAAAACCGGCCAGTTCGACGCCAGCCGCGAGCAGGCGATCGACCGCAGGCCAGGGCGGCGGCTCCAGATACCACGAGGCATCGGCCATCAGCAGTATGTCGCCGCTGCGAGGCTGGAATGGGAGAGTGTCCGCCGCAGGCTGGGGGGCAAGGCCTTCGAGCGAATGGGGCGGCAGGTGGCTGAGCTGAACAAAATACTGGCTGTCACAGCGCACGGCGAGAACCGGCAGTCCGGCCGCACGCGCTCCCTGCCACAACCCACGGACTACACGCTGGATGCCGGTGTGCAGACCACTGTCGACGGTGCGTGTCACATCGAGCAGCAGGCGAGGAGTCACGACGGGAAGCTCACGGAAGGAGAATCACGGAAGGCTGAAAAACGAAGTCGTGCATTCTACCTGCTGGCTTTGAAATCGGGGCGGCTTACCTCTTTGGGGAACTCAGGCTTGTCTTCCATCAATATGTCAATGAGATAGACTGTGCGCTTCCAGTGACGACGGGAGACAGGCAATGACAGTGAACATCATCCACCACGGCGCCGGCGACGGGGTGACGGGCTCGTGCCATCAGCTTTTTGTTGATGGCGAGGAACGCAGCGTGCTGGTCGATTGCGGACTGTTTCAGGGGGCGGAGACTTCGGCCGACGGGGTGGCAAGTGCGGAGCAGCTGGAGATCGGCTTTGCGGTCGAGCGCATCGCGGCGCTGGTGCTGACCCACGTGCATGTCGATCATTGCGGCCGCCTGCCGTGGTTGCTGGCAGCGGGTTTCAAGGGGCCGATCGTCTGCAGCGAGCCGTCGGCGCGGCTGTTGCCGGTGGTGCTGGCGGACGCTTTCCAGCTCGGCATCAGCCGCAGGGCGGCGGATGTGGAGCGTTATCTGCAGCTGGTGGAGGGGCGGCTGCGTCCCCTGCCCTATCGCCAGTGGCTGACGCTGTACGACAGTGCGCAAGTGCGCTGCCGGGTGCGGCTGCAGCGCGCCGGTCACATTCTCGGTTCGGCGTATGCCGAGTTCGAGCTGAGCGGCGCGGCCTGGCCACAGCGGCGACGGGTACTGTTCTCGGGCGATCTGGGGGCGCCGTGGGCGCCCTTGCTGCCGGCACCGCAGCCGCCGTGGCAGGCGGATGTGGTGGTGCTGGAATCGACCTATGGCGATCGGCTGCATCCTGATCGCCGCCAGCGTCGCGCCCGTCTGCAGGCGGTGGTGGAACGGGCGCTGAGCGATGGCGGGACGGTGATCATGCCGGCGTTCAGCATCGGGCGCACCCAGGAGCTGCTGTATGAGTTCGAGGACATCCTTCACCAGGCGGGCAAAAATGAAACGAGTGGCGACTGGGGGCGGCTGAAGATTTTTCTCGATTCGCCGCTGGCGAGCCGGTTCACTGCGCTGTACCGCGAGCTGCAGCCGTTCTGGGATGCGGAAGCGAAGGCGCGGGTGCGCAGCGGGCGCCAGCCGCTGGATTTTGCCCAGTTGCAGGCGATTGATGACCATGCGGCGCATCTGGCGAATG
>JAVEVA010000107.1:4834-8023 GCA_034005275.1 Thauera sp. | reverse complement strand
ATCATCTCATCACCCTCGCCGATCCACACTACCCTGCGACACTGCTCGAAATTGCCGATCCGCCGGTCCTGCTCTATCTGAAAGGCCGGGTCGAGCTGCTCCAGCGCCCCGGCTTTGCCATCATCGGTGCGCGCAGCGCCAGCGTACAGGGCGAGGCGAATGCCGAAGCTTTTGCCCGCCATCTGGCCAGCCATGGTCTGTGCATCGTCAGCGGTCTTGCCGCCGGCATCGATGCCGCAGCGCACGCTGGCGCACTGGCCGCCAGTGAAGGCGCGGATGAAAGCGCAGGCAGCACGATCGCGGTCATCGGCACCGGCATCGATCGCATCTATCCGGCACGCAATGCGGCACTCGCCCGCCGCATCGCCGCCAGCGGCGCGATCATCAGCGAATTCCCCCTCGGCACACCGCCACTGAGCCACAACTTCCCCCGCCGCAACCGCCTCATCGCCGGTCTGGCACAAGGCGTGCTGGTGGTCGAAGCGGCGCTCAACAGCGGCTCGTTGATCACCGCCCGTCTGGCCAGCGAACAGGGGCGCGAAGTGTTTGCCATCCCCGGCTCCATCCATTCCCCACTGGTGCGCGGCTGCCACCGCCTCATCCGTGATGGCGCCAAACTGGTCGAAACTGCCGAGGATATTGTCGAAGAGCTGCGTGGCCGCATGGGCAGCACGCTGCCTTCCGCCTTGCGCCAATCAGCACCACCACCCTCTGCCAGCGGCGCAAATCGGACCGCTGCACCAGCTCAGCTTGCGCTCGACACACTCGACGCCGACAGCCGTGCCGTACTCGAAACCCTGGGCCACGATCCGCTGGATATCGACAGCCTGGCAACACGCTGCAACTTGACGGTCGATGCCCTCTACGCCATCCTGCTCCCGCTTGAGCTTGATGGCCTGCTCGCCCGCCTGCCCGGAGGTCGTGTCCAGCGCCGCTGAAACAGGGCTTCACCTTTTCACTCTCTGCCCTTCTCGCCCTTATCGTCCGTTTCTCCAAGAGGCTGTTTTGTTCGACATTCTCGTCTACCTGTACGAAAGTTACTTTCACGCCGATTTCTGTCCCGAGACCGAGCAGCTTGCCCATTCGCTGAGCGTCGCCGGCTTTGAACAGGAGGAAATCTCCAGCACCCTCGACTGGTTCGCCAGCCTGCGCGACCGTGAAACCCGCACCAGCATCGCCATGACGCCCGCACAGGATTCAGTACGCATCTACAGCGATTTCGAACTTCAGCGGCTCAATACCGAATGCCGTGCCTATCTGGGCATGCTGGAAAACAGTGGCGTACTGACCGCCGGCCAGCGCGAACGCATCATCGATGGTGCCCTCGCCCTGGAAAACTTCACCATCCACCTCAGCCGTCTCAAGGTCATCGTGCTGATGGTGCTCTGGCAGCACGCTCATCCCATCGATATCCTGATGGTCGATGAACTGCTCGGCGAAGAGCTGGACGGCGATTTTGCGCCGCTGCTGCACTGAAGACGAGCGCACAAGACTTGCAAGCGGCAAGCCGGCCTCCTTATCATCCGCTCTCGCGACACGCAGCGCGTGTTCTTTCCACCCGCAGCCAGCAAGCTGCCCAGCCCTCCCCCTGCACAGCATGAGCAAGCAACTGATCATTGCGGAAAAACCTTCCGTTGCACAGGACATCGCCCGTGCATTGGGCGGTTTCACCAAGGAAAAGGATTACTACGAATCCGAGGATTACGTATTGTCCTCCGCAGTCGGCCATCTGCTTGAACTTGCGGTACCCGAAGAGTACGAAGTCAAGCGCGGCAAGTGGAGTTTCGCCAACCTGCCGGTGATTCCGCCCCGTTTTGCCGTCAAGCCGATCGAAAAGACCGAAGACCGCCTCAAGCTGCTCACCCGGCTGATCAAGCGCAAGGATGTCACCGGCCTGATCAACGCCTGTGACGCGGGACGCGAAGGCGAGCTGATCTTCAACTTCATTGCCCAGCATGCTGGTGGCAAGAAGCCGACTGCCCGCCTGTGGCTGCAGTCGATGACGCCGCAAGCAATTCGCAACGGCTTCACCCATCTGCGCAGCGCCGAAGAAGTCGAAGGTCTGCGCAATGCCGCGATCTGCCGCGCCGAATCGGACTGGCTGATCGGCATCAATGGCACGCGGGCAATGACCGCCTTCAACTCCAAGACTGGCGGCTTTCATCTCACCACCGTCGGCCGGGTGCAGACGCCGACCCTGGCGCTGGTGGTCGAGCGCGAAGAGCGCATCCGCAAGTTCAAGTCGCGCGACTACTGGGAGCTGGAAGCCGACTTTGCCGCCAGTGCCGGCCATTACCCCGGACGCTGGTTCGACGAAAATTTCAAGAAAGTCGAAGGTGACGAACACGCCACCGCCTACCGGCTGTGGCAAGCGGACAAAGCGGAAGCGATCCGTGCCAAATGCGCCGGCAAGCCGGGGGTGGTCAGCGAAGAGTCGAAACCTTCGACCCAGCAATCGCCCTTGCTGTTCGATCTCACCAGCCTGCAGCGTGAAGCCAACGGCCGCTTCGGTTTCTCTGCGCGCGTCACCTTGCAGCTGGCGCAGGCACTGTACGAAAAGCACAAGGTACTCACTTACCCGCGTACCGACGCGCGCGCCCTGCCGGAAGACTATCTCGGCACGGTGAGCGAAGTGCTCGCCAATCTGCCGGCGGAGTACGCGCCGTTTGCCGAACAGATCAAGACTCAGGGCTGGGTGCGACCGAACAAGCGCATCTTCAACAACGCCAAGATTTCCGATCACTTTGCCATCATCCCCACCGGCACCTTGCCGAAAACCCTGTCGGAAGCTGAGCAGAAGATCTACGACCTGGTGACCCGCCGCTTCCTCGCGGTGTTCTATCCACCAGCCGAATACCAGATCACCACCCGCATCACCCGCGTCGAAGGCGAAGCTTTCAAGACCGAAGGCAAGGTGCTGGTCAATCCGGGCTGGCTGGCGGTGTATGGCAAGGAAGCTGCAGTCAGCGATGACAAGGAAGGCGGTGCGCAGCTGGTGCCGGTCACCCAGGGCGAAACCGTCGCCACCGAAGACATCCTCGTCAAGGCTTTGCAAACCAAGCCTCCGGCGCGCTACAACGAAGCGACCCTGCTGTCGGCGATGGAAGGCGCCGGCAAGATGGTGGACGACGAAGAACTGCGTGCCGCAATGGCCGAACGCGGTCTCGGCACACCAGCAACCCGCGCGCA